>MUNG01000371.1 GCA_002154585.1 Streptomyces pseudogriseolus
CCCACCAGCCCCCGCATCCCCGCCACGGCCGCCATGGAGGACGACGTCCCCGAGGTCACCGAGTGGACCGCGGGCGGCCTGCCGCAGCGCCGCAGCCGCGTCAAGACCCCGCTCGCCCAGCGCTACGCCGAGCAGGCCGCCGCCGAGCGCGCCGAGCGGGAGGCCAAGGAGCGCGGCGAGGAGTACCACGACATCTGGGCCGCGGCCGAGCCCGAGAAGAAGAAGCAGAACGACCGCGAACCCGGGCTGTGGGTCGACGCCTTCTGGGAGGGACTGAAGAAGGACCTCGACCCGGACGTCCACCCCACCGACTTCACCCGGAACCCGACCGCCTACCTGCATCTCATCAACGAACCGGCCCGCACCGAGGCCGAGGACGAGGGGGACCTCAAGTGATCCAGCAACGAGCCAACTTCGACTGGATGCTCAAGGAGCTCGCCGACGGCGTACCCGGCGTCGAGATGATCGTGGTGCTCTCCGCCGACGGCCTGCGCATCGCCCGCTACGGCGGCGAGCCGGACGCCGCCGACCGGGTCGCCGCCGCCTGCGCCGGCGTGCAGAGCCTCGCCGCCGCCGTCGCGCAGGAACTCCCGCACGGCGACGGCGAGATGAAGATGGTGCTCATCGAGATCGACGAGGGCTACTTCTACCTGATGGCCGCCGGCGCCAACGCCTACCTCGCGGTGCTCTCCGACATGACCTGCGAACCCGGCCGCATGGGCGGCATGATGCGCGACCTCGTCGTCCGCATCGGCGCCCATCTGACCAGTCCGCCCCGACGGAACGGGCAGACCGTATGACTCCTCCCCAACGCCAGAGGCGCACTCCCGGGCAGAACGGCCCTGCCGAGCCGGCCGCCCCGGCCAAGAAGGAGGGCCAGGGCGGCAACCCGGAGCGGCTGTACGTCGTCGCGGGACCGGACGGCGAGCGCGCCGACATCGACCTGGTCACACTGATCGTGGCGCGCTCACCCGACCCCCCGCCCTCCGCGACCCCCGAGCAGGCGGCGCTGCTGAGGCTCTGCGTCGCCCCCCTGTCCGTGGCCGAACTGTCGGCCTATCTCAGTCTGCCGTTCAGCGTCGTGACCGTGCTGATCACCGAACTGCTGACGGCGGAACTGGTCCAGGCGCGCTCCCCGATCGTCCGCAAGGCGCTCCCGGACCGTTCCCTTCTCGAAGCGGTGATGCATGGACTTCAACGGCTCTGACACCACCCCGGGCCCACGCGCCGAGGACCAGCTGCCCCACACGGCGCAGTCCGCGGTGAAGATCGTGATCGTCGGCGGGTTCGGGGTCGGCAAGACCACCATGGTCGGCTCGGTCAGCGAGATCAAACCGCTGACCACCGAGGAGACCATGACGCAGGCCGGCATCGGGGTCGACGACAACTACGGCTCCGCGTCCAAGACGGCCACCACCGTCGCCATGGACTTCGGCCGCATCAAGAT
Organism: Streptomyces pseudogriseolus; assembly: GCA_002154585.1. GTDB lineage: Bacteria > Actinomycetota > Actinomycetes > Streptomycetales > Streptomycetaceae > Streptomyces > Streptomyces pseudogriseolus. The sequence continues at coordinate 1,448 of MUNG01000371.1, forward strand.
CACCGACGAGCTGGTGCTGTACCTGTTCGGCACGCCGGGCCAGGAACGCTTCTGGTTCCTGTGGAACGGCCTGTTCGAGGGCGCGCTCGGCGCGGTCGTGCTGGTCGACACCCGCCGCCTCGAGGTCAGCTTCGACGTCATGGGCCGCCTCGAGGAACGCGGCGTGCCCTTCGTCGTCGCCGTCAACTCCTTCCCCGACGCGCCCCGTTACCCCCTCTCCGACCTGCGGTCCGCGCTCGACCTGTCTGAGATGATCCCCATCGTGGAGTGCGACGTGCGGCGCCGCGCCTCCAGCCGCGACGTGCTGATGACCCTGATGCGCTTCCTGCACTCGCTCGCCATGACGGGCTCGCTCACCTGACGCGCGGCACCTTCCTCCTTCCCGGACCCTTCTGGCTTTCCCCTCTTCGGAGCGACCACAGTGACGCCTGAATCCCACTCCCAGACGCCGGACCGCCCGGCCGGTGACGACGACGCCCGGCCCGCACCGCCCCCCGGATGTCCCGCGCACGGCCGCGGAGCCGGCGGACTCGCCCGGCTCCACGAGTCGGACGACCTGAAGAAGCTCTACGAGCGGCTGCGCGAGGACCACGGCCCGGTGGCGCCCGTGCTCGTCCACGACGACGTGCCGCTGTGGATCGTGCTGGGCCACGCCGAGAGCCAGCAACTGGTGCGCAGCCCGGCGCAGTTCACCAAGGACAGCCGCATCTGGTCCGCGCTGCGCGACGGCCTGGTCAAGCCGGACCACCCGCTGATGCCGCACATCGCCTGGCAGCCGATGTGCGCCCACGCCGAGGGCGAGCAGCACCGGCGCTGGCGCGGCGCCATCGACACGGCCGTGGCCGCCACCGACTTCCGCGGTCTGCGCCGGCACGTCAACCGCAGCGTCCAGCGGGTCGTCAACCGGTTCTGCGAGGCCGGCGAGGCCGACCTGGTGAGCCAGTACGCCGAGCACCTGCCGATGGCCGTGATGTGCCACGTCCTCGGCATGCCCGACGACTACGACGACCGCATGGTGCAGGCCGCCCGCGACATGATCCGCGGCACCGAGACAGCCATCGCCAGCAACGCCTTCGTGATGGAGGCGCTGAACCGCCTCACCGCCCGCCGCCGCAAGGAGCCGCAGGACGACTTCACCGGCCACCTCGTCAGCCACCCGGCCGGACTGTCGGACGAGGAGGTCAGCCAGCATCTGCGGGTGGTGCTGATCGCCGCCTACGAGGCCACCGCGAACCTTCTCGCCAACGTGCTCCGCCAGGTGCTGATCGACCCCCGCTTCCGGTCCCAGCTCAACGGCGGCCAGATGACCGTGCCCCAGGCCGTGGAGCAACTCCTCTGGGACGAACCGCCGTTCAGCACCATCTTCGCCTACTACGCCAAGCAGGACACCGAGCTGGGCGGGCAGCGCATCCGCAAGGGCGACGGGCTGCTGTTCGCGCCCGCGCCCGCCAACGTCGACCCCCGGGTCCGCCCCGACCCGACCGCCGACATGCAGGGAAACCGCTCGCACCTCGCGTTCGGCGGCGGCACCCACGAGTGCCCCGGCCAGGACATCGGCCGTGTCATCGCCGAGGTCGGCGTCGACGCCCTGCTGATGCGGCTGCCGGACGTCGAGCTGAGCTGTGCGGAGGAGGAGCTGACCTTCGCCGAGTCCATCGCCTCGCGCCATCTGGTGTCGCTGCCGGTGCACTTCACGCCCCGGCCGCAGCAGGAAATCACGCAGGCGCCGAGCCACGAGGTCATCGCGCCGTCGCCCGCGGCGTACGACTGGCAGATCGGGGGGATCCCCCGGCAGGGGGCGGCGGAGGCGGCCGTTTCGGCCACTCCGGCGACTCCGGCGACTGTGTCCGTGGGGGGCGGTGACGCAGGCGCCGGCGCGGTGACGAGCGGCGGCGGGATGCCGGGCGCGGGTCCGGTTCCGGGGCCGGCGCCCACCGCGGTGCCCGTGCCGCCCCCGCCGGCCCGGCCGGAGCCGCCGAAGGGCGCCTGGCAGCGGTTCCTGCGGTGGTGGCGCGGTTACTGACCCGCCGCCCACTCCTCGTACGACACCCACGCCCCGAGCGTCCGGCCGCTGGTGAACCGGCGTTCCGCCCCCGTCACCGGATCGGTGAACGCCAGTTCCCGCGCCAGCAGTTGCAGCGGGCGCCGGAAGTCGCCGGCCGGGACCGGGGCGGTGACTTCGGGGTAGAGGGGGTCGCCGAGGATCGGCACCCCGAGGGCGCTCATGTGCACCCGGAGCTGGTGGGTCTGTCCGGTGCCGGGCACCAGGCGGTACCGGGCCAGGCCGTCCGCCCGGTGCGCGAGCCGTTCCACGTGGGTTTCCGCGTTCGGTTCCCCGTCGACCTCCCGTGCGGTCAGCACCCCGCGCTCCTTGCCGATCCGGCTGCGCACGGTGCGGGGGAGGCGCAGGTCCGGGTCGTGGGGGGCCACGGCCTCGTACACCTTGTGCACCCGCCGGTCGCGGAACAGCGTCTGGTAGGCGCCGCGCTCCTCGGGGCGCACGGTGAACAGCACCAGTCCGGCGGTGAGGCGGTCCAGGCGGTGCGCGGCGGTCAGCCGCGGCAGGCCCAGCTCGTGGCGGAGCCGGGCGAGCGCGGTCTGCCGGACGTGGCTGCCGCGGGGGGTGGTGGCCAGGAAGTGGGGCTTGTCGACGACGACGAGGTGGTCGTCGACGTGCAGCACGTGCAGGGGGAACGGGACGAGGGGCTCCTCCGGCATCTCGCGGTGGAACCAGACGCAGAGGCCCGGGGCGTACGGGGTGTCCGGTGGGACGGGGCGGCCGTCGGCGCCGACGATCTCGCCTGCGGCGAACATGCGGTCGATCAGCGCGGGGTTCGCGGCGAGGCGCTGGACCAGGTGCTCGCGGACCGTTGCGCCGGGGCCGCCTGCGGGCAGACGCACCCGGACCGGGTCCACGCCGTCGCGTTGCGGCAGGGGCGGGGGAGGAATGGGGGTGCGGCGGCGTCTCACG
>MUNG01000372.1:0-245 GCA_002154585.1 Streptomyces pseudogriseolus
CCGGCGCGGCTTCCGGCGCCTCGGGAGCCTCGGGCACGGGTACGGCCTCGGGCGCGACGGCCTCGGCGACCGGGACGTCCTGCGGCACGTCGGCAATGGCATCGGCGTGGACGGAGGCCTCCGGCGTACCGGCCGTCTCGTCAGCGGGCGCCTGCGGCCCGGCGGCGTCGGCCGCCTCGGCGGCGACGGCCTGGGCGGCGTCCTGCCCGTCCGCCATCACGGCTCCCGGCACCTGGACCTGCTCG
>MUNG01000372.1:270-15322 GCA_002154585.1 Streptomyces pseudogriseolus
GCTACAGGCTCCGGGCCCACGGGCTGCTCCTGTACGGCCGGCGCCTCCGGGACCACAGCCTCCTGCGCCTCCTCCGCGCCCTCGGCCTCAGCCACGGGCACCTCACCGTGCCCCGCCTCACCGACGACCGGCGCGTCCGGCGCCACGCCGGCACCGGTGTCCGGCANNCCTGCTCGTCGTGAGCCGCCGCAGGCGTCTGCTCGCCCTCGGCGGCGACCGCCGTACCGACCGCCTGGGTGGCGACCCGGGCGACGGCCGCCTGGGCCGCGTCCGCGAGCGCCGCTGCCGGGGCCGCCGCGCCCTGCGCCACCCACGGCGCGGCCTGCGGGGCCGCCGGCTCGGGCGTGCGGGGGACGTCGAGGTACTCGGGGCCGAGGGTCGGCGGGCCCGGCTGGCGGGCGGGCAGGTCGGCGGGGCCGCGGTCGGCGAGGGAGCGGACCGGGCTCGCGGACAGGTCGGGCAGCGGCGGGCCGAGGTGCAGCGGACGGCGCGGCGCGGCCGGAGCCGCGGCCGGTGAGGGGGCCGGCGCAGGCGCCGGGGTCTGCGGCTCGGGCGGGCGGACGCCGCCGAGGTCGACGGAGCCGCTGTCGCGGCCGTCCGTCTCGTGCGGGCCCGGCTGGTGGACGGTCTCGACGACCGGCGCGGGCGCGGGCGGCGCGATCTCGTTGCCCCAGGCGCCCTGGGCGCCCGGCAGCAGCAGGTCTACGTCCTCGGCGGGACTGTCGGAGAGGTAGGTGTACGCGTCCGGCGCGGCGACGCCCGGCTGCTCCACCCTGCCTGCGTTCTCCGGCAGTCCCTCGCCCGGGACCTGGCCGGTGTCGGTCATGCGTACCCCTCGCCCATCGGTTAGTGCTCCTACGACCAGCTCACCCGGAACGGCGCACCGACCGCCCCACACTGAAGAACGAGCGTGCGTCCCCAGCGGCACGAACGGCCCGCCCGGAAAAGGCGACAAAGCCATTCACTGGCATTGTCGCGGGCGCACCGCCGTCGCGTCAGCTTGATCGGCGACGGTTCCGCTGTGGACTGCGCCACGTTGCGCGTCCTCCGGTTCCTGCCGTACCACGACCCACCCCAAAACGGGCGCGCTTTTTGGACATTGGCCGACGAAGCGTCGGGTGACCAGTGCGGTACAACGATCGGCCAGCCTACCGCGCGCGGTAAGACAAACCGATCACGGGGACGGCAATGCGGCTCAGCGGCCTCGGGCGGGCAGCACCCCGCTGAGCAGGAACGCGACGCTCCGTTCCTTCTCCGTCCAGGCCCGCGTGTCGAGTTCGACGGACTGGAGCAGGGCGCACTCGACGCGGTAGCCGTGTTCCGCCAGGTTCCGGCCGATCAGTTCGGCGTCGTCGCGGGTGGCGGCGTGCGTGACGATGCGCTGCGGGCGGCGGTCGGCCACGGCGGAGACCACGGCCGCTCCCCCGCCGCCGACCCGGACCACGTCGGGTTCGGGAAGGTTCTCCAGGACGTGCGGCGCGGTGCCGTGGACGATCTGCATCTGGACGCCGTGGCGGCGCGCGGCGGCGTCGGTGCGGGCGCAGGCGTCCCGGTCGCGGTCGACGGCGATGACGGCCGCCCCGGCCCGCGCGGCGTCGGTGGCGAACGCGCCGGAGCCGCAGCCGATGTCCCAGACGAGGTCGCCCAGGCCCGGCCCGAGGCGGGCGAGTTGGCCGATGCGGACGGGTTCCCGCTCGCCCTCGCCGAGGTCGCCGCCGTACTCCCCCGCGGGCAGCGTCCAGCCGCGCGGTCCGGCGGAGGGGTCGCGTCCGGCGATCCAGCCGGCGGTGTCGCCGGCGGCCACCGGGCCGCCGATGACGATGACCACGTTGGGGTCGCGCCAGGTGTGGTCGGCGGCCTTGTCGGAGGTGACGACGGTGACCTGTTCGCGCTCGGTGCCGAGTTCCTCGCAGATGACGAAGGAGCGGTGGACGCCCTCCATCAGCAGGCCGAGTTCGGCGGGGCCCGCGCCGGGCGAGGTGAGCACCGCCACCTTGGTGTGGGCGCGGCACACGTTCACGGCGCGGCGCAGGGTGCGCGGGTGGGCGACGACCACTTCCGCGTCGTCCCAGGGCATGCCGGCCCGGGCGAAGGCGGCGGCGACCGAGGAGACGGCGGGCACGACCTCGACCTCCAGGCCGAACTCCGGCGCGCGCAGGGTGCGTACGACGCCGAAGAAGCCGGGGTCGCCGTCGGCGAGCACGACGGCCGTGCCGCGGTGGGCGGCGATGCGGCGGGCGGCGAGGGAGACGGAGCCGAGGCGGATGCGCTCGGCCGCGGCGGGCACCTCGGGGAGCGCCAGGTGGTGTGCGGCGCCGGCGACCAGCGTGGCGGCGCCGAGTGCGGAGCGTGCCGCGTCGGTGAGCGGCGAGCCGTCCCAGCCGATCACCGTGACCCGGTCGGCCATCGTCGTCAGTCTCCTGGGGTTCGCGCAGGTCGTCGTCGGCTGTTCCGCCCGGAGGCGGTCTGCTGAGATTACCTGGTGCGGTCACGGACCGCTTCGCCGGTGCGGGCCGCCGGACGCCCCTCGGACGTCAGTTCCAGTCGGTGTAGCCGGGGTAGCCGCCGCTGTCGGCCAGTTGTCCGTCCGCGCCCTCGATGTCCTCGGGCAGCAGGCTCCACACGATGTAGTCGGTGCGGACCTCGCTCCAGCCGCCGTCCTCGCCGCGGACCCTGGCTATGCAGGCGTTGCGCAGTACACCCTCGCTTATGCAGCCGATCTTCTGGGCGACCTGCTGGGCGGCAGTGTTGTCGGCGGCGGTGCGCAGCTCGACGCGCTGGAGTTTCTGGTCACCGAAGAGCCACTGGGCGGTGGCGAGGGCGGCCTCGGAGGCGTAGCCCTCGCCGCGCGCCCAGGGGGCGACGATGTACGACAGCTCGGTGGAGCGCACGTGCCAGTTGGTGCGGGTGAGGCGGATGAGGCCGACCAGGCGCTGGGTGAGGAACTCGGCGACGGCGAGGTCGAGGCCGTGTCCCGCGGCGCGTTCGGCGGGCGCGTACTCGGTGATCCAGGTGCGGGCGGTGTCCTCGGTGAACGGCTGCGGGACGGCGGTCCAGGCGCCCACCTGCTCGTCGCTCATCATCGCGGCGAGGGCGGGGACGTCGTCCGCGTCGAGGGGACGCAGCACCAACCGCTCCGTGCTGAGGGAGATGTCGGGGAAGGTGCTCGTCATGCGTGGCTCCGTAACCTGAGAGACCGTCGGGTGCTGCTGAACTGCCCAGCATGCAGCATGAAAGCACCGGAACGCACGACGGGGTCCTCCCCCGTCGCCGAGCGGCGCGGAGTCGGACCCCGTGGCGGGTGTCGCGGTGCGGTGAGGGCGGACCGGAACGGACCGGAACGGATCAGAAGGAGGGGAGCACCGAGCCGGCGTAGGTGTCCTCGATGAACTTCTTCACCTCGGGCGAGGTGAGGAGCTTCGCGAGCTTCTTGACGCGCGGGTCGTCCTCCTGGCCCTCCTTGACGGCGAGGAGGTTGCTGTTCGGGTTGTCCTTGGCCTTCTCCAGGACCAGGGCGTCCTCGGCGGGCTTCAGGTCGGCCTCGATGGCGTAGTTGCCGTTGACCACGGCGGCGTCGACGTCGTCCAGGGAACGCGGGGTCTGGGCGGCCTCGAGCTCCTTGAAGGTGAGCTTCTTGGGGTTCTCGGTGATGTCCGCGGGGGTCGCCGCGGTGCCGACGCCGTCCTTGAGGGTGAGCAGGCCGTTCGCGGCGAGCAGCTGGAGGGCGCGGCCCTCGTTGACGGTGTCGTTGGGGATCGCGATCGTCGCGCCGCTCTTCAGCTCGTCGGCCTTCTTCACCGTGTGCGAGTAGAGGCCGAGCGGCTCCAGGTGCACGTCGACGACCGACACGATGTGGGTGCCGTTCTTCTTGTTGAAGTCGTCGAGGTACGGCTGGGTCTGGAAGTAGTTGGCGCCGACCGAGCCGTCCTCCGTCGCGGTGTTCGGGGTGACGTAGTCGGTGAACTCCTTGACCTCGAGGTCGAGGCCGGCCTTCTCGGCGAGGTTGTCCTTCACGAAGTTCAGGATCTCGGCGTGCGGCACGGGGCTCGCGGCGACGACCAGCGGGCCGGAGGTGTCGGAGGCGGCGTCCTGGTCCGCGCCGCAGGCGGTGAGCCCGAGGGTGAGGGCTCCGGCGGCGAGGACGGCGGTGGTGATCTTGGCGGTGTTACGCACGAAAAGTGCCTTTCCTTGGGTGGTGCGACCCCGTCCTGGTGCACGGGGAGTCTGGGGAGGGGTGGCCGGGCGGCCTGGCCGGCGGCTACGCGACCTTGCCGACGTCGGCGGTGGCGGGCTCGCCGCTCTTCAGCAGCCGCAGCCTGGGGGCGGGTCCGGAGCGGGCGCCGCGGCGGTGCAGGGCGCGGGCGGCGAAGTCGCCGGCGAACTGGATCAGCGAGATGGCCACGGCGAGGACCGCGACGGTGATCCACATCAGGCCGGTCTCGAAGCGCTGGTAGCCGTAGCGGACGGCGAGGTCGCCGAGTCCGCCGCCGCCGACGGTGCCGGCCATGGCGGAGTAGCCGATGAGCGCGATGACCGTGGTGGTGGTGGAGGCGATCAGCGAGGGCAGCGCCTCGGGGACGAGGACCTTGCGGACGATGGTCCAGGTGTTGCCGCCCATCGCCTGCACGGCCTCCACGAGCCCGTGGTCCACCTCGCGCACGGCGGTCTCGACGAGCCGCGCGAAGAAGGGGATGCCGCCGATGGCGAGCGGCACGATCGCGGCCTCGCTGCCGATGGTGGTGCCGGTGACCCAGCGGGTGAAGTTCATCAGGGCGACCATGAGGATGATGAACGGCAGCGAGCGGCCGATGTTCACGATCTGCCCGATGACCTTGTTCACCACGGTGTTCTGGAGCAGTCCGCCCTTGTCGGTGAGGACCAGCAGGATGCCGAGCGGAAGGCCGCCGACGACGGCGATCAGGGTGGACCAGCCGACCATGATCAGCGTCTCGGTACAGGCCTGTTCCAGCAGCGGCTGCATCTCGGACCAGGTCACTTGGCGCCCTCCTTCGCCAGCGCGGGCTCGTCGTGGTCGACGACGTCGATCTGCAGGCCCTGCTCGCGCAGGAAGCCGATGGGCACGACGTTGTCCTCGTAGCGGCCGGGCAGTTCGATGCGCATGCGGCCGACCTGGAGCCCGCCGACGGTGTCGATGGCGGCGCCGAGGATCGATATGTCGATGTTGTAGGTGCGCGAGAGCTGGGAGATGACCGGCTGGGTGGCGCTCTCGCCGTGGAAGGTCACGTCGAGGACGGTGCGGTCGTCGCCGCTCGCCTCGCCGCCGACGGGGAACAGCGCGGCGGCGAGTTGCGAGCCGGGGGTGGCCAGCAGGTCGGCGACCGTGCCGGACTCGACGATGCGGCCCTTCTCCATGAGGGCGGCCGAGTCGCAGACCGACTTCACGACGTCCATCTCGTGCGTGATGAGCAGGACGGTGAGGCCGAGCTGGCGGTTGAGGTCGCGCAGCAACTGGAGGATCGAGCGGGTGGTCTCCGGGTCCAGGGCGCTGGTGGCCTCGTCGGAGAGCAGCACCTTGGGGTCGCCGGCGAGGGCGCGGGCGATGCCGACGCGCTGCTTCTGGCCGCCGGAGAGCTGGGCCGGGTAGGCCTTGGCCTTGTCGGCGAGGCCGACCAGGTCGAGCAGTTCCAGCGCCTTGCGGGAACGTTCCTTCCCCGACGTGCCGAGGATCTCCAGCGGGAGTTCCACGTTGTCCTGCACGGTGCGCGAGGACAGCAGGTTGAAGTGCTGGAAGACCATGCCGATGCGGCTGCGCGCCTGGCGGAGCTCCCGGCCGGCGCGGGGGCCGCGGCCGGCGAGCGCGGTGAGGTCCTGGCCGGCCACGGTCACGGTGCCCGAGGTGGGACGCTCCAGCAGGTTGACGCAGCGGATGAGGGAGGACTTGCCGGCGCCGGACTGGCCGATGACGCCGTAGACCTCGCCTTCGCGGACGTGCAGGTCGACGCCGTCCAGGGCGGTGACCTCGCGGCCGCGTGAGCGGTGAGTCCGATAGACCTTCGTGAGGCCCGAGGTGGTGATCACGTGGGTTTCCGTCACTGTCGAGTGCGCGGCGCGTCGTGGGCGCCGGGCACGTGGCATGCAGGGAAGGGCGGCAGGGCGGCACGGATCCCGCGGACATGCGGGGGTCCGGGGGGAAACGTGCGCGGGGCGTGGCTCGGTCGCGCGTGCGGGGCACGCGGGCGGACGTGAGCCGGCTCTCGCTTCGGGGCGCGAGGCTCTGGCGGTGCGGGGGCCCTCTAGAAGGCGCGCATTCGGCGCGGACACATACAACGAGCACCGGGCGTCATGGTCGCCTCGGTCGCAGGGGTGCGGTCGCTCGTCGTGGTCATGCGGTCAGTAAAGCAGACGTTCACTTCTGAACGGACCCGGCCGTCCGCATAGTGGACAGCCGTGGACACCCGCGCCCGCACGTCAGGGCCGTACGGAGATCTCGATCCCGGCCTCGGTGACCAGTGCGGACAGGGCCGACAGGTCCTTCACCACCAGGTCGGCGGTCAGCTCCTCGGCACGGTGGGTTGTGGCCAAGGCCACGGTCGTCATGCCGGCGGCGCGGCCGGCCTGGAGCCCGGCGGGGGCGTCCTCGAAGACGACGCAGTCGGCGGGGTCGACGCCGAGCGTGCGGGCGGCGAGCAGGTAGGGCTCGGGGTCGGGCTTGCCGCGGGTGATGTCGTCGGCGGCGATCAGCGTCTTGGGCAGGATGCCGACGGCGGCGAGCCGGGCCTCGGCGAGGCGCCGGGTGGCGGAGGTGACCACGGCCCAGCGCTCGGCGGGCAGTCCGGCGAGGAACTCCTCGGTCCCGGGCAGGAGACGCACCCCGCCGCCCGCGACGTCCTCCACCTCCAGGTCCTCGATGCGCGCGACGGCCTGCGGCACGACGTGGGCGGGCAGCAGGTCGGCGGCTATCTCGGCGGCCGGCCGCCCGTGCAGCTCCACCCGCGCGAAGTCCTCGGCCGTGAGTCCGTACTCCACGGCCCACCGCGTCCAGCAGCGGTTGACGGACTCCAGGGACGAGACGAGGGTCCCGTCGTTGTCGAAGAGCAGGGCACGCGCATGGATGGTCATGCCATCGACCATACGGTCCCGCCGGACGGGGCCGGCTCCGGCCGTGGCGCATCATGACGGCATGAGACCCGAGGTGAGCGCCTTCGTGGCGGACGGACCGCTGCCCGGCGAGGAGACCGGGGAGGAAGCCGAGATCGACCGCAGGGCGCGGCAACTGGACGCGATCCCGCGCCCGTTGAGCCTCGCCGAGGCGGAGGCCCTGGCCGGCTGTTTCGGGCCGGACGACGGCTACGGGCTCGCCTGGACGATGGCCCACCTGATCGAGACCGCCCCGGGTCCGGTGCCCACGTCGGCGCCGGCGCCCGGCGGGGGCGCGCACGCGCGGATCCACAGATGGGCGGTCGCCGCCGGACTCGTCGCCGAGGGCTCCGAGGCCGTTGCTCGCGGGGGCGGGGACGGCGGGGCTTTTCCGGCGTAATAGGCTCCTTGCCATGCTGGATGTCCTGACCGTGGTGACCGCTGTCGCCGCGCTGCTGCTCGCCGCCTGGTGCGGCTGGGCCGCCTACCGTGACCAGCCGACGAAGGACTGGCACTTCATCGGCATGGCCGTGGTGACGCTGCTGGCGCTGGTGCAGCTGGTGGTCGGGATCGTGCAGCTGGCCCGGGGCGAGAAGCCGGAGCAGGGCACGACGATCTTCGTGGCGTATCTGCTGGGCTCGTTCGCCTGCGTCCCGGCGGCGGGCTTCCTGTCGCTGGGCGAGCGCTCCCGCTGGGGATCGGTGACCGTCGCCGCGAGCGGCGTGGTGCTGGCCGTGCTCGAGGTGCGGCTGTTCGACATCTGGGGAGGCTGAGATGACCGCGACCCAGGAGAGGCCGGGGCGGACCCGGCTGGCGAGCGGGCCCGGACTGCTGCTGGTCTGGCTGTACGGGGTGATGGTGGTCGGCGCCGTGTCGCGCTCGGTCTACCAGATCGCCACCGAGTTCGACCGCGCGCCGCTCGCCTACACGCTGTCCGCGCTGGCCGGCGTGGTCTACGGCTTCATCACGTACACGCTGGTGCGCGGCGGGGAGAAGGCCCGCAGGGCGGCGCTGGTGTGCTGCGCCGCCGAGCTGGTGGGCGTGCTGACCGTCGGCACCTGGACGCTGGTGGAGCCGTCCGCCTTCCCCGACGCCACCGTGTGGTCCGACTACGGGATGGGCTATCTCTTCATCCCGGTGCTGCTGCCGCTGACCGCCGTGTACTGGCTGCGCCGGGCGCGCGTCCAGGAGCCGGCCGCCTGACGGGCGGCCGGTCCGTCCGTCGCGGTCAGGCGGTCGTCGCGTACGCCTCCGCCGTCTTCTCCAGCACGATCATCGGTACGCCGTCGGCGCCGCGGGACGTGCCCACGCGCTGGTAGCCGACCTTGCTGTAGAGGCGGAGGTTGCTCTCGCTGCGGTGACCGGCGTGCAGCCGGAAGGTGCGGGCGCCGCGCTCGCCGGCGAGGGCCGCCTCGGCCGCCTTGAGCAGCCGGGCGCCGATGCCGTGGCCCTGGAGGCGGGGGTGGACGCAGAGCTTGCCGATCGCGGCGGCGCCGTCCTCGGTGATCCTGCCGTGCACCGACCCGACGATCTCGTCGCCGAGGCGCGCGACGAACACGCAGTCCCCGGCGACCTCCTCGCGGACCGAGTCGAGGGTCTGGACCAGGGGATCGATGCGGTAGTTGCCGTAGAGGGCCGCCTCGCTCTGGAAGCACAGGTACTGCAACCTGAAGATCTGCTCCGCGTCCTGCTCGGCCGCCGCAGAGATGGTCACGCTCATGCCCATGTGCGCACGCCTCCCGCTCACCTGATCACCTGTTGTCCCTCACTCCTATCCCCGTCCTCAGCCCGCCGCAACCTCCGCCGCGAGTAAACGACGCAGACATCCCAGGCATCTGGAGCGTTCCGGGCCGAGACTGCCCTGTGAGATACCCAACTCCCCTGCGATTTCCCGGTATGTCGGATCGTGCGGGGACAGCAGCGCGGCGAGCAGACCGGGGCAGCGGCCGGGAAGCCTGCGCACCGCGTCACGCAGGGCGCGGCGGCGGGCGGCGGCGAGCGCGAGCCGTTCCGGGTCGTGCCGGCCTGCGTCGGCGGGTTCGCGGGTCAGCGCCGTCTCACGGCGGGCGGTACGTCGGACGCGGCGGGCCTCCGCGCGGACCGCGCGACGCAGCCACAGCTGCGGGTCGTCCGGCGGTCCGTCACGGTGGAGCCGCTCGAGGAGCCGGAGCCAGACCGCCTGTTCCAGGTCGCCCGGTTCGGTGCCGCCGCCGTACGCCTCGGCGGCGGCCTCCGCGGCGAGCAGCGGGCCGAGCAGCGCCATCAGGCCGGGCACGGCGATCAGGTCGTAGGCGGGTGACGGGTCGTACGCGGGTGGCGGGTCGGTTGTCCTCACACGCGCAACGACCCGGCCGCCCCGGGCGGGGTTGCCCGGGGCGGCCGTACCTCACCCCTTCCGGGGCCGGGGCGGATCAGCGGTTGACGAAGTCCTCGCGGGCCAGCAGCCCGGTGTCCGGGTTGTCGGTGAAGACGCCGTCGATGCCGGTGGCGAAGTAGACGCGGTAGGCGCCGAAGACGTCGCCGTAGGCGTCGGGGTCGGAGCCCTTGCGGAACTCGGCGGGCAGGAACGGGTTCTCGTTGCGCATCGTGTAGGGGTGCAGGATCAGTCCCGCGCGGTGGGCGTCACGGACCAGGGTGGTGGGTTCGGTGAGCCGGCCCGAGGCGTCGCGCGGAATGACCAGGTCGAGGGTGGGGCCGATGCCCTGCGCGTAGGAGGCGATCTCCTTCAGGCCCCCCGGCGTGACGAGGTCGGCCGTGGTGCGCGGGTCGCCGGTCTCGACGAAGTCCCAGGGGCGGCTCGCGGCGTCGGACAGCAGCACGACCAGCGGGTTGTCCACGAGCTTGCTCAGGCGCCGGACGCTGGTCGGCTCGAACGACTGAAGGATCACCGGCGAGTTCCTGCGGTCCTTGTCGTGCTTGCGCAGCAGTCTCACCACCCGCTCCTCCAGGCCGAGGCCCAGCTTGCGGAAGTAGGTGGGGTGCTTGAGCTCGGGGTAGATCCACACCTGCTTGCCGCGCGCACGGGTCTGCTCGTCCTGCCAGCGCAGCACCTCCTCGAAGGTGGGGATCTCCCAACGGCCGTTGTACAGGGTGTTGTGCGGACGGTTGGCGGGGATGCGCTCCACCGCCCGCAGCCGCTTGAGCTCGGCGAGCGTGAAGTCCTCGGTGAACCAGCCGGTGATCTGGACGCCGTCCAGCGTCTTGGTGGTGCGGCGGCCGGCGAACTCGGGGTGGTCGGCGACGTCGGTGGTGCCGCCGATCTCCGGCTCGTGCCGGCAGACGAGGTGGCCGTCCTTGGTGGCCACCAGGTCGCCGGCCTCGACGATGTCGGCGCCCATGTCGAGGGCGAGCTGGTACGAGCCGAACGTGTGCTCGGGCCGGTAGCCGCTGGCGCCCCGGTGACCCACGATCGTCGGCACGGGCAGGCTGCCGAGCCCACGGCCGCGACCCCGCGCGGGCCCGCGCCCGGTGTTCTCCGCCGCGCCGGCCGTGCCGCCGAGCCCCAGGACGGTGCCGCCCGCGCCGAGGACCGCCGCCCCGAGCAGGGCCCGCCGTCCGGTCCCGCTCGCCTGTTCGTTCGACTCCCGTGTCCCCATGAACGCCTCCTGTGTCGGCTGGTGCGGTGCGGGCCGATCGTAGGTGCGCGCGGTTGACGAAGGGGAGGCTTGGAGCCGAACAGACGGGTGGTGTCGCGTGACGTACGCCCTCCTGTGTTTGACGTACGTCTGTCGTATTCCGGGGGTGATGTGACGGGGCGTCCGGTTCGCTCCGGGGGGTGCGGGTACCCGGCGGGGCGCGGGGGTGGGCGAGCGGTACGGGCGAGCCGCGTCACAGTGTGGCGGCCGGTTCTCCCGCCGCGCGCGGGCGTGGTCGCGCAGGCAGACCCGGGTCAAGAGTCCGCAAGACCTCGGTCAACTGCCACGAGCCCGATGTGCGCGACTCCCCGGACCGCGAGTAATGTCCTCACCTGCACAGACTCGTACGGCATTCGTCGACGTCCGCTTCCCACCGGAGGGCCCGTTGTCCCGCTTCGCGCTCATCAAGGCAGTGCTCGGTCCGATCATGCGCCTGATGTTCCGCCCACGGGTGGAGGGCGCGGAGCACATCCCGGGCGACGGTCCGGTGATCCTGGCCGGCAATCACCTCACGTTCATCGACTCGATGATTCTGCCGCTGGTCTGCGACCGGCAGGTCTGCTTCATCGGCAAGGACGAGTACGTCACCGGCAAGGGCCTCAAGGGGCGGCTGATGGCGTGGTTCTTCACCGGCGTCGGCATGATCCCCGTCGACCGCGACGGCGGCCGGGGTGGGGTGGCCGCCCTGATGACCGGGCGCCGGGTGCTGGAGGAGGGCAGGGTCTTCGGCATCTACCCCGAGGGCACCCGCTCCCCCGACGGCCGCCTGTACCGCGGCCGCACCGGCATCGCCCGGCTGACGCTGATGACGGGCGCGCCGGTGGTGCCGTTCGCCATGATCGGCACGGACAAGCTGCAGCCGGGCGGGGCGGGGCTGCCCCGGCCGGGGCGGGTCACCGTGCGGTTCGGTGAGGCGATGGAGTTCTCGCGGTACGAGGGGATGGACCGCGACCGGTATGTGCTGCGGGCGGTCACCGATTCGGTGATGGCGGAGGTCATGCGGTTGTCGGGGCAGGAGTACGTGGACATGTACGCGAGCAAGGCCAAGGAAGCCGCGTAGTTCTTCGGCCGGGCCGCGGTTGTCGGTTCCGTGCGGGTGGGTGGGGGCTTGTCGCGCAGTTCCCCGCGCCCCTGAGGCATTTCCGCGAGCCTGGATGGGCGGGTGGCCGCGTCCCGGTGGCCTGCGCGCGGGTCAGGTGGTGGGGAGCTTCTCGTCGCGGAGCATGAACCACGCTGCCGCTGACGCCGTCAGGAGGACCGCCGCTCCTGCTCCCGCCGCCAGGGTGAGGCCGTCGACGAAGGCCTCGCGGGCCGCTTCCAGCATGGGTTCCGCCGTGTGGGCGGACATCCGGGTCGCCGTGTCCACCGCGCTGCCCAGCGACTCGTGCGCGGTGGCCGGGGTGCCCGGCGGGGCGGGGAAGCCGCGGTAGACGCCCGTGACGATGGAGCCCAGGACGGCGATGCCCAGGGCCGCGCCGAGTTCGTACGCCGTCTCCGAGACGGCGGAGGCGGCGCCCGCCTGTTCCTTGGGGACGCTCGAGAGGATCACGTCCGCCGTCACCGTGAACGAGAAGCCCGCGCCCGCGCCGACCACCAGCAGCGCCGCGCCGAGCAGCGGATAGCCGGTCGACTGGCCGATGACCGTGAGAGCGGCCAGGGCCAGGCCGATGGCCGCCAGGCCGCCGGCGACGACCGAGCGCACCGAGAAGCGGCGGGCGGTCCGGCCGGCGATCAGACCGGCCGCCACCGCGCCGATCGCGGCGGGCAGTTCCGCGAGGCCCGCCTCGAACGGGCGTCGCCCCTGCACCAGTTGCAGGTACTGGGAGAGGAAGAACACCAGGCCGGACAGGCCGAGGACGGTCAGCAGGTCGGCGAGCACCGCCCCGCTGAAGCCCCGGCTGCGGAACAGCCGCATGTCCAGGAGCGGCTTCGGGAGAGTGAGCTGGCGGCGGACGAACAGGTACAGCGCCGTCGCGCCCAGCAGCCCCGCGGCCAGGGCGGACGCGGCGGGGCCGTGACTGGCGGTCTCCTTCACCGCGTAGACCACGCCGATCATGCCGGCCAGGGACAGGGCGACGCTGGTCAGGTCCCACGGGCCTGGTTCGGGGGTACGCGACTCCGGCAGCAGCCTGCTGCCGACGACCACCAGGACCGCCATGACCGGCAGGTTGATCAGGAACACCGAGCCCCACCAGAAGTGCTCCAGCAGCAGCCCGCCGAGGATCGGTCCGACCGCCGTGCCGGCGGAGGCGGTCGCGCCCCAGATGCCGATGGCGAGGCTGCGCTCGCGCGGGTCGTGGAAGAGGTTGCGGATCAGGGCGAGGGTGGCCGGCATCAGCGTGGCACCGGCGACGCCGAGCAGGGCGCGCGCCGCGATCATCACCTCGGGCGTGTGCGCGTAGGCGTTGAGCACGGAGATCAGGCCGAAGGCGGCGGCGCCGTACAGCAGGATCCGCTTGCGGCCGACGCGGTCGCCGAGGCTGCCCATCGACACGAGCAGTCCGGCGAGCACGAACGAGTAGACGTCGCCGATCCACAGCAGCTGGGAGCCGGTGGGTGCGAGGTCCTCGCTGATGTACGGGGTGGCGAGGCCGAGGACGGTCGCGTCGACGGCCACCAGCAGGACGGCGAGCACGAGGACCGACAGGGCGAGCCAGCGGCCGGGGCGGCGCGCTTCCTCGGTCGTGGTCCGCGGCCGTATGGCGCTGGTCATGATTCCTTCCTCGACGCCGGTTCCTCCGGGCGTCGTACGCCGCCGAGCAGCAGCTCGACGATCATGTGGGTGAAGTCCTTGGGGGCGACCCGGCCCTCGGCCACCGCCCAGGCGGCGGAGGCGAGCAGGCCGTAGAGGGCCTCGGTGAGCCAGGCCGGGGTGAGGTCGATGCGGAACTCGCCGCTCGACTGGCCGCGCCGGAACAGCGCGGCGATGCGCTCGTCGATCGCGGCCCAGCCCTCGTTCTGCTCCTCGCCCTCGAACAGCTGGTTCTCGGTGTAGAGGAAGGCGAGCAGGGGGGCGTGCGGTTCGATCGCGGCGACCAGGCGCCGTAGGGCGTCGGTGGCGGACCCCTCGTCGGTGCGGGCGGCGGCGAGGGCGGCCTCGCACTCGGCGATGCCCAGTGCTTCCAGGGCGCGGACCAGCGCGTCCCGGCCGGCGAACTGCCGGTGCAGGGTGGCGCGGCTGATCCCGGCGGCCCTGGCGACCTCGTCCATGGTCGCGGTGGACTTACGGGTCAGCAGGGCCGCGGCGCTGCGCAGCACGTGGTCTCGGTCGACAGCCATGAGACGACGGTACCGCACGTGAGACATCTTTGTCTCATTCGGGTTATGGGTGCCTCAGGCGGTGTGTGTGCTGTGCAGGGGTGGCGGTCAGTGCCAGGGCAGCGCGCTTCGGTGCTGCCAGTACGCCTCCGGGGTCTCCGCCAGCGGGGTTAGGCGGGCGAGCTGGTCGTCGGTGAGGTCGACGGCCGCCGCGTGCAGGTTGGAGGCCAGCTGGACCGTGGTCGCCGCGCCGGACAGGACGACGCCCGTCCAGGACTGGCGGAGTACGAAGGCGAGCGCGACCGCGTCGCAGCCCAGGCCGGTTTCCTCGGCGACGGCGCGCAGCGGCTCGGGGGCGTGCGGTGCGGCCAGGCGGCCGTTGGCCATGCCCTCCTTGACGATGACGGTGAGTCCGGCGTCGTGGGCCTCGGCCAGCGCGGGCCCCGCGGAGGTCTCCAGGACGTTGTAGGTCGACTGCACCGTGCGGAAGAGGGGGTCGCCGTCGACGGTGACGGCGAGGGCCGCGCGCACGGCGTCCGCCTGGCGGGGGCCGCTGGTGGAGAAGCCGACGGTCACGCCCTGCGCCGCCGCCTCGGCGAGGCGGGCGTGCAGGTCCTTGTCGGTGAGGGCCGGGCTGTCCGGGGTGACCGAGTGGATCTGGTAGAGGTCGAGGCGGTCGCCGAGAATCGCGTCGGTCTCGGCGCGCTGGCGCTCGTACGCGGCGAGGGAGTGGTCCTTGACCTCGTGCCGCTCGGCGTCGGTGGTCCAGCCGGCGGTGTAGGTGTAGCCCCACTTGCTGCCGACGACCACGTCGGTGACGTCGGGGCGGCTCTTCAGCCAGTCCGCGAGGAACTCCTCGCTGCGGCCGTAGGAGCGGGCCGCGTCGATGTAGCGGACGCCCTGGGCGTAGGCGGCGTCGAGGAGTTCGTGGGTGCGGGTGCGGAGGTTCTCGACCGTGCGGTCGTGGCCTTCGCCGAGGTCGGCGGCTCGGTCGAGGGTGATGTAGCCGGGGCGGCCCACCGCGGCGAGGCCCAGACCCAGGTGGGCCGCCCCGGCTACAT
>MUNG01000373.1 GCA_002154585.1 Streptomyces pseudogriseolus
GGCGGCGTCGCGCTGGGCGGCGGCCCGCCGCACGGCCTCGGCGAGGCGTTCCTTGCGTACGGGTTTGAGCACGTAGTCGACGGCCTTGAGGTCGAAGGCCTGGACGGCGAAATCCTCGTGGGCGGTGACGAACACGACGAGCGGCGGCCGGGCGAAGCCGGTGAGCAGCCGGGCGAGGTCGAGTCCGTCGAGGCCGGGCATCTGGATGTCGAGGAAGACGACGTCGATGGCGTCGGGCCCGTCGGGTCCGGACTCCAGGGCGCGGTTGATGCGGCGCAGGGCCTCGGTGGCGTCGCCGGCGCCTTCCGCGCTGCCGATGCGCGGGTCGGCGTTCAGCAGGTACAGCAGTTCCTCCAGGGAGGGGCGTTCGTCGTCGACGGCGAGGGCGCGCAGCATGAATGGGGAGTGTAGGGGGATCTCCGGGCCGGGACCATGTGCCGGACAAGGGCGTTCCACCCCGGTCCGCGCCGGTCCGCGCCGCTCCTCCCCCGTGGGCGCACCCGGGGTGACCGTGGGGCGGCCGTGGATACAGTGCCCGCATGAACAGCAGGCCCACGCCGTTCGACGAGCTCGACCGGAAGATCGTCACCGCCCTGATGGCGAACGCCAGGACGTCCTTCGCGGAGATCGGCGCCTCGGTCGGGCTGTCGGCGACGGCGGTCAAGCGCCGGGTGGACCGGCTGCGGGAGACCGGGGTGATCACCGGGTTCACCGCGACCGTGCGGCCGTCCGCGCTGGGCTGGCGCACCGAGGCGTACGTGGAGGTGTACTGCGAGGGTGCGGCGCCGCCGCGGCGGCTGGCGGAGGTGGTGCGCAACCATCCGGAGATCGCGGCGGCGATGACGGTGACCGGGGGTGCGGACGCCCTGCTGCACGTGCGGGCGCGGGACGTGGAGCACTTCGAGGAGGTGCTGGAGCGGATCCGCCAGGAGCCGTTCATCCGGAAGACGATCAGCGTGATGGTGCTGTCGCACCTGCTGCCCGACAGTCCTGAGGCGGGAGTGACGCAGCCCGCCCCTGACGGCGCACCGGACGTGCGCTGAGGGCCGGGAAGACGCAGCGATCCTGCGTGGACGCGCACGATCCGTCGCTTGTCGTCCGTACGGCCGGGTTCCTACCGTGGAGTCACCCCCTGTTGACAGCGTGTGAAGCGGAGGAACCCCTTCGTGCCCGAATCACGTGTGGCGCGCCCACGGCGTTTTCTCGTCTGCGAACCCAGATTCTTCGCCGTGCGGTACGCGATCAATCCCTGGATGCGTCCGGACCGTCCCGTCGACGTCTCACTCGCCCGGCGGCAGTGGCTGTCGCTGGTCGACGCCTACCGCCGGCACGGCCATACCGTGGAGACCGTGGAACCGCTGCCCGGTCTGCCCGACATGGTGTTCGCCGCGAACGCGGCGGTCGTCGTGGACGGCCGTGTGTTCGGCTCGCGGTTCCACGCTCCGGAGCGGCGTCCGGAGTCGGTGCCGTACGAGGCCTGGTTCAAGGCGCACGGGTTCGACGTCCAGCATCCGGAGTCGGTGTGCGAGGGCGAGGGCGACCTGGTGCCCGCCGGGCGCTGGATCCTCGCCGGGACCGGCTTCCGCACCACCCCCGAGGCGCACCGCGAGGTACAGGAGTTCTTCGGGGTGCCGGTGATCGGCCTGACCCTGGTGGACCCGTACTTCTACCACCTGGACACGGCCCTGTTCGTGCTGGACGAGGAGAACGTCGCGTACTGCCCGGAGGCGTTCTCGCCGGGCAGCCGTGAGGTGCTGGAGCGGCTGTACCCGGACGCGGTGACCGCCACCCGGGAGGACGCGCTGGCGTTCGGCCTCAACTCCGTCTCGGACGGCCGGCACGTGTTCGTCGCACCGGGAGCGACGCACCTCGCCGGCCGGCTCGCCGACCGCGGTTACGTCCCCGTCCCCGTAGACCTGTCCGAGTTCCACAAGGCGGGCGGGGGCATCAAGTGCTGCACTCAGGAGATCCGCTCATGACCTCTGCCCCCCGTACGCGCGCGTCCGCCGAACTGATCGCGGCGGAGGAGCCGGTCCTCGCGCACAACTACCACCCGCTGCCCGTGGTCGTCGCCCGCGCGGAGGGCGCGTGGGTGGAGGACGTCGAGGGCCGCCGCTACCTGGACATGCTGGCCGGCTACTCGGCGCTGAACTTCGGCCACCGGCACCCGGCGCTGATCGAGGCGGCGCACCGCCAGCTGGACCGGCTCACGCTGACCTCGCGTGCCTTCCACAACGACCGGCTCGCGGGATTCGCGGAGCGGCTGGCCGCGCTGACCGGCCTGGACATGGTGCTGCCGATGAACACCGGCGCCGAGGCGGTGGAGAGCGGCATCAAGGTGGCCCGCAAGTGGGCCTACGACGTGAAGGGCGTGCCGGCCGACCGGGCGACGATCGTGGTGGCGGCGGACAACTTCCACGGCCGGACCACGACCATCGTCAGCTTCTCCACGGACGAAACGGCCCGCGCCGGGTTCGGTCCCTTCACCCCGGGGTTCCGGGTGGTGCCGTACAACGACCTCGCGGCCATGGAGGCGGCTGTCGACGGGACGACGGCGGCGGTGCTGATCGAGCCGATCCAGGGCGAGGCCGGTGTGCTGATCCCGGACGACGGCTATCTGGCCGGAGTGCGGGAGCTGACCCGGCGCGCCGGGTGCCTGTTCGTCGCCGACGAGATCCAGTCGGGGCTCGGGCGCACCGGCCGCACGCTGGCCGTGGAGCACGAGTCGGTCGTGCCGGACGTGGTGCTGCTGGGCAAGGCGCTGGGCGGCGGCATCGTCCCGGTGTCGGCGGTGGTGGCCCGGCGCGAGGTGCTCCAGGTCCTCCGTCCGGGGGAACACGGGTCGACCTTCGGCGGGAACCCGCTGGCGGCGGCCGTGGGCACGGCCGTGGTGGAGCTGCTGGAGACGGGCGAGTTCCAGCGGCGCGCGGCCGAGCTGGGCGTGGTGCTGCGGGAGGGCCTGGAGGCGCTGGTCGGCAAGGGCGTCACCGGGTTCCGCAGCCGCGGCCTGTGGGCGGGCGTCGACGTCGACCCGGCGCTCGGCACCGGCCGGGAGGTCAGCGAGCGCCTGATGCGCGAGGGCATCCTGGTGAAGGACACGCACGGCTCGACCGTCCGGCTGGCCCCGCCGCTGACCGTCACCGCGGACGAGCTGCGGGAGGCGCTACGCACGCTGGAGAAGGTGCTCAGCCGCCAGGTCTGACCGCCTGCCCGCCGCCCCCGCCGGACCTCTCCGGCGGGGGCGGCGGCGTGTGAGGGACCGCTCGCGGCGCACCGGTGGCCCACCTCCGGGGAGCCCCCGGCCGCTCCCCGGGGTGAAGATGGGGTCTAGCGGGGACATACCGTGTCAGAACACTCTCAGCGACAGAGAGGCCGTCCGTGGACGGACACAAGGAGCAGGGAGGAGCCCGGCAGGGGTTCGACGTGGCCGACGCCGCGCCCCTGCTGCTCGATCCGCACGGCCTGGTGACGGGCTGGACGGGGCACGCGGAGCGGCTGCTCGGTCACGCCGCGGCGGAGGCGGTGGGCCGGAAGTTCGCCGATCTGCTGGAGTCCGCCGACGCCGAGCGGATGGACGACGTGCTCGCCCGCTGCCGTACCGGGAGCGACTGGTCGGGACTGATGACCGCCCGCCACCGGGACGGGCGTCCGGTACCCACGGCGGTGCGTGTCGCCCCGACCACGGCGCCGCAGGGCCGCCCAGCGGTGCTGGTGCTGCTGTCGGAGCTGGGGGACACCGCCCAGGGCTGGGACATGAGCCGCGACGTGCTGGAGCAGATCGTCGCGGGCAATCCCATCGGCATCGCCATCGTGGACACGGACCTGCGATACGTGTGGTCCAACGCGGCCCTGGAGCAGTTCGGCGGCGGTCCGGCCCGGAGCCGGGTGGGCCGGCGGGTGGCGGAGGTCCAGCCGGGCATGGACAGCGCGGCCGTCGAGCAGCGGATGCGGCACGTTCTGGAGACCGGCGAGCAGGTGATCGGCTACGAGTCCGTCGGCCGGGCGCGGTCGGCGCCCCTGCGGGAGACCGCGCACATGGTGTCGTTCACCCGCCTCGAGGACCACCGGGGCGAGCCGACCGGCGTGTACTACACCGTGGTGGACGTCACCGACCGGCACCGCGCCCGGCAGCGCCTCGCGCTGCTCGACCGGGCCGGCGAGTTCATCGGCCGCACCCTCGACGTGATGACCACCGCCCAGGAGCTGGCGGACGTCGCCGTGCCCGGGCTGGCCGACTTCGTCACCGTGGACCTGCTGGAGACGGTGCTGAAGGGCGCCGAGCCGGTGCCGCAGCCGCTCGCCGGGTCGGAGCGGGTGCCGCTGCGCCGCGCCGGACACCGTTCCCTGTACGAGGACCTGCCGCGGACGGTCGTGGACAGCGGCGCGGTCGTCACCTACCTGGCGGACTCCCCGCCCGCGCGGTGTCTGGCCACGGGCCGGTCCTGGCGGCAGGAGCAGCTCGACCCGCTGGCCGTGGAGTGGGCCGTGGGCGCGCCGGACGCCCGGGAGTCGACGTTCCTGGAGCTGGGCCTGCAGAGCGTGATGATCGTCCCGATCCGGGCCCGCGGCATCACCCTGGGGCTCACCACGTTCTTCCGCCGCCGCCAGAGCCCCTTCGAAGCGGACGACCTGCACCTGGCCGAGGACCTGGTCTCCCGCGCCGCCGTCTGCGTGGACAACGCCCGCCGCTACACCCGCGAGCGGGACGCGGCGCTGGTGCTCCAGCGCAGCCTGCTGCCGCGCCGGCTGCCCGACCAGGACGCCGTCGAGGTGGCCGCCTGCTACCGGCCCGCCGACGAGCTGACCGGCCTGGGCGGCGACTGGTACGACCTGATCCCGCTGTCCGGCGCCCGGGTCGCGCTGGTGGTCGGCGAGGTGCCCGGGCACGGCATCGACGCCGCCGCGGCGATGGGGCGGCTGCGCACGGCGGTGCGCACGCTGGCTGCGATCGACCTGCCGCCCGAGGAGGTGCTGGCGCACCTGGACGACCTGGCCTCCCGCTCGGCACGGGAGGACGGGGACGGGGAAGGGGCAGGGGAAGGCGACGACGGGGCCGTGCCGGGCAACTCGGTCGGCTCGGGGTGCCTGTACGTGGTGTACGACGCGGCGGACGGGCGGTGCACGATGGCCGCCGCGGGCCATCCCGCGCCGGCGGTGGTCGCGCCGGACGGCACGGTCGGCTTCGTGGACCTGCCGCAGGGGCCGCCGCTGGGGGTGGGCGGTCCGCCGTTCGAGGCGGTGGAGCTGTCGCTGGCCGAGGGCAGCACGCTGGTCCTGCACACGGACGGACTGCTGGCGCACGGCGAAGGCGGCACGGACGAGGCCGGGCGGGAGCGGCTGCGGCAGACGCTTCAGGGGACGGAGCGCGCGTTGCGGCCCAGCTGCCAGGCCGTGGTCGACGCGCTGGTCCCGGCCCACCCGGAGGACGACGTGGCGCTGCTGATGGCGCGGACCCGGCGGCTGGCGCCGGAGCAGATCGCAGCGTGGGAGCTGCCGCCGGACCCGGCGGTGGTGGCGGACGCCCGGCGGACGGCGCAGGACCAGCTGTCCCGCTGGGGCTTCGACGAGGAGCAGATGTTCACCACGGAGCTGCTCGTGAGCGAGCTGGTGACGAACGCGATCCGGCACGCCTCCGGGCGGGTGCGGCTGCGGCTGATCCGGGAGCGGACGCTGGTGTGCGAGGTGCTCGACGGCGGCGCGAGCGCCCCGCATCTGCGGCATCCGCGCGCGATGGACGAGGGCGGCCGCGGACTGCTGCTGGTGTCGCAGCTCGCCGAGCGCTGGGGCACCCGCTTCGTGCCCGACGGGAAGATCATCTGGGCGGAGCAGCCGCTGACGACACCCCGGGAGTGAGGCGCCGCCATGGCACGGACGTCGATCGACTACGAGGATGTGTACCAGGCGCTGCCGGGCATGGTGGCGCTGCTGACGCCCGACCTGGTGTTCGCCGATGTGAACGAGGCGTACGTGCGCGGTACCGGGCGTCCGCGCGAGTCCCTGATCGGCCGCTACGTGTTCGACGTGTTCCCGGAGTCGGTGAACGCGCCCGACGCGAAGAACTCGCACCATCTGCGCGCCTCGCTGCTGCGGGTCCTGGCCACCGGCGAGCGGGACACGATGCCCCTGCAGCGCTACGACATCGAGAGCCCCGAGCACTCGGGCGACTGGCAGGAGCACTACTGGTCCCCGGTTAACTGCCCGGTCCTCGGGCCGGACGGGCGGATTCGCCTGATCCTGCACCGGGTCGAGGAGGTGACCGAGTTCGTGCGGGCCCGCAGTCTCGGCGGCGACACCGCGGGACGGGTGCTGGAGGCCGAGCTGTACACGCGCGCCCGGGAGCTCCAGGAGCTCAACACCCGGCTGCGCGAGGCGCACGCGCGGGAGCGTGAGGTGGCCCTGGTGCTGCAGAAGGCGATGCTGCCGGCGACACGGCAGATGGGTCACCGCCGGGCCGCGGTGCGCTACCGCCCTGCGGTGGGCGCGCTCAACGTGTGCGGGGACTGGTACGACCTGGTCGACCTGGTGGGCGGCCACCGCATCGGCGTGTCGGTGGGCGACGTGGTGGGGCACGGCCTGGAGGCGGCCGGGGTCATGGGCCAGCTGCGCAGCGCGCTGAGCGCCACGTCACGGGTGGCGGACGGTCCTGGCCAGGCGCTGAACGTGCTGGGCCGCTACGCGAACGTGGTGGACGGCGCCGAGTCGGCGACGGTGGTGACCACGTTCATCGACTTCGACCGGCATGTCATCACCTACAGCAGCGCCGGCCATCCGCCGCCGGTGCTGCTGCACCGCGACGGCCGGGTGGAGTTCCTCGACCGGGCGACGGACCCGCCGCTGGACGCCCGTCCCGAACCGCGGCCGCGGCCGGAGGCATCGGTCGCCTTCTCTCCGGGGGCGACCCTCGTGCTCTACACGGACGGGCTGATCGAGCGGCGGCGGGAGGACATCGACGTCGGGCTGCGGCGGCTGGCGGACTCCCTGAGCCACCACCGGGAGCTGGACCCCGAGCCGTTGGCGGACACCGTGCTGCGGGAACTGCTGCCGCCGGGCGGCGCCACGGACGACACGGCGCTGGTCGTCGTGCGGCTGTGAGCCACCCCCGCCGTCAGGCGCCGGTGCGTGTCCGGTCGAGGTGTGCCGTGCGCTCCACGTTGGCCCGGTCCTCGGGGTCGTCGCTGGGCCGGCCCGCGAACCAGGCGTCGAGGATCTCCTGGAGCAGCGGAACGGAGGTGAGGCGCAGGCTCAGCGCCAGCACGTTGGCGTCGTTCCAGCGGCGGGCGCCGTCGGCGGTGTACGCGTCGGTGCACAGGGCGGCCCGTACGCCGGGCACCTTGTTGGCGGCGATCGAGGCGCCGGTGCCGGTCCAGCAGCACACCACCGCCTGGTCGGCCCTTCCGTCGGCGACGTCGCGGGCGGCGGCCTCGGAGCAGACGGCCCACTGCGGGTCGTCCCCGGGGCTCAGGGCGCCGTGGGCGCGCACCTCGTGGCCGCGCTCGCGCAGTGCGTCGACCAGGGCGCGGGCGACGGGTTCGTCCATGTCGGAGGAGACGGAGATCCGCATACCGTCGAGGGTACGGGCCGGGGTGCGGGCGACGGTCGCGTGGTGTGCGGCCGGCCCTCCGGTGCGGTGGGTTCCGGTTCCCGTCGAACCTGGTGCCGGGGCCCGTCACCCGGTCCTAGACTGGCAGTTCACGACGTGCCGGATGACCTGCTGGAACGCGGCGATCCCGTCGTTTCCCAGAGTCGAGGAGCGTGCTTTTGTTCTACTACCTGCTCAAATACGTGCTGTTGGGCCCGCTGCTCAGACTGGTCTTCCGGCCCCGGATCGAGGGCCTGGCGAACGTCCCGTCCTCCGGCGCCGCGATCGTGGCGGGGAACCATCTGTCGTTCTCGGACCACTTCCTGATGCCGGCCGTGCTGAAGCGGCGCATCACCTTCCTCGCCAAGGCCGAGTACTTCACCGGCCCCGGTCTCAAGGGACGGCTGACGGCGTTCTTCTTCCACAGCGCCGGTCAGATCCCCGTCGACCGCTCCGGCAAGGAGGCCGGGCAGGCGGCGATCCGTGAGGGGCTCGGGGTGCTGAGCAAGGACGAACTGCTCGGCATCTACCCGGAGGGCACCCGCTCGCACGACGGCCGCCTCTACAAGGGCAAGGTCGGCGTGGCGGTGATGGCCCTCAAGGCGGGCGTCCCGGTGGTTCCCTGCGCGATGATCGGCACGTTCGAGGCGCAGCCGCCCGGCCGGAAGATCCCCCGCATCCACCCGGTGGTGATCCGCTTCGGCGAGCCCCTGGACTTCTCGCGCTACGCCGGCATGGAGAACGAGAAGGCGGTCCTGCGCGCCGTCACGGACGAGATCATGTACGCCATCCTCTCCCTCTCCGAGCAGGAGTACGTCGACCGGTACGCGGCCGACGTGAAGGCCGCGGAGGCCGAGCGCAAGGCGGAGGAGAAGCGGCGGGCGCCGCGCATGCCGCAGCGCTGAGATGCGCGGACACGGGTGAGGGGCGGCCGGTGCGTTCCGGCCGCCCCCCTTCCGTGTCGTGCGGTTACGGCTTCGGCGTGGCGTGCGGGGCGCAGGTCACGTCGGAGCGGTCCAGCTTCCCGGTGAGCAGGTAGGTGTCGACCCGGTCGTTGACGCAGGGGTTGACCAGGCCGGTGACGCCGTGGGAGCCGGCGTCCCGCTCGGTGATCAGACGGGAGCCCTTGAGCCGCTTGTGCAGCTCCACGGCGCCGCCGTACGGGGTGGCCGCGTCGCGCTCGGACTGGACGATCAGCACCGGCGGCAGGCCCTTGCCGGTCCTCACGTCGACGGGCGTGCGCTGGGCCGTCGGCCAGGTGGCGCAGGGCAGGTTCATCCAGGTGTTGGACCAGGTCAGGAACGGGTGGTCGCGGTGCAGCCGGGTGGTGTCGCGGTCCCAGGTACGCCAGTCGGTGGGCCACTTGGCGTCGGCGCACTCCACCGCGGTGTAGACGGCGTTGCCGTTCTCCGAGGCCGCGTTGCCCGCCGTGTCGGTGAGGTCCGGGGCGGCGGCGTCGACCAGCGCCTGCGTGTTCCCGGCGGCGGCCTGGCTGAACACCTCGGCGACCGGGGCCCACGCGGAGTCGTAGTACGGGGCGCTCTGGAAGAAGCCGATCAGCTCGGCGGGGCCGACGACGCCGCCGAACGGTTCCTTCGCGGCGGCGGCGCGCAGCTTCAGCCACTGTTCTTGGACGGCGGCGCGGGTGGTGCCGAGGTGGTAGGCGGCGTCGTTCCGCGCGACCCAGTCCTGCCAGTCCTGCCAGCGGGTCTCGAAGGCGACGTCCTGGTCCAGGTTGGCCTGGTACCAGATCTTCTGGCGGGACGGGTTGACCACGCTGTCCACGACCATGCGGCGGACGTGGTCCGGGAAGAGGGTCGCGTAGACGGCGCCGAGGTACGTGCCGTAGGAGACGCCCAGGTAGTTGAGCTTCTTCTCGCCGAGCGCGGCGCGGATGACGTCGAGGTCGCGCGCGGTGTTCGGGGTGGTCATGTGGGGCAGCATCGTGCCGCTGCGCTCCAGGCAGCCCTCGGCGTACTCACGGGCGAGCTTGCGCTGGGCGCGCTTGTCGGCCTCGGTGCGCGGCACCGGGTCGGCCTTGGGCGCCTTGACGAACTCCTGCGGGTCGGCGCAGGAGATGGGCGCGGACCTGCCGACGCCGCGCGGGTCGAAGCCGACGAAGTCGTACGCCTTGGCGGTGTTGGCCCAGACGGGGTTCTTCGAGGTGACCCGGGCCGGGAAGCGCAGGCCGGAGCCGCCGGGGCCGCCCGGGTTGTAGAGCAGCGCGCCCTGCCGCTCGGCCGGCGTGCCGGTGCTCGCGACGCGGTCGACGGCGAGCTTGATCTGCTTGCCGTTCGGCCGGGCGTAGTCCAGCGGCACGGAGACCCAGCCGCACTGGATGGGCTGCGGCAGGTTCCAGTCGGCGGGGCAGTCCTGCCAGTCGATGCCGGTCTTGGCGGCCCGGGCGGCGGCGACGGCCACGCCCTTGGCCTCACGGTCCTTGCCGTGGTGTGTCTCCGCCGTCGCGCTCGCGGTGGGCGCCGCGACGGCGCCGGCTATGAGTGCGGCCGTGACGAGCGCGCCGGCCGAACCGAGCGCCGCCACCCGCCTCTTCGGTCTGCTGTCCCTCAAGGGGGCCTCCCCGTACATGGTTTCGATGCGTACGGGGGAGGATCCTCGTCCCCCGGAGGTCACGGGCGACAGAGGGGACGCCCCTTCTTTGCCAATCCGATAAGCGGACGTGGGGGTTACGTCATGCGGACGCGGCGCCTGAGGAGACGGACGCCGGGGCGAAGGAGACGGGCGCGCGGTCCAGGAGCCGGCGCAGCCGCAGGGCGTCCGGGGCCACGGCGCTGACCAGGACGGCGGGTCCGGCCAGCGGAAGGACGGCGGCGCCGTCGGCGGACGCGTCGGGCTCCACCGGCTTGTCCGCGAACTCCGGGTCACAGACGACGAGTTGTCCGACGGCACGGTGGCCGCCCAGCACGGCGGGGCCGTCCCAGCCGCCGGGCGCGCCGGCGCCGCAGTCGAGTTCCTGGTCGAGGACGGGGCGCCCGTCGACGCGCACGGTCAGCCGGGAGGTGAGCCGTCCGGGCTCCTCCCCGGTCCGTCCCAGCACCAGTTCCTCGCGGAGGACCAGCCGGGCGCCAAGCTCCAGGTCTACGCTGGTGCCCACGGCCAGCTCGCTGCCCGTGACGGAGATCAACGGCTCGGGCAGCCAGTGCAGTTCGCCTCCGGCGGCGACGGTGATCCGCACGGTTTGGCGCGCCCGTCCTCCGTGCTGGCCCGGCAGGGCGAGCGTGGCGGCGGCCGACCCGACCCGCAGCCGGGCGCCCGCGCCCACGTCGGCGCGGAGCGTGAAGTGGTCCCCGCCGTGCGGGCCGCTCATCGCGCCGACGAGCGTGACGTGCGCCGTCGCGCCGCTCCCCCGCGTCCGCCGCACGGCCAGCGGGCCCCGGCCCTCCAGCACGGGCAGGGCGGTGCCGCCCCGGTCGTCCGCGCGGGCGCGGATCTCCGCCTCCGCCCGGACGCCCGCGGTGTTCACGACGCCCACGCGGCGAGCCGCCCCCGCACCCAGGACGCCACCGCCGCGACCCCCTCGTCCGCGCGCAGCGACTGGAACACCACGGGCCGGGCGCCCCGCTGCGCCTTGGCGTCGACCGCCATCCGGCCGAGGTCCGAGCCGACGTACGGGGCGAGGTCGGTCTTGTTCACGACCAGCAGGTCGGCGGTGGTCACGCCGGGGCCGCCCTTGCGCGGGACGTCGTCCCCGCCGGCCACGTCGATCACGAAGATCTGCGCGTCGACGAGCCCCTTGGAGAAGGTCGCGGTGAGGTTGTCCCCGCCGGACTCGACGAGGACGAGGTCCAGCGGGCCGACGGAGTCCTCCAGGTCCTCCACCGCCTCGAGATTGGCGGAGATGTCGTCCCGGATCGCGGTGTGCGGGCAGGCGCCCGTCTCGACCGCGGTGATCCGCTCGGGAGGCAGCACCGCCTCCCGGAGCAGGTACTCGGCGTCCTCGCGGGTGTAGATGTCGTTGGTCACGACGGCCAGGGACACCTCGTCCCGCAGCGCCCGGCAGAGCGCGGCGACGGTCGCGGTCTTACCGGACCCCACGGGCCCGCCGAGCCCGATCCGCAGGGC
>MUNG01000374.1 GCA_002154585.1 Streptomyces pseudogriseolus
CGCGCAGTTCGCGCAGCAGCTCGTCGTCGGTGAGGGAGGCGGAGGCCACCTTGTGGGCGGGGACGTCGAACTTCTCCAGGAAGGCGACGGCCTCGGTGTCCCACGGGGAGGCGAACCAGTCGATCCCCTTCTCCTTGCAGTAGGCGTCGATCTGGCGGTACTCGTCCTCGCCGAACTCCACGCGGTGGCGGTAGTCGATGTACGTCATCCGGCCCCAGGGCGTGTCACGCTCGATGTCCCACTGGTCGCGCGGGGTGCAGATCTCGGGGGTGCGCTTCTGGAACTTGACGGCGTCGCAGCCGGCCTCGGCGGCGGCGTCGATCAGCTTGAAGGCGTTGTCGAGGTCGCCGTTGTGGTTGATGCCGATCTCGCCGGTGACGTAGACGGGGCGGCCGGGGCCGGCCTCGCGGGAACCGAGGGTGCGGATGCGGGAGTTGGTGCTCATGACCTGGGGTTTCCTTACTGGGGGAGGGAATCGAGAGAGGGACCGAGGATCCAGCCGGCGATCTCTCGGATCGCGCCGTCACCGCCGGGGAGGGTGGTGACCGCACGGGCGGCGCCGCGTACGGCGTCGTGGGCGCTCGCGACCGCCACGGGCCAGCCGACGAGGGCGAAGCACGGGAGGTCGTTGACGTCGTTGCCGACGTAGAGCACGCGCTCGGGCGCGATGCCCTGCTCCTCGCACCACTGCTTGAGGGCGAGGTCCTTGCGGTCGACGCCGTGCAGCACGGGGAGCTTGAGCTTGCGTGCGCGGGCGGCGACGACCGGGTTCTGCTCGGTGGACAGGATCAGGAGCTTGAGGCCGCCGCGGCGCAGGGCGGCGATGCCGAGGCCGTCGCCGCGGTGCACGGAGACGAACTCCCGTCCGTCCGCGTCGATCAGCACCCGGTCGTCGGTCTGGGTGCCGTCGAAGTCGAGGACCACCGCGTCGATGTCGTCGGCGGTGGGCAGGCCGGTGCGGCCCGCGTCGAGAAGGGGCGCGAGGGCGCGGGCCCGCGCGAGGTCGTGCGGGTCGTCGACCTCCAGGACGCGCGCCGGGTCGGTGCGCACGAGTTCGGTGCGGCCGAAGAAGCGGTGGCCGTGCTCGCGCAGGCCCGCGGCGTCCATGGCGTAGGCGGCGCCGGTCTCCAGGAAGTCCTGGGGGCGGTCCTGGCGGCGGGGGCGCACGGACTTGTCGTGGTTGACGCCGTGGCCTCCCCCGGCGGTCCCGGCGGCCCCCACGTTGGTGTCACGCCAGACGAAGCCGTGGAACGGGGCGACCGTCACCGCCGTGTCCGCGCCGTCCCGGGCGACCGCGGCGGCCACCCCGTCGACGTCCTCGCGGGTGAGGAAGGGGCTGGTGCACTGCACGAGCAGGACGACGTCCACCCGGGCGCCGTGCAGCGCCTCGTGGGCGTCCAGGGCGTGCAGCACGGCCGCCTCGGAGGTGGCGGTGTCGCCGGCGATGGCCGCGGGCCGCAGGACGACCTCGGCGCCCGCCTGCCGCGCGGTCTCGGCGATGGCCGCGTCGTCGGTGGAGACGACCACGTCCGTGACGTGCCGGGCGGCGCGGCACTCCCGTACGGCGCGGGCCACCAGGGGCACGCCGCCGACGGGGGCGAGGTTCTTCGCGGGGACGCCCTTGGAGCCGCCGCGCGCGGGAATGACGGCGAGCACCCGGCGGACGGCCGGAGAGTCGGACATGGGGTCAGCTCCTCGATGGGGGGTGCGGGCGGTCACAGCTCGCCCATGCGGCGGATCACGGGCGCCACGCGCTGCACGCCGTGGCGGTAGGCGCCGCGTGCGGTGCGGCGCACGATCCGCCGGACCGGGCCGGGCTCGCGGTCCGCGGCGGGCGCGCCGGGCAGCGGCGTCCCGTCGGGGCCGAGGTGGTGGCGGGCGAGGACGCCGGGCAGATAGCCGGGCGCGGTGACGGGGGTGTAGTACGGGGTGATCGGCGGGAGTCCGCCGGGCCGGTCGAGCAGCGCGGCGATACGGGCGCGGGCCGTGTCGAACGCCGTCGCGTAGCCGCCGTCGGCCGCCACGCCCTGCCGGGCCAGCCACTCCTCGTCGGGCTCCGGGCGGTGTCCGTCGTCGAGCTGGTCCCAGGAGGCGAGGCAGCCGGAGCCCACGAAGTGGTGGTTGCCGAGCGCCTCGCGGATGCCGAGGTCGGTGAGGACCGCGGTGGGGATGCGCCGGTGCAGCGACTCCAGGGCGGCCGTGGAGCTGACCGTGACCAGCAGGTCGGTGCGGTCCAGGACCTCGCCCATGTGCCCGTAGACGAGGCGGAAGTTGGGCGGCAGGTCCTGCCGCTGGGCGAGCTTCTGGTAGGGCAGTTCCTCGATGTGCGTGGTGTGTTCGCCGGGCCTGGAGCGCAGTTTCAGCAGCACCTCGCGCTCGGGGTGCCGGCGGGCGTGCCGCACCAGCCGCTCCAGCAGGTAGGTACGGTCCCTGCGGGTGTCCGGGACGGAGGGCTGGGCGGCGAAAACGACCGTGTAGGGCCCGCGCCCTTCGTGCTCGCCCTCGTACGCGGCGCCGCCCAGGAACGGCAGCGCGACCTCGGTCACCGAGGAGGCGTCGGCGCCCACGCCGTCGTACACGGCGCGGAAACGGTCCGCGTCCTGGCGGGAGTTGGCCAGCACCAGGTCGGCGCCGTGGCGCAGCAGCAGGCCGTCGGCGAGCTTCTCGTAGACGACGCCGACGTAACCGGTGACGACGACGGGCCGCCGCGGCCGGTCCTCCCAGATCCGCTTGAGTCCGTGCAGCATCGCCTGCACCCCGCCGCCGACCAGCGCGAGCACGAGGACGTCGTACGACTCCTCGCGCATCGTGCGCAGGAACTCGACGGCGGTGACCTCGCGGAGCGAGTCCGCGGTGACCCCGACCTCGCCGAGCTGGCGCGGGGTGGGGGTGGCGCGGCCCCGCAGCAGGAGTCCGTCCAGGCGGATGTCTCGCGGCGCGATGCGGTTCGCGGTGAGCGTGCCCCATTTCCAGCGGGTGTCGGAATCCGCGAGGACCGCCACCCTGAGGGGCTTCGTTGCACTTGCTGGCACGCCGGAAAAGCTAGGAAGCGAATTCCGCGAACGGCCCAACCGCGCCTCAACGAAAAGTTAACAACACACAGCCGGGGGCCGAACCGGCCTGGGAAAACACCCGAGGTAGGCGCGGTCCACCGGACCGACACACGGAGTTCACGGTCCGTACGGCCGGCGGAAAGAAAGCGCGCCGGGCACTCTCCTAATGTTTTCCGGGTGCCGAAGCTTTCCGTGATCGTCCCCTTCCGCAATGTCCGGCAATACGCGCCGGACACCCTCGGCGGCCTGCGCGCGAATGCCCGCCCGGATTTCGAGTTCGTTCTGGTCGACGACGGTTCCGAGGACGACACCCCGGTGCTCCTGGAACGGGCCGCCGAGGAGCTGTCCCGCGTCGCGCGCGTGCGGCATGTCCGACGGGACAGCGCCGGCGGGATCTCCGTCGCGCGCAACACCGGTCTGGACGCGGCGACCGGCGAGTACCTGACCTTCCTGGACGGCGACGACTGGTACGCCCCCGGGTACCTCTCCGGCCTGGTCGCCGCGGCGGAGGAGCTGGGCTGCGACTTCCTGCGCACGGATCACGTGCGGGTCACCGGGCGCTCCCGGTCCGTACGGCGGGTCCCGGTGGGGCTGCGGGACCAGGTGCTGGACCCGCGCGAGGTGATCCTGCCCGCCGACCGGACGACCGCGGTGGACTATCCGCAGGTGTGGGCCGGGGTGTACCACCGGCGGCTGCTCGAGCGGGGGCTGCTGCACTTCAGGGAGGAGCTGCGCACGGCGGAGGACCGGCCGTGGATCTGGCGGCTGCACCGGGAGGCGGAGTCGTTCGCCGTGGTGGGCCTGCTGGGCGTGTTCTACCGCAAGGGCGTCGCCTCCTCCCTCACCCGGACCGGGGACGAGCGCCAGCTGGACTTCGTCCCGGCCTTCGACCGGGTGGTGGCGGAGACGGCGGCGGACCGGGACGCGGACCGGCTGCTGCCGAAGGCGGTGCGGACATACTGCGCGGTGATGGACCGTCATGTGGCCGAGCGGGACAAGTTCGAGCCGGCGGTGGCCGCGCGGCTCCGGGGGCGGTGCGCGGACGCGCTGCGGCGGCTGCCGCGGGACGTGCTGGACGAGGTGCTGGACTCGATGGACGCGGGGCGGGCGGCGCGGCTGCGCCGGCTGCGACGGGCGCCGCTGCGCGCGGGAAGGGGTGCCGCGTGAGGGCGGCCGGTACACAGATCGTCTGCGTGAGCGGCCCGGCGGACGTCCTGGTGGCCGCCGCGGCTGCCGAGGCCGGGCTGCTGCCCCGGGCGCGGCGCAGGGTGCTGCTGGTGTGCGACGACGCGCCGGTGCCGGAGGCGGCCCCGCCGTGGGACGAGGTGCCGGGCTTCGCACGGCTGCGGGCCCGCTTCGACGCGGTGCTGTCCTGGAACGAGGCGATACGGCCCTTCCACCCTGCGGCCTGGACGCCCCGCACGGAGGACGTGCCGCTGCTGGAGAGGCACTTCAGGAAGCTGTGGGGGCTCGGGGACGGCCGGGTGGAGCTGGTCCTCGGCGCCCCGGACACCGCGCCGGCGCAGTCGGTGGCCCGCGTGTTCACGGGCGCTCCCCTGCACGTGTACACGGCCGGCCCGGCGGGCTACGGACCCACGCGCGGCAAGCTCGACCCGCTGATCGGCACACGGGTGCGGCAGGTGCTGCACCTGGACCTGGTGCCGGGCCTCACGCCCCTGCTGCTGGGCGAGTTCGGCGCGCCCGCGCGCGCGATCCCGGCGGACGCCTTCCGGGCGGTGGCCAAGGAGGTCGCCCCGGCGGTGACGGGGGTGCCGGAGGGGGCGGCGCTGGTCGTCGGGGAGCGCCCGTCGGACCGGGCGGGCGCGGAGGACGCGCCGCACGCGGAGATGGTGCGGGCGGCGGCCCGACGCGGCCACGACCGGGTGGTGTTCGCGCCCCACCCCGCCTCTCCGTCCCGGCACGCCGCCGGGCTGCGGGCCGAGGCCGGCCGCCTCGGCGTGGACCTCACGGTTCTGGAGACGCCCGTCCCGGTGGAGGCGCTGTACGAGGCGTCCCGCCCGGCGCTGGTCGTCGGCTGCGCGTCGGCCGCGCTGTTCACGGCGTCCGCCCTGTACGGCCTCCCCGTCGCCCGCGTCGGCACGGAGCGCCCGCTGGGCCGGCTGACGCCGTACCACCATCCGCGGCGGGCCGCGCTGGTGCTGGCGGAGGCGGTGCTGCCGGGGGAGGCGGGCGGCGCGCCCGCGGCCGGCGACCTGGACGGGCTGCTGAGCGCCCTCGCGTTCACCATGCGCCCGCAGGTGCGTCCCGCGCTGCGGGCCGACGCGGAGCGGTATCTCGCGGCGGGCGCGTGGGACGCGCGGTGGTTCCCCCGGCGGCGGCTCACCGCGCTGGGCCTGCCCGGGGGTGTGCCGCGCCGGCTGGCGTTCCTGCCGCGGAGCCGGGCCGCCCGGCGGGTGGTGCGGCGGGTGCGGGCGCTGCGGAAGGCGGTCGGAAGGTGAGGCGCGGGGGACGCGGGCGGCCGACGGCCGCCCGCCGAGGACTGTTCACCGGGTGTCCATCCTCACGCCACCGGCGGCCCGCCGTGCTCGGGCACATTCGGCGTCCGGAACGAGGACGGTGGCACGGATGACGAACTCCCTGGCGGGACTGTTCAGGGCGCGGCGGAAGGAGGCCCCCGCACAGGCGCTCCTCGCCCGGGGGCTGCGCCTGTGCGGTGACCACCTCGCCGAGCGCGGCGAGGGCACGGGTCCCGGCGGCGCGCGGCTGGTCCGGGCGATCGGCGGGTACGCGGGGGCGCTCGCGAGTCCGTCGGCGGACCCGTTCGACGCCCTGCTGCGGGTCGGCGAGCGGGCCCTGGAGGCGGGCGGTCCCGGCGCGCCGGAGCTGGCGCTGGCCGTCGCGGACACAGCCGTGGAGATCCGGCAGCGGTCGAAGGGCGCCTGGCGGCTGCGCGGTCTCGCGCTGGACCGGCTCGGCCGGGAGGCCGAGGCGCTGGAGTCGTACGACCGCTGCCTGGAGCTCGGCGCGGAGGCGGCCGGCGAGGTGGCCCGCCGGGTCACCACGCTGCGCCGCCGCCGCGCCTGCCTGGAGAAGGCCGCCGCGCTGTTCCCGGGGGCGGCGGACCCGCTGCTCGCCCCGGCCGGCCGGACCACGGCGGTCACGGCGGCCGAGTTCGCCGCGTTCGTGCGGGCGCGCCTGTCCGAGCGGGGCCCTCAGGACGACGCCGTACGGCGGCTGCTGGCGCTGCACGCCTCCTACCGGCGGCTGCTGGAGCGGTCCGCGCTGCCCGACCCGCTGCTCGGCGGGGCCGAGCCGGTCGGCGTCACCGGGCTGCGGGGGCTGCTCGCGGGCCGGAGCGTGTGCCTGGTGTCCAACGCCCCGGCGGTGGCCGACAGCACGCTGGGCGAACTGATCGACGGCTACGACGTCGTGGTGCGCTGCGACGCGTTCCGGATCCGCGCCGAGGGCACCGGGGAACGCACCGGCCTGCACGCGGTGACGCTGCGCGGCGACACCCCGTGGGAGGGGCCCGCCTGGACCCGCCCGGCCGGGATCCGGCTGGTGTTCGGCGACCCGGCGGCCGCCTGGCGGCGCGCCCTGCGGCAGCGGCTGACGGCCGGGGCGCAGGAACACGTCGGGGACGCCTCGCTGCGCCGCCCGCTGGGCGATCCGGCGCTGCTCGGCGAGGACGGCTGGGACGCCCGGACCACCACCGCCTTCACCGTCCTGCGCCTGCTGGACTTCCTGGACGTCACCCCCCGCCTGGACCTCATCGGCTTCGACGGCGGCGGCACACTGCGGCCGCGGGAGGCCGCCTGGGTCCGGGACCGCGCCACGCACGTCGACGACCGCACGATGAGGACCGCCCTGCGATGAACACCGCCCTGGCGGACGACCGGAGCGCCGTCACC
This sequence comes from Streptomyces pseudogriseolus, assembly GCA_002154585.1. Taxonomy (GTDB): domain Bacteria; phylum Actinomycetota; class Actinomycetes; order Streptomycetales; family Streptomycetaceae; genus Streptomyces; species Streptomyces pseudogriseolus. The sequence goes on from MUNG01000374.1 coordinate 6,926, forward strand.
GGCAGACGCCGGATCGCCTTCGCCGTCCGCACCGACGCCGCCGGACTGCCCGGCACGGCCGCGCTGCTGCGCAGCCTCGCCCTCGCGGCCCCCGACGTCTGCGAGGACGTCGTGGTGCTGCACCCGGGCCTGCCGGACGAGGCGTTCGACGTGCTGCGCCGGCTGCACCCGCGGGTGGTCGCGCGCCGCGACGGAGGCCTCGCGGACCTGCTGCGGCCGGCCGGGTACGACACGGTCGTCGTCCTCACCCCGGACTCGGTCGTGCTCGGCGACGTCCGTCCGCTGCTGCGGCTGCGGCACGGGGTCGGCGCGGTGCCGCGCACCGGCGCGGACGACGCGCGCGGCGGGCTGCTCGACGGGGTGCTGGTGGTGCAGCGCGCCGACCTCGACGAGACGCTCCTCGCGCGGCTCGCGGCGGGCGAGGACCCGGCGACGGCGCTGGAGAAGGTGCTGACCCCGGTGGACGGGCGGTACGACTTCCCGGCCGCCCGGCTGGGCGACGACCTGCCGGTGCCGGCGGACGTGGCGGTGCTGCGCTTCCCCGCCGGGTCCGGTGCGCCGGCGTCGGGTCCGGCCGCCGAGGCTCGGGGCCGGTTCGAGACCGACGACGAGGCGTTCCGGGCCGCGTACTGCGCGCTGCCCGGCGAGAAGCACCCCGAGCTGCTCGCGCACCTCGCGCCGCCGCTGCTGGCGGCCCGTCCCTCCCTGGACCTGGCGCGGACGGTCGCGGAGGTGCACCGCAGGCAGGGACGGTACGACGAGGCGGTCGAGGTGCTCGGCCCGGTGGTGGGCGACCGGCTGGACGCGCCGCGCTGCCAGGAGACGCTGGGCGTGTGCCTGATGGCGCTGTCGCGCTACGCGGAGGCGGAGGCGCGGCTGCTGCTCGCGGCGGCCTCCCCCGACGTCGCGCCCCGCGCCTACGCGCAACTGGCGCGCCTGGCCTGGATCCTGGGGCGGGACGAGGACGCCCGCCGGTACGCCCTGGAGGGCCTGGACGCCGACCCCACCGACGCCGGCTGCCACGCCTGGCACGTCCGCACCCGGGCGGAGGAGGAACGGGCGGACGGCGGTGCGGACGGCGGCGGGGAGCCGGCGCCCGCGCGTGAACAGCTCGCGCACGTCGCGCTGTTCGCGGAGGGGCGGGAGAACGCCGGCGACAAGGTGCTCCCGGAGGCCGTACGGCTGTGCTTCGGGCCCGACACCGGGCCGCGCCGCTGGTACGCGCAGCCCGTGCACCGGCTGGTCGACGAGGCGGCGCTGGAGGAGCTGAACGCGCGGCGCGGGGTGGTCGTGGGCGGCGGCGGGCTGTTCCTGCCGGACACCTCCCCCAACGGCAACAGCCACTGGCAGTGGAACGTCCCGGACACCCTGCTGGAGCGGCTCACCGCGCCGCTCGCGGTGTTCGCGGTCGGCTACAACGTGTTCGACGGCCAGCCCTACCGGCGCGCCCGGTTCGCGGAGAGCCTGCGCGTGCTGGTCGAGCGGTCGGCATTCTTCGGCCTGCGCAACCACGGCTCCATCGACCGCGTCCGCGAACTGCTGCCGGCCGGGCTGCGGGACAGGGTGCGGTACCAGCCCTGCCCCACCACGGTCGCCCGCCGTCTGGTGCCCGGCTGGACCGACCCGGCCGAGCGGACCGACACGGTGCTGGTGAACTGCGCGTACGACCGGGCGGGGCTGCGCTTCGGGCACGACTACGGGCACTTCCTCGCGCAGACGGCCTTCGCGCTGCGCGGCCTGCGGGAGCGGGCGGACGTGCGGTACGCGGCGCACATGCCCGCCGACGAGCGGTTCGTGGACGACCTGCGCCGGGTGCACGGCCTCACGCTGCCCGTGGAGCAGCTGTACGAGCGGACGAACGGCGAGATCCGCGCGCTGTTCCGCACGTCCCGGCTGGTGATCGGGATGCGCGGGCACGCCGGGATGATCCCGTTCGGCTGCGGCACCCCGATCCTCAGTCTCGTCTCGCACCCGAAGCTGGCGTACTTCCTGTCCGACATCGGGCGCGAGGAGTGGGGGCTGTCGGTGCACGACCGGGACCTCGGGCCGCTGCTCCTGGAGCGGGCGGCGGCGGTCCTCGACGACCACGCGGGCGCCGTGGCGGACGTGCACGCCGCGCAGCGGCCCCTGTGGGAGGTCACGCGCGCCAACCTCGGCGAGTTGAGAGAGGTGTTCGGCCCGGCCTGACCCACCGCACCGCCGCCGCTTCCCGTCCCGAAAGAGAGAAACCCCGTGCCGAAACTGTCCGTCGTCGTCCCGATGCACAACGTGGAGGCGTTCGCGGAGAGCACCTTGCGCAGTCTCGCCGCCAACGCGCACCCCGATGTCGAGTTCCTGATCGTCGACGACTGCTCCACGGACGCCACGCCGTGGGTGATCGAGCGGTGGACGGAGAAGCTGCCGGGCGCGCGGGTGATCCGGCACGACACCAACCAGGGGATCGCCCAGGCGCGGAACTCCGGCATCGACGCGGCCGAAGGGGAGTACCTGGCGTTCCTCGACGGCGACGACTGGTACGGGCCCCGTCATCTGGCCGCGCTGGTGCGGGCGATGGACGAGCTGGGCTGCGACTTCGCCCGCACCGACCATGTGCAGGTGACCGGCACGGAGCGGGTGATCAAGCGGCCCCCGGCGCCGGTGCGGAACGCGGTGATGGATCCGCGGGACGGCATCGCGCCCGCCGACACGGAGACCATGGTCGACTACCCGTTCGTCTGGGCGGGCGTCTACCGCCGGCGCCTCTTCGAGGACGGCGGGATGCGCTTCGTCACCGAACTGCGCACCGCCGAGGACCGGTTGTGGATCTGGCGGCTGCACCTCACGGCGCGCAGCTACGCCTCCCTCGGCCTGCACGGGGTGTTCTACCGGCGGGGCGTCGCGACCTCCCTCACCCAGATCAAGGACGACCGCCAGCTCGACTTCATCCCGGCGTACGACCTGCTGCTGGCGGACGTGCGGAACGACCCGGAGTGCGACCGCTTCCTGCTGAAGGCGGTCCGCACCTACTGCGCCATGATCGCCTTCCATCTCGGCAAGGCGGACGCGTACGAGCCGTCGGCGGCCCGGCGGCTGCGGCAGGAGGCGCGTCAGGCGCTGCTGCGCATGCCGCAGGACGCGCTGGAGGAGACCCTGGCCACCATCGACAGCACCCGGAGCAGGCTCCTCGGCCGCCTGCGCGACGGGCGGAAGGCTGCCTGACCCATGGACCGCACGACTCAGATCTTCCAGGTCTCGACCCTGTACGGCGCCGCCACCCTGGCCGCGGCGCTGGACGCGGGGCTGTACGGACCGCGCGAAGAGGCCCGCCGGATCCTGCTGGTCTCGCACAACGCCGCCGTCCCGGAGACCGCGCTGCGCCTGGACGAGATGCACGGCTACGGCCCGCTGGCCGCCCGCTTCGACGAGGTGGTGAGCTGGAACGAGGCGATCAGCCCGTACCACCCGAGCGCCTGGGGCCCGCGCGGCTCCGACACGGTGCTGTGGCAGCGGGCGCTGCGGCTGCTGTGGAACATCGGCGAGGACGACCGGGTCGACCTGGCCGTCGAGTCGATCCAGGCCAACCCGGCCCGCGCGCTGGTCGCGATCTTCTCCGAGGCGTCCGTCGACGTGTACGCGGACGGGCTGATGAGCTACGGCCCGACCCGGGAGAAGCTGCCGCTGACCCTTGGCCGGCGCGTCCGCCGCCTGATCCATCTCGACCTGGTGCCCGGCCTGCGCCCGCTGCTGCTGTCCGAGTACGACGTGGAGCCGGTGATCGTGCCGGACGGGGCGTTCCGCGCGGTGCTGGACGAGGTCGCCCGGGAGGCGGCGGACGACCCGCTCCTCGCCCCGGTGCGCGAGGAGCGGCCGACGGCGGTGCTGCTCGGCCAGTACCTGGCGGCGATCAACATCCTGAGCGCGCGCGAGGAGGAGGACCTGCACGTGCGCATGCTCACCGGGGCGGTGCGCGCCGGTCACCGCTCGATCGTGTTCAAGCCCCATCCGACCGCCCCCGCCGGCTACTCGGCGGCCCTGCACAAGGCGGCGGCCGACGCGGGCGTCCGGCTCACCGTGCTGGACGCGCCGCTGCTCGCGGAGACGCTGTACGAGCAGGCCCGCCCCGAGCTGGTCGTCGGCTGCTTCTCCACGGCGATGGTGACTGCGTCCGCCTACTACGACGTGCCGGTGGCGCGGGTGGGGACGGCGCTGGTCCTGGACCGGCTGCGGCCCTACCAGAACAGCAACCGCATACCCCTGGCGCTGGTCGACCACCTGGTGCCGGACCTGGAACGGGACGAGACCCCGGCGGTGCTGGGTGCGGCGCCCGCGTCGCTGGAGCCGCTGGTGCGGACGATGGGCTTCTGCATGCAGCCCCGCACGTATCCGGCGCTCAGGGGTCAGGCCGAGGAGTGGCTGCGGGCCCACCTCGCCGGCAGCCCCGCCGCGTACTTCCCGGCCCTGCGCCTGGCCGAACTGGGGCTGCCGGGCAGCAGCCCGGCCACCCGCGCCCGGGTCCGCGCGGCGCGCGCGAAACGGAAGGTGGGCCGGGCGGTTCGCCGGGGCGGGAGGCGGTAGGCGGCGCGCCGGCCGTGGCTCGGGGGCGACGCCGGCCGCGGGCCGGTGGGGGCTTGTCGCGCGGTTCCCCGCGCCCCTTGAGGGCGCCGGTCGGGAAGCGCGCCCGAAAGGGGCGCGGGGAACCGCGCGAACGGTGGCATCGGGCACCGTCAGCCTCTGAGCCCGCGGGTCGGACCACCCACCCAGGGGCGCGGGGAACTGCGCGAGCGGCACCCACCTGCCGGCACCCGCCCCGAGGCCCCTCTCAGTTCGCCCCGTAGCGGGACTCGATGCCGGCGACGATCAGGGCGAGGCCCTCCTCGAAGTGCTCGTCGTAGTCGCCGAAGAGCGCCGCCCCGGCCTCGGCGGCGAGAGGATGGCCGGCCATCAGACGGGCCCGGGCCTCGACGTCGAAGCCCTCGCGGCGCTCGCCGGGCATCGGTTCGACGCCCTGCTCCTCGGCGACGAAACCGAGCGTGTAGAGGAACGTCGTCTGCAGCGCCCGGGCCGCCTGGGTCAGGGTGAGGCCCGCCGACGTGAGCAGCCGGAGGTTCGCCTCCTGCTGCTCGGCGTGCTCCAGGCCGGTGAAGCGGGTGCCGCCGAACACCTTCGCGCCGTCGCGGTAGGCGAGCAGCGTGCGGCGCAGAACCCGGTTGCTCCGCAGCAGCCGCTCGCGCCAGCCGTCGTCCGGGGCGGGCTCGATCCCGTCGGTCATCCGGCGGAACATCTCGGTCGCCATCTCGTCCAGCAGCGCCTGCTTGTCCTTGAAGTGCCAGTACAGGGCGGGCGCCTTGACGTCGAGTTCCCTGGCGATGGCACGCAGGGTCAGGCCGTCCAGGCCGACCTCGTTCAGCAGGGTCAGCGCCGTGGCGGCGACCCGTCGGCGGTCCAGCGGCGCGCGTCGTTCCGTGCTCACGCTTGACAACTTAACACCGTTAGGGAGACGCTCGGGCCGGCGGGCCACTTAACGCCGTTAAGGAGATGGATCATGAGCGACACCCCTGTCCTGATCGTGGGCGCGGGGCCGACCGGCCTCACCCTCGGCATCGACCTCGCCCGGCGCGGGGTCCCGGCGCTGGTCGTGGAGCGGGCGGACGAGCTGTTCCCCGGATCGCGCGGCAAGGGCCTCCAGCCGCGCACGATGGAGGTCTTCGACGACCTCGGCGTGCTGGACGCCGTCCGGGCGGGCGGCGGCCGCTACCCGGTCGGCATGCTCTGGCGCGACGGGAAGCGGCTGGGCGAGCACCATCTGATGGACCCGGTGGAGACCACCGAGGAGGCGCCGCACGAGGGCTGGATGGTGCCGCAGTGGCGCACCCAGCGGATCCTGCGGGACCGGCTGGAGGAGCTGGGCGGCAAGATCGCCTTCGGCCGCGAGGTCACGGACGTCACGCAGGACGAGGACGGCGTGACCGCCCACTTCGCCGCCGGGCCGCCGCTGCGCGCCCAGTACCTCGTCGCCGCCGACGGAGGGCGGTCGGCGGTGCGCCGGGCGGTCGGCGCCGGCATGACAGGCGAGGCGGTCGACCCGCTGCCGATGCTGGTGGCGGACGTGCGGATCGCCGGTCTCGACCGGGACAACTGGCACATGTTCCCGCCCCGCGAGGGACGGGACGAGTTCCTCACCCTCTGCCCGCTCGCCGGCACGGACGACTTCCAGCTGGTCGCCCGGTTCACCGAGGGCACGCGCGTGGACCTCTCCCCCGACGCCGTACGGCGGGTCGTGGCCGCCCGCACGCATCTCGCCGCCGAGGACGTCACCGACGTGCTGTGGGCCTCCGACTTCCGTCCGCGCGCCGCGCTCGCCGACCGCTTCCGCGCGGGCCGGGTGTTCCTCGCGGGCGACGCGGCGCACGTGCACTCCCCGGCCGGCGGCCAGGGACTCAACACCTCCGTGCAGGACGCCTACAACCTGGGGTGGAAGCTCGGCGCGGTGCTGTCCGGCGACGCGGACCCGTCCCTGCTGGACAGCTACGAGGAGGAACGGCGGGCGGTGGCCGCGGACATGCTCGGCCTGTCCACCCGCATCCACCGGGGCGAGGCCCGGCGCGGCGGGGCCACCCTGCAACTGGACCTGGGGTACCGGGAGTCCCCGCTCAGCGCGGAGACGCGCACCGCGCCCGGCCCGGTGCGCGCGGGCGACCGGGCGCCGGACGGCCGGGTGGACGGCGTGCGCCTCTTCGACGCCTTCCGCGGGCCGCACTGGACCCTGCTGGCACTCGGCACGGACGCCCCCGAACCGCCTCGGGGCGTACGGCTGGTGCGCGGCCCGTCCCACCGGACGTACGGCACGGGCCTGTTCCTGGTCCGCCCGGACGGCTATGTGGGGTGGGCCGGGGACGGCGCGGAAGGGCTCGGGGACTACCTGGGGCGGCTCGGGCGAGGCTGAGGCGCCGACGGGGTGTCCGGGGAGCGCCCCTGTCGCAAGGGGGGCCGTCCCCGGTCGCCTACGCGCTCGCCGTGGACAGCTTCGCCGCGAAGCCCAGGAACAGGGCGCCCGCCGCCGAGGTGGCGCCCGCCGAGAGACGGCGGCGACGGCGGAAGGCGGCGGCGAGCCGGGTGCCGCTGAAGATCAGCGCGCTGAGGTAGAGCACGCTGGCGACCTGGGCGAGCGTGCCGAGCACCACGAAGGACAGCGCCGGATAGGCGTAGGCGGGGTCGACGAACTGCACGAAGAAGGCGATGAAGAACAGGATCGCCTTGGGGTTCAGCAGGCTGACGACCAAGGCCCGGCGGAACGGGCGCTCACCCGCAGGGCCCGCGGCGGGGGCGGCCTCCGCCGCGCTCCCCTCCCCGCGACCGCGCCACATGCCCCACGCGGTACGCAGCATCCCGAAGGCCAGCCACGCCAGATAGCCGGCGCCGGCGTACTTCACGATGCCGAACAGCACGGCGTTCGCCTGGAGCAGGGAGGCGACCCCGGCGGCCGACAGCGTCATCAGGACGGCGTCCCCGCACCACACACCGGCGGCGGCCGTGTAGCCGGAGCGCACCCCGCGGCGGGCGGCGACGGACAGGACGTAGAGCGAGTTGGGCCCGGGCAGCAGGATGATCAGCACCAGGCCCGCGAGATAGGTGGGAAGGTCGACGACACCGAACATGGCAAGGAGTGTCGCACGCCGTGCGACACTCCTCGACCGCGTTTCGACCTGCGAGAACGAGCCTCAGAAGGCGTCACTCGGCACGTACGTGCCCCACACCTCGCGCAGTGCGTTGCACACCTCGCCGACGGTGGCGCGGGCCTTGAGGGCGTCCTTCATCGGGTAGAGGACGTTGTCCTCGCCCTCGGCGGCCTTCTTGAGGGCGGCGAGGGCGCTGTCGACCGCCGCCTGGTCGCGTTCGGCGCGGAGTTTCGCGAGGCGTTCGGCCTGCTGGGCCTCGATGGCGGGGTCGACGCGGAGGGGTTCGTAGGGCTCCTCCTCGTCGAGCTGGAAGCGGTTGACGCCGACGACGACGCGCTCGCCGGCGTCGGTCTCCTGGGCGATGCGGTAGGCGGAGCGTTCGATCTCGTTCTTCTGGAAGCCGTGTTCGATGGCGTTGACGGCGCCGCCGAGGTCCTCGACCTTCTGCATCAGTTCGAGGGTGGCGGCTTCGACGTCGTCGGTCATCTTCTCGATGACGTAGGAGCCGGCGAAGGGATCGACGGTCGCCGTCACGTCCGTCTCGTACGCCAGGACCTGCTGGGTACGCAGGGCCAGGCGGGCGGACTTGTCCGTCGGGAGGGCGATGGCCTCGTCGAAGGAGTTGGTGTGCAGGGACTGGGTGCCGCCGAGGACGGCGGCGAGGCCCTGGACGGCGACGCGCACCAGGTTGACCTCGGGCTGCTGGGCGGTCAGCTGCACCCCGGCCGTCTGCGTGTGGAAGCGCAGCATCAGCGACTTGGGGTTCTTCGCGCCGAACTCCTCCTTCATCACCCGCGCCCAGATCCGGCGGGCCGCACGGAACTTCGCGACCTCCTCCAGGATCGTCGTACGGGCGACGAAGAAGAAGGACAGACGCGGGGCGAAGTCGTCCACGTCCATGCCGGCCGCGACGGCGGTGCGGACGTACTCGATGCCGTCGGCCAGGGTGAAGGCGATCTCCTGCGCGGGCGAGGCGCCCGCCTCCGCCATGTGGTAGCCGGAGATCGAGATGGTGTTCCACTTGGGGATCTCGGCCCGGCAGTACTTGAAGATGTCCGCGATCAGCCGCAGCGACGGCTTCGGCGGGAAGATGTAGGTGCCGCGGGCGATGTACTCCTTCAGCACGTCGTTCTGGATCGTGCCGGTCAGCTTCTCCGCCGGGACGCCCTGCTCCTCGGCGACCAGCTGGTACAGGAGCAGCAGGAGGGCGGCGGGGGCGTTGATCGTCATCGACGTGGACACCTTGTCCAGCGGGATCCCGCCGAACAGCACCCGCATGTCGTCGATCGAGTCGATCGCCACACCGACCTTGCCGACCTCGCCGTGCGCGATCGGCGCGTCGGAGTCGTGGCCCATCTGCGTGGGCAGGTCGAACGCGACCGACAGGCCCATCGTGCCGTTCGCGATCAGCTGCTTGTACCGGGCGTTGGACTCCGTCGCCGTGCCGAAACCGGCGTACTGGCGCATCGTCCACGGACGGCCCGTGTACATGCTCGGGTACACACCCCGCGTGAACGGGTACGCGCCCGGCTCACCCAGCTTCTCCGCCGGGTCCCAGCCCTCGAGAGCGTCCGGCCCGTACACCGGGTCGATGGGCAGTCCGGACTCCGACTCGCGCGCCATGATGTGCATGCCTCCCGCTGAGCAGCGTTGCTCGATCCGATCGCCGGGCAGTCGCCAGTTACTCGCCAGTTACTCACCAGTACAGGCCGACCCTTCGACGGACTGTAGCGGTGCGCGTGCGGCCCGGTGGAGGGCCACACGCTGGGACCTTCCTCACAACCTCCGTGGGACCCCGCTCACAGGGCCGGCCCCGGCGGCCGTCGCATCCGGTCACACCCCACGATGCCCGCTGGTTCCGCTCCGGTCACGTCCGGGGTAGAACTCAGTGGAACTCCATAGAAGTCGGTGGAACTCAGGTGACGGCCGGGCAGGACCGGTACGGCGGGACGACGGGGGGCCGGGGTGCGCGGG
>MUNG01000375.1 GCA_002154585.1 Streptomyces pseudogriseolus
CGGGCGCCGCGGCCGCCGAGCTGGCCCGCCGGGTGCGGGAGGCCGCCGACGCCGCCTGACTCCTACGCCACCGGCGTCTCAAGTTTGTCCACACTGTGGACGCCAAGGCGGCAAATCAGACGAATATCCCGCTTCTGGTTGGGGGCCCGCCGACCCGTGGCTACGCTGCCCGTATGGCCCTCGGAACCGCATCCACCAGGACGGACCGCGCACGCACCGTGCGCGACATGCTCGCCGGCGGGAAGACGACGTACTCGTTCGAGTTCTGGGCCCCGAAGACGGAGAAGGGCGAGCGGAACCTCTGGAACGCGCTCCGCAGGATCGAGGCCGTCGCGCCCAGCTTCGTCTCCGTCACCTACGGCGCGGGCGGCTCCACCCGGGCCGGCACGGTGAAGGCGACCGAGCAGATCGCCGCCGACACCACCCTCACCCCGGTCGCCCACCTCACGGCGGTGGAGCACTCCGTCGCCGAACTGCGCAACATCATCGGCCAGTACGCCGACGCCGGGATCCGCAACATGCTCGCCGTGCGCGGCGACCCGCCCGGCGACCCGATGGGCGACTGGGTGCCGCACCCGCAGGGTCTCACCTACGCGGCCGAACTGGTGCGCCTCATCAAGGAGTCGGGCGACTTCTGCGTGGGCGTCGCCGCCTTCCCGGAGATGCACCCGCGGTCCGCGGACTGGGACACCGACGTGGCGCACTTCGTCGACAAGTGCCGGGCCGGCGCGGACTACGCGATCACGCAGATGTTCTTCCAGCCCGAGTCGTACCTGCGGCTGCGTGACCGAGTCGACGCGGCGGGCTGCGAGACGCCCGTGATTCCCGAGGTCATGCCTGTGACCAGCGTGAAGATGCTGGAACGGTTGCCAAAGCTCAGTAACGCGGTGTTCCCCGACGCCCTGAAAGAGCGGATCCTCACAGCGAAGGACGATCCGGCGGCGGTACGCTCCATCGGTATCGACTTCGCCACGGAGTTCTGTGCGCGGCTGCTGGCCGAAGGAGTGCCCGGTCTGCACTTCATCACGCTCAACAACTCCACGGCGACGCTGGAAATCTACGAGAACCTGGGTCTGCACCACCCGCCGCAGGCCTAGACCGGTCGCACGCACATACGACACACTGCGTAACGACCACTGGGAGAGGGGCGTACATGGGCTGGACGGTCCTCTACATCGCGTTCGGCATCGTCGCGCTGTGGTTGCTGGGTGAGGTGCTGCTGCAGTACAAGGCGCGCCTGCGCTGGCGGCTGCTCGCCTTCGTCGGGTTCCTCGGCGTCGTGTTCGGCGTGCTGATCCCGTCCGTGGTGGTGATCGGACTGGGCGCGGCCGCCTTCGCCGTCGGGCAGACCTACGTCACGCTGTCGTTCCGCCGCGGCTTCCAGGCCGGCTGGGCGGTCAACGCGCCGATCCTGTCCGCCGCCAAGGGCCGCGGACGCGGACGCGAGGAACCGTCGCTGGAGGTCACCGGCGTCGAGGCGTCCGGCGACCGCGCCGACGCGTTCGACCCCGGGCCGACGACGGCCGGTTACGGCGCCGACGACGACTACGACCGCGACGACGTGTTCACCCCCGCCGCCGACCGGCAGACGGCCGCGGAGACCACCGCCGTCTACGAGCCGCAGCCGATGCCCGACGACACCGGCTCCTACGGCGTCTACGGCGACCAGGGCTACCCGGGCCAGGACCAGTACGCGGGCCAGGACCAGTACGCCGCCACCGCGCAGACCGCCGACCCCGACTACGCCTACGACTACTCCGGTTACGGGCAGCAGCAGGGCTACGACACCGGCCAGCAGCAGTACGCCGCGTACTCCGACCCGTACATCGGCAACGCCACCTACGGCGGCGGCTCGCACGACACGGGCTACACGGACCAGCAGTACGCCCAGCAGGGCTACGCCGCCCAGGACCCGTACGCGACCGGGGACCCTTACGCGACCGGCGGCTACGGCGGCGAGACCCCGGCCGGCGGCCTGTGGGTGCCGCAGCAGCGCAGCGCCGACGACCCGTACGGCGGCGAGCTCCCGCCGGAGCAGCAGTACCCGTACCAGGACGGCGGACAGCAGCAGGGCACCCACGGCAACGGCAACGGCAACGGGTACGACGAGCAGTACCGTTTCTGAGCGGCACCGTCTCTGAAGCCCTCTCAACCGCCCGTGCCGCGGCCCGCGTTCACTGCGAGCCGCGGAAGTCCGGTCCCTCGACGACGAGTCCGGCCACCAGCGCCCCCGACATCCCGGCGTGCGGCAGTCCGCCGCCGGGGTGGGACCAGCCGCCGACGGTGAACAGCCCCGGCAGCCGCGTGCTGTTGGAGGCGTGCAGGAAGCGGCCGTCCGCGGCGGCGAGCGCCGGCGCCGGCACCGCGCCGCCCTCGGCGCCCGTCTCCCGCGCGACGTCCTCGGGCGTGCGCATCTCCTGCCACAGCAGCCGGTCCCGCAGGTTCGGCACGGCCCGTGCGGCGGCCGCGACCATCCGCTCCGCGTACGCCGCGTACGCGTCGGCGCCGGCCGCCCCCGCGGGCGTCACCGCCGTCACCGTCACGGCCTCGTGCCCGGCGTCCGGGACCAGCGCCGGGTCGTCCGGCCGCAGCACCGTCACCGTCGGCTCGGCGGGCAGCCCGCCGCCGGACAGCGCGTCCAGCTCCGCCTCACGGTCCCGGGTGTGCACCACCGTCCGGTGAGGGGTGCCGTCCGGGCGGGCGCCCCGCAGCGCCAGCAGCACCGTCGTCCGGCTCGCCCCCTCCCGCCGCGCGGGCACCTCGCCCTCCCCGCGCAGCCGTGTGCCGCACATCCGCTCCAGCGCGGCCGGGTGCACCCCGGCGACCACCAGGTCCGCCTCCACCGCCGTGCCGTCGGCGAGCTCCAGGCCCGCCGCCCGGCCGTCCTTCTCCCGCACCGCGGTGACCTCCGCGCCGAAGCGGAACTCCACCCGGCGGGCCAGGCACCGCTCGTACACCGCGCGCGCCAGCTCCCGCAGCCCGCCCCGCACGTACCAGGTGCCGAAGGCGTGCTCCATGTACGGCAGCACCGCCGCGCTCGCCGGCGTGGTCCGCGGGTCGAGGCCGAACGCCAGCGCGTGGCTCTCCAGCAGCGCCCGCAGCCGCGGGTCGCGCAGCTCCCACTCGCCGACCTCGGCGAGCGTGGCCGCTGTACGCAGGCGCAAGCGCCGGCGGTGGGGGACCGCGGGGTAGGGTTCGCGCCCGGCCAGCACCTCCCAGTTGGGCCACAGCGGCTCCTCCAGCAGCGGGCGGCGCGCCCGGTCCCAGGCCTCGCGGGCCCGCACCAGGAAGTCGCCCCAGCGCCGCGCCGCGTCCGCGCCCAGCGCCTGTTCCACCTCGGCGACCACGCCCGCGCGGGAGGCGTTCGGCAGGGACACCCGGGTGCCGTCCGCGAAGACGTGGCGCGACGACGGGTCGGCCTGCACCAGCTCGACGCATTCCTCCAGCGGCTCCCGGCCCGTCTTCACGAACAGGTCCCGGTAGACGGCGGGCAGCGGCAGCAGCCCGGGGCCCGTGTCGAAGGCGAACCCGTTCCGCTCCCGGCGGCGCAGCGCACCGCCGTACGTCTCCGTCCGCTCGTACACCGCCACCCGGTGGCCCGCGACGGCCAGCCGGGCGGCGGCCGCCAGCGCGCCCGTGCCGGCGCCGATCACCGCAATCCGTGCCATGTCAGGGACTTTATCCGCCGCAGGTCGGGCCCCGTCCCTGAGTGTCCGCGCCCCCGACGCCGTGACCGTCCGGACGCACGCCGTGCTGGGCGCGGGTGCGCAGGCGTGAGTACCCGTACCTAGCCGGCGAGTTGAGTACGGCGGCGGATGGGCCCGGACCAGCGGGAACGGGAGAGTGGAGACCACGGAGAGGGGGCTCGGGCCCACGGGACCGGCGGCACGGGGCGCCGGAACGGGGGACCGGCCCGCGATCCGCTCCTTCCGCCGGCGCCGTCGGCGGGAGTGAGGCACGGGGGAACCCGGGGGAACGACCGGAACGGGGTTCCACGGGGGGACGTACGGGGGAACAA
>MUNG01000376.1 GCA_002154585.1 Streptomyces pseudogriseolus
ATGCCGGTCAGTGCCCCCCCTCCCGTCGAACCCGACCGGACGTCCCCGACGAGGCGCAGAGTGCGCTCCGTCATGACCGCGGTCTTCTGGGGCGGGGCCGGTCTGCTGCTGGCCACCACGCTGATGGGCGGCGGCGAGGACCCGCCCGACGACGCCCACGGACCGCACGCCTCCCGCACGGTCGCCACGGCGCCCTCGGCCGACGCGTCCGGCGGTCCGGCCGAGGGCGGGTCCGCCGCCGCATCGCCCTCCGCCGCATCGCCCTCCGCCGAACGGTCGCCCGGCAAGCACCTGCCGCGCTCCGCGCCGACCAGGCTGGTCATCCCGTCCATCGGCGTGAACGCCCCCTTCACCGCGCTCGACACCGACAGCGAGGGCCGGCTCGAACCGCCCCCGCCGAACGACACCAACCTCGTCGGCTGGTACGCCAGGGGCGTCTCCCCGGGCGAGCTCGGCGCCTCGATCATCGCCGGACACGTGGACACCAAGACCTCCGCGGCCGTCTTCGCGCGGCTCGGCGAACTCGAGAAGGGCGACCGCTTCCAGGTGCGGCGCGCCGACGGCACCAGGGCCACGTTCGTCGTCGACGAGGCGGAGTCCTTCGAGAAGGACGACTTTCCCAACGAGCGCGTGTACGCCGACACCCCCGACGCGCAGGTCCGGCTCATCACCTGCGCCGGCGCCTACGACCACGCCGCCAAGGACTACACCGAGAACCTGGTGGTCTTCGCCCACCTCGTGTGAGCGCGCGGTGCGACAGGCCTGTCACGGCCGGCGGGCCCGCACGGCGCACGGGGACGAACGGCTGCGATGAACGGGTGCGACGAACGGCTGCCCGGGAGGGAAGGACCTTCCGGGCAGCCGGCTCCGTCACGCCGCGGAGCACTCCGCGCCGTTCAGCGAGAACGTCGTCGGGTCGGCGCCGGCCGCGGACCGCGTGCCGGTGAAGCCCAGCGAGACGGAACCGGAGGGCGGGATCGTCGCCGTGTACGGGGCCGCCGCGACGCTCACCTCTGCACCGCTCTGCGTCGCCGTCCCGCCCCACAGGCTGGTGATCCGCTGACCGGCCGGGAAGGTCCAGCGCAACGTCCACCCGTCGACCGCCGCGCTCCCCGTGTTGCGGACGACGACCTCGGCCTGGAAGCCGCCGGGCCACTCGCCCGTCACCCGGTAGCCGACCGCGCAGGACCCGGCCGCGGGACCCGGTGCGGTGGTGACGGCCACCGTCGCCGAACGTGCCGAACGGTTGCCGGCCGCGTCCCGGGCACGGACGGCGAAGGTGTACGAGGTGTCCGCCGCGAGACCGGACACGGTGACCGTGGTGCCGGCGGCCGAGGCGACGACGCTCTCCGCACCGCCGGCCACCCGCACGACGTCGTAACCGGTCACCCCGACCGCGTCGGTGGCCGCGCCCCAGGTGAGGGTCACGGAGGACGAGGTCACGGCGGAGGCCACCGGGGCGCCCGGAGCGGTCGGCGCCGTGGTGTCCTCGCCCGGGCCGCTCCCGTAGACGGCGGCCTCCTCGGACGTGGCCGCGATCCCGTCCGGGCCGTCGAAGAGGCGCTGCCCCCAGCCGGTCATCCGGTCCGGGTCGAAGTCCTCGACCATGTCCAGGTACTCGACGCCGCCGCCGTTGCCGCTCCACGACCAGCCCAGGTAGCCGATGCCGAGCTGCCGGGTGACCGACAGGACGGCGTCCTCGTCCGGGTTGCCGTCGGAGTGGTCGTGCCCGAACTCGCCCACCACGATCGGGAGTTCCGCGGCGACGAAGCGGCCGAGGTAGTCGCTCACCTCGGCGGCGGTGTCGAAGACGCCGTACATGTGGATGGAGAACACCGTGTTGGCGTCCGGGTCGGCCGCGAACACGGAGGCCGCGTTGTCGCGCATGGTGAACGACCAGTCCTGGCCCCAGTTGGGGGCGTCCACCATCAGCGTGTGGTCGAACCCGGCCGCCCGCAGCCGCTGGATCGCCGCCTTGGTGTCGGCGGTCCAGCGGGTGTGATCGGTGTTGCCGTACGGCTCGTTGCCGATGTTGACGATGACGTAATCCTCCTGGCCGACGAGCGCGTCGCGCACCTCGATCCAGTAGTCGGCGGCGCGGGACAGCGTCACCGCTCCGCTCTGCTCGCCGTAGCCGGTGGTGTCGTGCACCTCCAGGACGCAGATCAGCCGGTTGCGCTTGCACTGGGTGACGACGTTCGCCACGTCGGCGGTGTCGTTGCGGGTCCACCGGTCGCCGCTGGACAGCACCACGCGCACGGTGTTGGCGCCCTTGGCCTTGATGTGGTCCAGCGAGTCGAGCCGGTCGGCGTACCAGGTGTGGGCGTGGTTGACGCCGCGCATCACGAAGTCGTTCCCCGACGCCTCGAGCAGCCGTCCGTTCTCCACCCGGAACCCGGTGGGCGCCGCGTGGGCGGAGGCGGTCGGGGCGAGCAGCGTCAGGAGCAGGGCCGCGAGCGCTGCGAGCGCGGCGGGCAGGTGCGGGCGTACGTGACGGTGCGGGAGGCGGTGGCGGGTGTCGCGCATGGTGTCCCCTTCCGTGGTGGATGTGGGAGCGCTCCCATGCGGGACATCAAGGCATTGTTGTCAGTTACGCGTCAAGGGGTGTGATGCGTGCCCGCTGCGTGAGCTGCGGAGATGAGGGGCGTCGGGCCGGAACGCCATGGGGCGTCCCGGCCCGGTGTCGCGTAGTTCGACCGCCGTTCGACGGCTCAGGTGCGGGGGCCGGACGGCGTAGGGGGTTCGGCCGCTTCAGGCGCCTCGGGAGCCTCGGGTGTCTCGGGCGCCTCGGATGACTCGGCGGCCGTGGTCGCGCGGCGCGGCAGCGCCCTGCGGAGCAGGGGCCAGGCGAGCAGCAGCACCACCACCGCGTACACCGTCACCGAGAACGGCGTGTTCACCAGACCGGTGACACTGCCGTCGCTGATCTGCAGCGCGCGGCGCAGCTGCTGCTCGGCGGCCGGACCGAGGATCACGCCGATGACGGCGGGCAGCACCGGCAGCCCGTACCGCCGCATGCCGAACCCGATGAGGCCGATGACCAGCAGCATCACCAGGTCGATCACCTCGCCGCCGACCGCGTACGCGCCCACCGCCGCGAAGAACATGATTCCGGCGTACAGGTACGGGCGGGGGATGCGCAGCAGCTTCGCCCACACCGGCGCGAGCGGCAGGTTCAGCGCCAGCAGCAGCACCATGCCGACGAACAGCGAGGCGATCAGGCCCCACACCAGGTCGGGTTCCCGCTCGAACAGCAGCGGGCCCGGCTGGATGCCGTACTGCTGGAACGCGGCCAGCATCACCGCGGCGACCGCCGTGGTCGGCAGGCCGAGGGTCAGCATGGACACCAGAGTGCCCGCCGCCGACGCCGAGGCCGCCGACTCCGGTCCCGCCACACCCTCGATGGCGCCCTTGCCCCACTCGTCCTTGTGCTTCGACAGCCGCTTCTCCGTCACGTACGACAGGAACGTCGGGATCTCCGCGCCGCCCGCCGGGATCGCGCCGAACGGGAAGCCGATGAACGGGCCGCGCGCCCAGGCCTTCCAGGTGCGCCGCAGATCGGCGCGGCCCAGCCACGGCCGGCCCACCGGGATCGGCTCCGGCGGCCGGCGCCGCAGATGGGCGGCCACCCACAGCGCCTCACCGATCGCGAACAGACCCACCGCGACGATCACCACGTCCACACCGTCGGCCAGGTGCAGCGAACCGAAGGTCAGCCGCTGCTGCCCGGTCATCTGGTCCAGGCCGATCAGGCCGATGGTCAGGCCGATCAGCAGCGAGGCCAGGCCCCGGACCCGCGACGAGCCGAGGACCGAGGTCACGGCGATGAACGCCAGCACCATGATGGCGAAGTAGTCCGGCGCGCCGATGTCCACCGCCAGGTCGGCGACCGTCGGCGCGAGCGCCACCAGCAGCAGCGTGCCCACCATGCCGCCCGCGAAGTGACCGACGGCGGCCGCCGCCAGGGCCTGCGCGCCGCGCCCCGACTTCGCCATCGGGTTGCCCTCCATCGCGGCGACCACGGCGGCGCTCTCACCGGGCGTGTTCAGCAGGATCGAGGTCGTCGAACCACCGAACATCGCACCGTAGTAGATGCCGGCGAACATGATGAACGCGCCGGTCGGGTCCAGCCCGTACGTCACCGGCAGCAGCAGCGCCACCGCCATCGCCGGGCCGATGCCCGGCAGCACGCCGATCGCCGTGCCGAGCAGCACGCCCACCGCGGCCCAGAGGAGGTTGAGCGGCGTGAGCGCCGTGCCGAAGCCGTCCAGCAGGGAGTTGAGGGCGTTCATGTCACAGCACTCCCATCAGCGGACCGCCGGGCAACGGCACTCCGAGCAGCTTGTCGAACAGGGCGTAGGCGGCCAGCGAGAGCACCGCCGCGATCAGCGGGTCGCGGTCCACCCTGCGGCTGCCGAGCGCGTACGCGGCGCCCCAGAAGAGCAGGGCGCCCGCGGCGGGGAAGCCGAGCGGCTCGATGAGGACGGCCGAGCCGAGGAAGACGCCGGAGAGCAGTGCGACCGTGCGCCAGTCGGCCGGTTCGGTGAGGTCGACGTCCTCCCCGGTCTCCGCCTGGCCCCGGCCGCCGCGCAGGACGTCCACGGCGAGGAGGGCGGCCACCAGGAGCAGGCCGATGCCGACGACGACCGGGACCGTCTTCGGCCCCACCGGGCCGCGCTGGGTGATGTCGACGTCCATCGTGAGGGCGTCGGTGAGGACCAGCACGCCGAGGGCGAGGAGGAGGGCGCAGACGCCCAGTTCGGAGTGGTCGCGGAGCCAGGAGGTGGTGGTGCGGGGGGTGGGTTTCGTTCCGGAGGCGGCCGTTGATGTGGACGTCTCGGAGGCGGGCGTCGGCGTGGAGGGAGTGGTCACAGGCCGAGCTCCTTCAGTACCGACATCACGCGCTCGTCCTCGGCGGCCAGGAACGCGCCGAACTCGTCGCCGGTCAGGAACGCGTCGTCCCAGCCGTTGCGTTTCATGGACTCCTGCCACTCCTTCGAATCGTGCAGGGCCTCCAGCAGCCGGACGAGCTTGCCGCGTTCGGCGTCGGTGAGGCCGGGCGGGGCGACGACGCCCCGCCAGTTCGTGAACTCCACGTCGTAGCCGGACTCCTTGAGCGTGGGCGCGTCGAGACCCGGTACGCGTTCCGGTCCGGTCACCGCGAGCAGCCGCAGCTCGCCCGCCTCGATCTGGTCGCGGTACTCGCCGACCCCGGAGACGCCGAAGGCGACCTTGTTGCCGAGGATCGAGGCGAGCAGTTCGCCGCCGCCGTCGAACGGGATGTAGTTGACGTCCTTCGGGGCGATCCCGGCGGCCTGCGCCATCAGCATCGGCGCGAGGTGGTCCGGGCCGCCGGGGGAGGACCCGCCGCCCACGGGGAGCCGGCCGGGGGCCGCCTTCCAGGCGTCGACCAGGTCGCCGATGGTCCGGTACGGGGAGTCCTTGGCGACCACCACCACGTCCTGCTCCTCGGTGAGCCGGGCGACGGGCGTGGTGTCGGCGAGGGTGCGGGGCGCGTGGTTGGAGCGGACGGCGCCGACGACGCCGAGCCCCATCGACATCGCCAGCTTGCCGTTGCCGCGCTCGTTCACCAGGCGGGTGAGGCCGACCGTGCCGCCGGCGCCGGGCAGGTTGAACACCTCGACGGAGCGGGTGACTCCGGCGTCCTCGGCGTCCTTCGCGGCGGTGCGGGCGGTGATGTCGTAGCCGCCGCCGGGTGTGTTGGGGACCATGAGACGCAGGCCCGGGATGCTGGTGCCGCTCTCGGCGCCGCTGCCGGTCGTGAGCAGCGGCGGGCCCACGAGGACGAGCAGGGCGGCGCCGAGCAGGGCTAGGGGTGTGCGGAGGCGCACGGGTGCCACCACCTGTCGGTCGGGTTGTACGGGTGTGTGCGGGTGTGGGGGGGTGTGGGGGGCGCG
>MUNG01000377.1 GCA_002154585.1 Streptomyces pseudogriseolus
CGCCGTGTGCGTCGACGTCCCCGCCCACGGCGACCGGCCGAAGGTCGAGGAGTACGACCGTCTCGCCGCCGAGAACCAGGCCCGCGTGGCGGCGGGCGAGGAACCGGCCCCGCTGATCGCCGCCTTCCATGCCCTCGTGGCCCGCAGGACCGTGCCGGAATGGCGGGCGGTCCTGGACGCGGTGCGGCGTCTCGACCACGTGGGCGCCGGCCCGGTCGGCTACTGGGGCGTCTCGCTGGGCTGCGGCCTCGGCGTCCCGTTCGTCGCCGCCGAACCCCGGGTCCGCGCGGCGGTCCTGGGCCTGGGCGGCGCCCTGGCCTCGCCCGAGGCCGCGAGGATCACCGTCCCGGTGCGGTTCCTGCTCCAGTGGCACGACGAACGCGTCCCACGGGACCAGGGTCTGGCCCTCTACGACGCCCTGGCCTCCCAGCAGAAAACCCTGCACGCCAACCCCGGCGGGCACGCCGAGGTCCCGCCCTCCGAACAGGACGGCACGCTGCGGTTCTTCGCCCGGCATCTCGCGCGCTGAGCGCACCGCCCCGGCACGGTGGACCCGTGCCGGGGCGGAGGGGGAGTGCTGTGCTCGGGGGATCAGAAGGTCAGGCCCCAGCTGTTGATGTAGCCGGTGTCGGCGGAGTAGTTGTCCGTGACGCGCAGCTTCCAGGTGCCGTTGGCCGTCTCCGAGGAGGCGTTCACGGTGTACGTGGTGTTGATGTTGTCCGCCGAGCCGCCGGTGCCGGAGGACTTCAGGGTGTAGACCGACCCGTCGGGCGCGACCAGCTGGACCGTCAGGTCACCGATGTAGGTGTGGACGATGTTCACCGGGACCTGGAGGGCCGACGGGGCGTTGCCCGAGACGCCGGTGACGGTGACGGGGGACTCGACCGTCGCGTTGTCGCGGATCGTGTAGTCCGTGGTGTTGCTGAAGGTCTTGCCGGGCGGCGGGGTGGTGCCGCCGTTGCCGCCGACGTGCAGCAGGCGGTTCGGGGAGCCGGTGCCGGGGTTGGTGACGACGCCGGGGACGGAGTCGGCTGTCAGCGCGGAGGCGACCTGCGACGGGGTGGCCGACGGGTTGTCCGCGAGGTACAGCGCCGCGGCGCCCGCGACGTGCGGGGTGGCCATCGAGGTGCCGGAGATGGTGTTGGTGGCGCTGTCGCCGGTGTTCCAGGTCGACGTGATGGACGAGCCCGGCGCGAAGATGTCCAGGTTCGAGCCGTAGTTGGAGTAGCTGGCGCGCGCGTCGGTCGAGGTGGTCGCGCCGACGGTGATCGCCTCGGCCACCCGGGCCGGCGAACCGGTCGCGGTCGTCGACTCGTTGCCCGCGGCCACGGCGAAGGTGACGCCGGCCGCGATGGCGTTGCGCACGGCGTTGTCGAGCGTGGTGCTCGCGCCGCCGCCCAGCGACATGTTGGCGACGGCCGGGAGGACCGCGTTGGCGGCGACCCAGTCGACGCCCGCGATCACGCCGGCGGTGGTGCCGGAGCCGTTGTTGTCCAGCACGCGCACGCCGACGATGCTCGCCTTCTTGGCGACGCCGTACGCGCTGCCCGCGACGGTGCCGGCGACGTGGGTGCCGTGGCCGTTGCCGTCCTGGGCGACGTTGTCGCCGTCGACCGCGTCGTAGCCGTTGCGGGCGCGGCCGCCGAAGTCGCTGTGGGAGATGCGCACACCGGTGTCGATGATGTACGCGGTGACGCCCTGGCCGGCCGTGTCGTCGTAGGTGTACGAGCCGCTCAGCGGCAGCGCGGTCTGGTCGATGCGGTCCAGACCCCAGGACGGCGGGTTGGTCTGCGTCGCCTGGATGGTGAAGGCGCGGTTCTGCTCGACGAGCGCGACCGAGGGGTCGGCGGCCAGTTCGGCGGCCTCCGCCTCGGTGGCCTCGACGGTGTAGCCGTTGACGGCCTCGCGGAAGGTGCGCTCGACGTCGGCGCCGTACTTCCTGGCAACGCCCTTGCCCTTGGTGGACGCGGCCTTCGTGCCCGGCTTCAGGGTGACGATGTAGCTGCCCTCGACCGCGTTCGGCGCGTCCGCGTAGGCGATCGTCCCCTTGGGGGTCTCGGCGGAGTGCGCGGCGGGAGCGGTGAAGAGACCGCCCGTGAGAGCCGCCGCGGCGACCGCGCCGACGCCGACGACCGATCTGTGCTTGGCGTTTCGCATCACTGCCATCTGAGGGTTCCTCCTCGACAGGTGGGGAGTGTGGGGGTGGCGCCTCTTGGGGGTGAGGCGCCGCACGGCGGACGCCCGTCCCGGATCGCCGGAACGCACGTACGTCTGTCAGGAGCATGCCAAGCGCGGACGAGGTGGCCGTGTTCCGCATGTCCTGTCGCCAGGCGAAAGATTGATCTGTCTACGCGGATTGCACAAGGGGTTCGGCCGCTCGTTAACGTCCGTGCCACAAAGCGAGGGCGACACAAGGTCATCAACTGGCACAGAGACGCAGCGTAAACATGACGACGGCCACAGTCACCGTCCCGCACTGCGAGACGGGAGCGGGCAGGACACCCGGCCGCACCCGTCTCGCAGTGCGGGACG
>MUNG01000378.1:0-329 GCA_002154585.1 Streptomyces pseudogriseolus
GTCATGGTGCTGGTCCCTTCGAAGTGGGGGTGGGGGAACAGACGGGGGGCGCGGCTCAGGAGCGCAGCCAGACCGCGGTGTCGGCGGGCAGCCGCCCGGCGGCGTCGAGGGGGCCGCTGGCCAGGAGCAGCGCGGAGTGGGCGGGGAGATCGACGGGTGTGTCCGCGAGGTTGACCACGCACAGGGCGCCGGCGCGGGCGAAGGCGAGGACGCCGTCGGGTGCGGGGAGCCAGGTCAGCGGGCCGTCGCCGAACTCCGGGCGCAGCCGGACGGCCGCGCGGTAAAGGCTGAGCACGGAGCCGGGGTCCTCGGCCTGCCGGTCGGCGGCG
>MUNG01000378.1:369-15657 GCA_002154585.1 Streptomyces pseudogriseolus
AGGCCGAGTTCCTCGCCCTGGTAGACGTAGACCGCGCCGGGCAGGGCGAGGGAGAGCAGGGCGGCGGCGCGGGCCCGGCGGGTGCCGAGGTCCAGGTCGGTGGGGGTGCCGAAGGCCTTGGTGGCGAAGTCGAAGCCGGTGTCGGCGCGGCCGTAGCGGGTGACGGTGCGGGTGACGTCGTGGTTGCACAGCACCCAGGTGGCGGGGGCGCCGACGGGGGCGTGCTCGGCGAGGGTGTCGTCGATGGAGCGGCGCAGCCGGGCGGCGTCCCACGGGCAGGTCATGAAGGAGAAGTTGAACGCGGTGTGCAGTTCGTCGGGGCGCAGGTAGCGGGCGAAGCGTTCGGTGTCGGGCAGCCAGACCTCGCCGACGAAGACGGCGCCGTACTCGTCGGCGACGGCCCGCCAGGCGCGGTAGACGTCGTGGAGTTCGTCGCGGTCGACGTAGGGGTGCGGGTCGCGGCCCTCGGTGAAGTCGGGCAGTCCGGGGTCCTTGGCGAGCAGGGCGGCGGAGTCGATGCGAACGCCGGCGACGCCCCGGTCGAACCAGAAGCGCAGGATGTCCTCGTGCTCCTGGCGGACGGCGGGGTGGGCCCAGTTGAGGTCGGGCTGCTCGGGGGCGAACAGGTGCAGGTACCAGTCGCCGTCGGGGAGCCTCGTCCAGGCGGGACCTCCGAACTCGGACGTCCAGTCGTTGGGCGGGAGTTCGCCGTGGTCGCCGCGCCCGGGGCGGAAGTGGAACAGCTCCCGTTCGGGGCCGCCGGCGAGGGCCGCCCGGAACCAGGGGTGCTGGTCGGAGACGTGGTTGGGCACGATGTCGACGATGGTGCGGATGCCCAGCTCCCGTGCCTCGGCGATGAGTTTCTCCGCCTCGGCGAGCGTGCCGAAGGCCGGGTCGATCGCCCGGTAGTCGGCGACGTCGTAGCCGCCGTCCTTCATCGGGGACCGGTACCAGGGGTTGAACCACAGGGCGTCGACGCCCAGTTCGGCGAGGTAGGGCAGGCGGGCGCGGACGCCGGCCAGGTCGCCGGTGCCGTCGCCGTCGCCGTCGGCGAAGCTGCGGACGTACACCTGGTAGATGACGGCGGAGCGCCACCAGCCGTCGTCGGTGGCAGGGGTGGGCTGTCCCACGTGGGTGCCTTTCTCTTCTGTGGACGGGGGTCCGGTGTCAGCCCTTGGTGCTGCCCGCGCCGATCCCGGCGATGATGTGTCGCTGGAAGACGAGGAACAGCGCGACCATGGGGATGCTGGCGATGACCATCGCGGCGATGAGCACGGTCAGCTGGACGTTCTGCGACAGCTGCACGAGGGCCACGCCGATGGGCTGCTTGTCGGTGTCGGAGAAGACCATCAGCGGCCACAGGAAGTCCTGCCAGACGGCGACCAGCGCGAAGATCGACACCACGCCGAGCACCGGGCGGGACATGGGCAGCACGATGGACCACAGGGTGCGCAGCTTCCCCGCGCCGTCGATCTCGGCGGCCTCCAGGACGTCCCTGGGCAGCTGGTCGAAGAACCGCTTGAGCAGGTACAGGTTGAAGGCGTTGGCCACGGCCGGCAGCCAGATGGCGAGCGGGTCGTTGAGCAGGCCGAGGTCCGCGACGGTGAGGTACTTCGGTACGACGAGGGCCTGGGCGGGGACCATCAGGGTGGCGAGGATGCCGCCGAGGACCAGCTTGCCGAAGGCGGGCCGGAGTCTGGACAGGGCGTAGGCGGCGGCCGTGCAGAACACCAGCTGGAAGGCCCAGGCGCCGGCCGCCTGCACCACCGTGTTCCACAGGTGGGCGGGCAGCTGCATCAGTTCCCAGGCGTCGGTGTACCCGGCGGTGCTCAAGTTGTCGGGGACGAGGGTGGGCGGGGTGCGGGCCACCTCGTCCGGTGACTTCATGGCGCCGGTGACCATCCAGTACACCGGGAACAGGAACGCCAGCGCGAAGAGCACGACGACGCCGGTGAAGACGGTCCAGTAGACGGCCTTGCCGCGGGGGCGGGCCAGGACGGCCGGGGAGACGAGGGTGCGGGTGCTGCTGCTCATGCGGCCTCCTCTCCGGAGCGGGTGAGGCGGAGGTAGACGGCGGAGAACGCGCCGAGCAGGGCGAGCAGCATGACGCTGAGCGCGCAGGCGCCGCCGAAGTCGTTGTAGAGGAAGGCGTACTTGTAGATGAGGTAGAGGACGGTGACGGTGGCGTTCTCCGGTCCGCCCCCGGTGATCACGAACGGTTCGGTGAACACCTGCATGGTGGCGATGATCTGGAGGAGCATCAGCATGAGGATCACGAACCGGGTCTGCGGGACCGTGACGTGGCGGATACGCTGGAGCAGGTTCGCGCCGTCGAGTTCTGCGGCCTCGTACAGCTCGCCGGGGACGGCCTGGAGGGCGGCGAGGTAGATGAGCACGGTGCCGCCCATGTTGGCCCAGGTGGCCACGATCACCAGGGACACCAGGGCCGTGTCGGCGCCGTTGGACCAGTTCGAGGTCGGCAGGTGCAGGAAGCGCAGCGCCTCGTTGGCGAGGCCGGCGCCCGGGTCGTAGAACCACTTCCACAGCAGGGCGCTCACCACGGGCGGGATCATCACCGGCAGGTAGACGACGACCCGGAAGAACGCCTTGGCGTGGCGCAGTTCGTTGAGGACGAGGGCCAGCAGGAAGGGGATCGCGAAGCCGATCAGCAGGGCGAGCAGGGTGAAGGTGAGCGTGTTGCGCCAGGCGTCGGCGAACTCGGGGTCCTGCCAGACGCGGGTGAAGTTGGCGGTGCCGACCCATTCGGGGTCCGAGCCGGGCGTGTACTTCTGGAAGGCGATCACGACGGCGCGGATCGCCGGGTACCAGGAGAACAGCGCGAAGCAGATGAGTCCGCCGAGGAGGAAGCCGTACGCGCGCAGGTGGTCGGTGAGGCGGCGCCGCCTCCGGTCCCCCGCCGGGGACGGCGCCTTCACCGGACGGACCCGCACGGCGGGCGGCCGTTCGACCGTCTTCGTCACCGGTCAGCTCCGCGCCAGGATGCCGTCGATCTTGCCGGAGGCGTCCTTCAGCAGCTGGTCGATGTCCGCGTCCTCCTTGGTGAGGACGGCGGAGACCACGCCGTCGAGGACGGAGTAGAGCTGCTGGGCGTGCGGCGGCTCGATCTTCATCTCCAGCTGCTGGTTGCCGTCGAGGAACGCCTTGTAGTTCTCCACGGGGACGTTGGCGTTGGCCTGCTTGACCTGCTGGTCCTTGGTGTCGGCGGCGCCGGTGAACAGGCGCGGTTCGGGCAGGCCGACGGGGGCGTCGTGCTGCTTGGCGCGGGCGTAGTCGCCGAGGAAGCCGTCGCCGGGGGTGAGGAACATGTGGTCGAGCCACTTGAGGCCGGCGCGGATCTGCTCGGGGGTGGCGTTCTTGTTGAACATGTAGCCGTCGCCGCCGACGAGGGTGGCCTTGCCGCCGGGCATGGGGGCGATGGCGATGTTCTCGTACTTCGCGCCCTTCTCCTTGACCAGGATCGGGATGTTGTCGGGGGCGGCGAGGTACATGCCGAGCTTGCCGGAGCCCATCATCTGCTGGGCGTCGTTGATGACGAGCAGCTGCTTGCTGCCCATCGACTCGTCCTTCCACCGCATGTCGTGGAGGGTCTGGAGGACGGCGCGCGCCTCGGGGGTGTCGACGGTGGCCTTCGTGCCGTCGGCGCTCACCACGTCGCCGCCCTGGGAGTACAGCTCGGCGGTGAAGTGCCAGCCGCCCTGGTTCTGGGCGCTGTAGTCGGCGTAGCCGACGACGCCGTCGCCGAGCGCCGAGATCTTCCTGGCGGCGGTGCGGACCTCGTCCCAGGTGGCGGGCGGCCGGTCGGGGTCGAGGCCTGCCTGCTCGAACAGCTCCCGGTTGTAGATCAGACCCATGGAGTAGCCGGTGCGGGGGATGCCGTAGATCTTGCCGTCGACGGTGTAGATGTCCCGCAGCTGCTGCTGGACGGTGCCGTAGCTCTTGAGTTCCTTGACGTACGGGGTGAGGTCGGCGGCCTGCTTGATGTCCACGACGTGCCGGGCGTCGGTGAAGTACGTGTAGAACACGTCCTCCATCTGGCCGCCGGCGAGCTTGGCGTCGAACGTCTTGGGGTCCTGGCAGGGGAACGCGTCGTGCGGGACGACGTCGATGTCCGGGTTCTTCTTCTCGAAGGCGGCGATCTCCTCCTCGAAGAACTGGCGGTCGACCTTGGCGCTCTTGGGCGGCATGCAGTTGACGGTGAGCCGCGTCGTGCCGTCGGCGGCGTCGTCGCCGTCCGAGCCGCAGGCCGTCAGCGCGAGGGCGCCGACGCCGAGCGCGACGAGGGTACGGCGGATCCCGGTGCTTCTCATCGGTGGACCCCTTACGGGACAGGAGTGAGTGAACCCCTCGGAACAGGAGCGGTGGGCGGGGCACACTCAAGCACCGACGACAACGGCTCGCAAGATGTCGCGCGGAATTTGGAATTATTCGACAGCTGAGGGACGGTCAGTCGCGCGGCGCCTGCCCGGTCGAGCCGCGCACCACCAACTCCGGTTCGAACAGCAGCTCTTCGGGAGCCACCGTGCTGCCGCTGATCTGCGCGTTGAGCAGCTCCACCACCGCCTTGCCCATGGCCTCGATGGGCTGGCGCACGGTGGTGAGCGGGGGTTCGGTGCAGTTCATCAGCGCGGAGTCGTCGTAGCCGACGACGGAGATCTGCCCGGGTACGTCGAGCCCCTTGCGCCGGGCGGCGCGTACGACGCCGAGGGCGAGGGGGTCGCTGGCGCAGATGAAGCCGGTGACGCCCCGGTCGATGAGCCGGGCGGCCGCCGCGTGACCGCCCTCGATGGAGAACATGGCGCGGGCCACGTGCTCCTCGGGCACCTCGCCGGCCACCGCCCGCGCGGCCGCCAGCTTGCGCGCCGACGGCATGTGGTCGCCGGGGCCGAGCACCAGGCCGATGCGCTCGTGGCCGAGCGAGGCGAGATGACGCCAGGCCTGCTCCACGGCCACGGCGTCGTCGCACGACACGGCGGGGAAGCCGAGGTGCTCGATGGCCGCGTTGACGAGGACGACGGGGATCTTCCGCTCGGCGAGCCGGCGGTAGTGGTCGTGCGGCGCGTCGGCCTGGGCGTACAGGCCGCCCGCGAACACCACGCCGGACACCTGCTGCTGGAGCAGCAGGTCCACGTAGTCCGCCTCGGAGACCCCGCCGCGGGTCTGGGTGCACAACACGGGGGTCAGGCCGAGCTGGGCCAGCGCACCCCCGATGACCTCGGCGAAGGCGGGGAAGATCGGGTTCTGCAGCTCGGGCAGGACCAGGCCGACCAGCCGGGCGCGCTCGCCGCGCAGCTGGGTCGGCCGCTCGTAGCCGAGCACGTCGAGGGCGGACAGCACCGCCTGCCGGGTGGCCTCGGAGACTCCCGGCTTGCCGTTGAGCACCCGGCTGACCGTGGCCTCGCTGACCCCGACCTTCTTCGCCACCACAGCAAGTCGTCGCGTCATGCCCGCAAGCGTAGCGCAAGAAACGCAAGAAGCTTGCGTTTCTGCGCAAAAAGCAGGGTCAGTGCGCTGCCCACAGTCCCCGGACATGCCCGAGGTGACGGGTCATCACCGCGCGTACGGCCTCGGCGTCACGGGCGAAGCGCGTCGAGGAGTCGAGGAGTCGAGGTGCTCCTCGGCCGACGCCCGCAGCCGCCCCTGCTCCGCCAGCGCGGTCAGCCCGTACAGCCGGGACCGGCGGCGCAGGTCCCGGACCACCTCGACGAGATGGGCGTTCCCGGCGAGCGCCAGCAGCCCGAGATGGAAGCGCTGGTCGGCGTCGATGTACGCGACGAGGTCCCCGGCCGTGGCGGCCGCGACGATCTCCTCGGCGACGGGCCGCAGTCCGGCGAGCGCCATCGGATCGGCCGTGCCGGCCAGCGCCGCCGTCGTCAGGATCCCGATCAGGGCGCGTACGTGCGTGTACTCGTCGAGCTGTCGCTCGGACACGGCGGTGACCCGGTACCCCTTGTCGGGGACGACGTCGACCAGGCCCTCCTTGGCGAGGTCGAGCAGCGCCTCGCGCACGGGGGTGGCGGAGACGCCGAAGCGGGTGGCGAGCCCCGGCGCCGAGTACACCTCACCGGGCCGCAGCTCACCGGCGATCAGCGCTCGCAGGGCGTCCGAGTTCTCCTTCGGGCGGCGGGCCGGACGTCGGCGGCGCACCGCGCTCGACGGGCCGGTCGGTCACTCGGCGGTGCTGTCCGGACGCCATGTCGCGAGCCTGTAGGCGAAGGCCTCCCCGCACGTGAGCTCCACCTGCTGCCCCATCGTCCGCACCGTCACGCCGGCCCGCAGCGGATAGTTCCAACCCTTGGTCACCACTTGGCCGAACGGCTCGTCGTACACCTCGTGAACGCGTTTCGGCGACCCGGACCGCACGTAGGCGCCACTGACCACGACCGTCTGCGCGGTGCCCGAGGTCTCCGAGTCGAGGACGAACTCCCGTCTGATGCGGCCCCTGTCGAAGAGGCCCGCCCCGGTCTCCCCTCCCCGGACGTATTCGTCGTCCGGCGTCCGCACGCTCACGGCGGCGTGCGTCCCGAACACGTCGTTGTCGTAGAGGTCGACCACCACGTCGACCCCGTACCCCGTGCCCGTACACGCGAGCACGTGTCCCTTCTCCCGGGTGACGGTGAGGGTCTGTGTGTCGGGGGAAGCGTTCGCGACGGCCGGGAGTGCCAGTACGGCGGCCGTGGCCGCTCCGAGCACCGCGGCCACGAGCGTGCGACAGGTCATTTCGTCTCCTCGCGGAATGTGAGTCGTGGAACGGGAAGAACAGCGAATCATGTTCGGATGGATGAGTGGATGTCCGCTTCAGGACTACTTGCTGAGCAGCAAGGCTGTCCGGATGCCGGGTCACGCAGGGCGGCTGATGCCCTTGAAGGGGCCGTCCAGAGCGGCCCACTGCAGGAGCATGATCGTCTTGGCGTCGGCGATCTCTCCTCTGCGGATCATGGCGAGGGCCGTGGAGAAGGGGAGTTCCAGGACCTCGATGTCCTCGCCCTCGTCGGCCACTCCTCGCATGTCCCCCGGCTGAGCGGTGGTGCTCTCGTAGGGGGCGGCGAAGAAGTGCAGGCGCTCGGTGACCGAGCCGGGACTCATGTAGACGTCGAAGACGTGCTCGACCTCGCCGATCCTCCGGCCCGTCTCCTCGGCCGCCTCCCTGCGGACCGCCTCCTCGGCCGAGTCACCGTCCAGGAGGCCGGCCGCTGCCTCGATCAGCATTCCGTCCGGATGGCCGTTGACGTAGGCCGGCAACCGGAACTGCCGGGTCAGCAGTACGGTGCCGCGGGCGACGTCGTGGAGCAGGAGGGTGGCTCCGTCGCCACGATCGTAGGTCTCGCGCTGTTCCCGGCTCCAGTGCCCGTCGCCGTGCCGGTAGTCGAAAGTCGTCTTGCGCAGGACGGACCAGTCGCACGACAGAACCTGCACGTCGAGGATGCGCACCCGCGGGTTACCGGTCAGATCGCGGCCGTGCTGGCCGAGACCGGTACGGCCGCGTCGGTCGGGTACGTCGATCCCCGCCGTCACCGGGCGGCCGGGATGTCGTCGAGGCTGGTGTAGACGTCCTTGCCCCAGGCTCGCGCCCGGCCGACCATCAGGTCAGCACCCTCGGACGGCCCACCGATGCGCAGGACGGCGTCGCGGCGGAGGAGGAGCTGCTCGGCGAGGGGGTGGAACATCTCCTCATAGACGGCATCGCCGGGGCCGGTACTGCCGGCGGTCTCCAGCAGCGGGAGGGCGAGTGCCTCGCCGGTGACTCCGAGGTGACCGGCACGGAAGAGCGCCAGGGCGGCCACGTTCATGGCCCGGACGTTCGCCTCCAGCTTGCGCGGGTCGTCACCGGTGCCCGATCGGTACGGTCCGGCGACGAGGATCATCAAGGGATGCGCAGGGGAATTCACAGGGTGTCTCCTTCACGAGATCCGAAGCGGTCCGGGCTCCGACGGGTAAAGCCCGTCGGAGCCCGGACCGACCGCGGAGGTCAGGTTCCATCGGCCGGCGTTGCCCGTAACCATTTCTAACACAGCTGTGTTCGCTTGACCATCCTGATGTTCGGTAGCTCACCATTTCGATGCGCCCCACGGAGGGACCTCATCGAGCTCACACCACGCAAAGCCCCTTCACACCGCAGGGCACCGAGGCGAGTCGTCACAGCGTCGAGGGCAACGCGCCTCACACGATCCAGTCACCTGCATGTTCATACGAACATGCAATGTGCGTTACTGTTACGGTGTGACTGCGGTCCCGACAGTGCGCCCGTCGCACCGGACCAGCCCAGGAGGCGCCGCCCGGCGACGCGTCTCGAGACGCGGCACCAGGTCGGCGCCCCGCACTCACGGCTACGGCCACCCCGTAAGGACACCTCTGTGACGACCTCCGCACACGACTCTTCCACCGACGCGCCGCCGCACTCCGCCACGCAGCGCCGCGTCCTGACCGTCCTGGTCGCCTCCCAGATCCTCAGCGGCGCCGGACTCGCCGCGGGCATCACCGTCGGCGCCCTGCTCGCGCAGGACATGCTCGGCTCGACCGACCTCGCCGGTCTGCCGACCGCCTTGTTCACCGCGGGATCCGCGCTCGCCGCGGTGGGCGTCGGACGCGTCTCCCACTCCCGGGGCCGCCGACCGGGCCTGGCAGCCGGGTACCTCACCGGCGCGGTCGGCTCGGCCGGCGTCGTCGCGGCCGCAGCCGTCGGCAGTGCCGTGCTCCTGTTCACCGCCCTGCTCGTCTACGGGGCCGGAACGGCCACCAACCTCCAGGCCCGGTACGCCGGAGCAGACCTGGCCGCTCCCGCTCATCGTGCCCGGGCCGTCTCGACGGTCCTGGTCGCCACCACGCTCGGCGGCGTCGTCGGCCCCACGCTCGCCGCGCCCGCCGGCGTCCTCGCCGACGCCCTGGGCATACCAACGCTCGCCGGGCCGTTCCTCCTCTCCGGCGCCGCCTACGGTCTTGCCGCCCTCGTCCTGCTCGTCCGGCTCCGTCCCGACCCCCTGCTCCTCGCCCGTCGTCTCGAAGCGGAGAGACACGCGGCCGGCGCCGCCACCACCGCCCAAGCGCCGGACTCCAGCCGCGGACCGGGCCTCGTCCTCGGCACCCTCACGATGATCGTGGCCCAACTCGTCATGGTCGCCGTGATGACGATGACGCCGGTGCACATGCACGACCACGGTCACTCCACGGTTGCCTCGGGCCTCGTGATCGGCATCCACGTCGGGGCGATGTACCTGCCGTCGCCTGTGACGGGCTGGCTCGTCGACCGGTACGGCCGCAGGACCGTCGCCGCAGCCGCCGGCCTCACCCTGCTGGCCGCCGGCTGCACCGCGGCCGCTGCCCCGGCGCACTCCGTCGTCCTCCTCGCCCTGGCGCTGGCCCTCCTCGGCCTCGGCTGGAACTTCGGCCTCGTCTCCGGGACGGCCATGATCACCGACGCTCTGCCGCCGGCCACCCGTGCCAAAGCACAGGGCATGGCCGACGTCTCCGTCGCTGTCGCGGGAGCCACCGGCGGGCTCGCCTCCGGAGTCGTCGTCTCCGCCGGCAGTTTCCCGGTCCTCGCCCTCGCCTCCGGCATCCTCGCCCTTGCCATCCTCCCGGCCGTCGCCGCCACCGCGGCCGGCAGATGAGTCAGCCGCGCGCACGTCGGCCGTCACAGGCGGGTTCCTACGCGCGCAGCGTGTGCGGGGCCCGGTCGTGGTTCCGACGGAGTGCCGCCATGCTCCCTCCAGGCACCGCGGATCAGCTCCCCCGCCGGGCTTCAAGGCAGGGCGCTGCTCATCCCGGTCTTCTGCCTCATCGGGGAATGATCAACATCGGTGAAACGCCCCCGCAGTTGGCATCCGCCCACGGTTGACGACGACCGCGGGTCACCCAGGGCGACGAGAACACCGTGGGCGAGGCCGGTTTCGCTGGTGGTGCCCGGGCCGGGGTGGCGCAACGGGCGCGCAGGTTGGGGCGTTCGGCGGGGATCAGTCGGCGGCGGGGACCACGCGCAGGTGGGAGGCGGCCCGGCGTCCCTTGCGGTCGCGGCCGGCGGGGCGGGGCGTCTCCCGCGGGACGAACGTCACCCGGCGGCACCCCATCTCGTCGAGGACGGAGGTGGTCTCCACCAGCAGACGGCACTCCGTGGCGCCCCAGCGCGGGTCCGGGTGCAGCAACGGGCGTACGGAGCCGTCGTGTTCGGCGGCCCGCTCGCCCACGGCGCGCAGCCAGTGCGGCAGCCCGTGCCGGTAGGCGGCGTCCATGATCGGGTCCTGGGCGATGTCGCGCCGCACCGCGTGCAGCACGGGGTCGTGGGCGTGCCGCTCGGCGGCGGCGGAGAGGTCCGCCAGCATGGGCAGGCACCAGCTCGCCTCGTGGTCGCCCAGCACCGTGGCGGCGTCCGGGTGGAACAGCACGAACCGGAGGAAGTTGGCGCCGGGGTGGGCCGTCGGATGCGGCTCGACGCCCTGGAAAAGTGTCCGGAAGGCGCCGTTGGTGAGCAGGACGTCCCACCGGTGGTCCACGACCAGCGACGGGAAGGGTACGGAGTCCAGCAGGACGGCGTAGTCCCGCAGATAGGCCTGGGCCTCGGGAGTCCCGAGGCCGGGCGGCGGTGCCGGCCGCTGCCCTCCTGCCTGATGTGCCATCGGGAGGTCACCCCTCTTGCCTGTGCGGCCCTGACGCGGTGCCCGATCCTGCTGCCCGCAGCCCGGGCATGTCAACTATCGTGGCATTCAGCGCCGATGGACGGCCGAAATTGGCCACAGTTGTGGCGAGACCTGGATGCAAGTTCGATACACCGGCTAGTCTCCGTGAGGTTCACGGCAATCGCTTGTGAGAAGCCTGTGAGAGACGTAGGAGATCTTTCGGTGACGGGTGGCTTCGAGGGTCCGGGCACCGCGCCGACGAACGCGCTGCCCGCCGTCGTCGCCCGCGTCACCGCACTCGCCGACCGGCTCGGCGTGGCGCACGGCGAGGTCTTCGACGTGGGCCGGCTGTCCGTGGCGTCCGGTGTCCCGGAGCCCGTGGTGAAGGCGCTGCTGAGCGGACAGCCCGCGGGTGAGCCCGATGTGCAGGCGCGTTTCCTCCAGCGGCTGGACCTGCTGCGCCGTACGCGGCTGAAGCCGAACGGGCGCAAGTACACGCAGCAGGAGATCGCCGACGGCGCGGGCATGTCCCGGCAGCAGGCCGGCGCCCTCATCAACGGCGACCGGCGGCCCACCATGGAGCACTGCGACGCCCTCCAGCGGTTCTTCCGGGTGCACGCCGGCTTCCTCACCGCCGAGGACCCGGAGGCGCTGGCGAGCGCCCTCCAGCACACCGAGCAGGAGCTGCTCCAGAAGCTCGCGGAGCGGGAGTCGGCCGCACCGGCCGACGACCCGCTGGAGCGGCTGCTCCAGGACCACGGGGTGCGGGGCATCGCCTGGCGGGCCGCGCAGCTGCCCACCGACCAGCACCGCGACAAGGTCGCGGAATGGCTGGACATGCTCCTGGAGAGCGTCCAGCGGCGGCCCAAGTCGTGACTCGGGGGGAACTGTGGGCATCGGCAGGGAAATGCGCCGCCTGTGCGGCGAGTTGGTCACGGAGCTGACGCTTCCCGTCCCGGCGCGGCCCGCCGATCTCTACGCCGCCCTGTGCGAGGCGATGAGCCGGCGCCGCGGGCGGCCCGTGCTGTTCCGCACGGCGGCCTTCCCTCCGGGCACCGCGAGCGGGCTGTGGCTCGACATGGCGGACCAGGACCTCGTCGTGGTCGAGGAACGCACCGCTGCCGACCACCAGTTGGTGATCCTGGGCCACGAGCTGTGGCACATGAAGGCCGGCCACTGCGGTCACCCCGTGGCGGGCTCGGGCGCGGAGGTCGCGACCCGGTTGGGGGGCGCGTCCCTCGACGACGACGCGCTGCGGGCGACGGTGCTGCGGGTCGCCGCGCGCACCCGGTTCGACCTCGCGGAGGAGAAGGAGGCCGAGGCGTTCGGGCTGCTGCTCGCGAGCAAGTGCCGGGCGTATCTGGCGGGTTCGTCGCTGCGGGGGCCGGTGCAGCGTGACCATCTGGCAGGGCGGATCGGGGCGTCGCTGGGGTATCTGGGGCCGCAGAGCTGAGCCCTTCCGGGCAGGTCGCGGGGTGTGCGGCGGGCGAACGGGGCGGCGGCCCGGGCCGATTGTCAGTGGTGGGCGGCAAGCTGGTGGTGCGCCCCCGTTTGTGCCGGGGGTGCGGGGACTCATGACGACCCATGGCGACCCACACGACGACGACACGGGGAGAGCCGAGCGATGCCCACCGCCGTACTGACCGACCGCGAGCGCACCGCCGTCCAGGCCTATCTCAGACTGCTGCACACGGTGCGGGCCGCCTTCGCAGGCGACGACCACGGGTGCGGCCCTGCGGAACCACCTGCTGTACCGCCGGCGGTTCCGCCTTCCGTACTCGCCGAGGCGGAGGCCGCGTTGGAGGGGGCGGGGCTGGCGGGGAACGAGGAGGAGTTCTTCCGGATGGTGCGGGAGTGGCATCCCGGGGCGTAAGGTCGCCGCTCGGGCGCGGCACGCTGTGGTGCGGTGCGGGTCGCGCCCGGGGGCGGGGGGGGATGCAGCCGCCTGCGGGCCGGTAGGGGCTGGTCGCGCAGTTCCCCGCGCCCCTGGGGGCGTTGCGGTCAGCCGTGCGGGATGACCACCGCCGTTGCCAACACGGTGGACGTGGTGGTCCACCGCAGCCGCCTGTGGGCCGGTGGGGGTTGCGCGCGCAGTTCCCCGCGCCCCTGAGGGCGTTGCAGTCAGCCGTGCGGGATGACCACTGCTGTTGCCAGGACGGTGGGTGTGGTGGTCCAGGTGCCGGTGAAGTGGTCCAGTCGGCGGGCCGAGACGACGGGGCCGGGGACCAGGAGGGCCGCGTGGAAGGTGCCGTCCGTGTGGAGGGTGATGTCCGCCTCCGAGAAGTCCAGCCACTTGCGGGTGAGCGGGTACCACGCCTTGTAGACGGACTCCTTGGCGCTGAACAGCAGGCGGTCCCAGTGGACGTCCGGGCGTTCCGCGAGGAGGCGGTGGACGCGGGCCGCCTCCTGCGGCAGGGAGATGGCGGCGAGCACACCGTCGGGAAGCGGGGCGTGCGGCTCGGCGTCGATGCCGAGGGACGCCAGGTCGTCGGTGCGGACCAGTGCGGCGGCGCAGTAGCCCTCGCAGTGGGTCATGCTGCCGGCCAGGCCGGCGGGCCAGACGGGGGCGCCGCGTTCGCCGGAGACGACGGGCGCCGCGGGCACGCCGAGCTTCTCCATGGCACGCCGGGCGCAGGAGCGTGCGGCGGTGAACTCGCGGCGGCGCTTGGGGACCGCGTGGGTGAGGAGGGCCTCCTCCTCGGGGAACAGGGGGGCGTCGACGCCCTCCTCGCCGTAGGCCTCGACGGCGGCCACCGTCGGGGGGAGCAGCTCCTCGATCACCGGGACGTTTCCTCCACGGGCAGGATCCGGCGCAGCCGGCCGGGCGGCGTCTGCCGTACGCGCCATTCGCGTGGGTAGCCCACCGATACCTCCTCGAAGCGGACGCCGTCCTGGAAGGTCGTCCGGGGGATGTGCAGATGACCGTAGACCATGGTCCGCACGGGGTACATACGGTGCCAGTCGTCGGTGAGGACGGTCCCGCACCACATGGCGAACTCGGGGTAGCGCAGCACGTCGGTCGGGTGGCGGTGCAGCGGCCAGTGCGTGACGGGGATCAGGGGGAGGTCCCCGGGGAGTTCCGCGAGGCGCCGTTTCGTCTCGGCGACCCGGGCGCGGCACCAGTCCTCGCGGGTCGGGTACGGGTCGGGGTGCAGCAGGTGCTCGTCGGTGCAGACCACCCCGGTGCCGTACGCGTACTCCAGCCCCTGCTCCTTGGTGGTGCAGCCGGGCGGGAGGAACGAGTAGTCGTACAGGAGGAAGAGGGGCGCAACGGCGACCGGGCCGCCAGGGCCCTCCCAGACCGCGAACGGGTCCTCGGGGGTGAGCACGCCGAGGTCGCGGCACTGCTCGACCAGGTGGTCGTAGCGGGCGACGCCGCGCAGGGTGACGGCGTCACTCGGGTGGGTCCACAGTTCGTGGTTGCCGGGTGTCCAGATCACCCGCGCGAAGCGCCCGGCGAGGGTCTTGAGGGCCCAGCGGATGTCCTCCACCGTCTCCGCGACGTCGCCGGCCACCAGTAGCCAGTCCTCGTCGGACTCGGGCCGCATGCCCTCGACGAGGTCGCGGTTCTCGGCGTAGCCGATGTGCAGATCGCTGATGGCCCACAACTGGGGACCGTCTCCGCCCGTCGCCATCTTGGTCCTTTCAGCAGCAGCCGGACCTCACCACGAGATCACATTCGCCCCGCCGGATCAACCGCCGACCGCCACCCGGGCGTGGTATCAGGACGCGCCTTGTTGGTCGTATGATCTGCCCGACACCACCGCCATGGACACGTCTTTCTCGCACGGCGGTTCGGTGCACCTCCCTACGTCATGCCCGGGCACGGGCCGCTCCGCCCTGCCCGCACACCGTTGAAAGGCGGCCTGCATGGTCTCTCGCGTACGCGTCTGGCTCAACCGCACGTACGCGGAGAACGTGTTCTTCATGGATCAGCTGCGGCGAAATCCCAGCGACCGGGCCGTCGCGATCCACGCCACCCACGGCGACCCCGACTCCCCCGTGCTCGCCGCGGCCGACACGGCCGAGTTGGAGCCGGAGGGGCTGTCCCCGGCGGCGTACGTCGAGTACGCGCTCACCCAGTGCGAGCGGCGCGGGATCGACGTGTTCGTGCCCCGGCTGCACCAGGCGGCGATCGTCGCCCACCGCGCCGAGTTCGAGGCGGCCGGGACCGCGCTGCTGGCGCCGCCGCCCGAGGCGGTGGCCGTGTTCGAGGACAAGGTGGTCGCCTACCAGGCGGTCGAGTCGATCGGTGTGCCGGTGCCGCCGTGGTGGCGGGTCCGGGACGCCGACGAACTCCTCAACGCCGTCGAGGAGTTGGAGCGTCGGGGGTACCGGTCCTGCTTCAAGCCCGCGGCCGGCGCGGGCGGGGTCGGCTTCCGCATGATCACCCGTGAGCCCTTCTCGCTCACCCAGCTGAAGGGCTTCCCCGGCCCGCAGGTCCCGCTCGGTCTGGTGCTGGAGTCCCTGCGGCGGGCCGAGGAGCCGGTCGACTGGCTGGTGATGCCGCGGCTGGAGCAGCCGGAGGTGTCCGTGGACTGTCTCACCGGGCCCGACAACCAGGTCAGGCTGGCGATCGGCCGCACCAAGCACGGCCGCCGCCGGGGGTTCACCCTGCACGAGCAGTGGCTGGAGCCGGCCCGGCGGATCGCGGAGGGCT
>MUNG01000379.1 GCA_002154585.1 Streptomyces pseudogriseolus
CCCAGAAGCCACACCCGCCCGTCCAGCCCGGCCAGCCGGGCCAAGGTCACGGGCTCCTCGGTCCCCGTCCGCAGGAGGTCGTCCAGGGGGTGGGGCAGCGCCCCCAGCAGGGCCCCGTCGCCCTGGGCGTCCCAGGGGACGAGCAGCCCGACCGACAGCCCCAGCCACACCCCGTCGGGCGCCCCCAGCAGCGCGGCCCCCGCGATCCTCCGGGGATGGTCGTCGCCGAGCGCCGCGTATGCCGCGGCGGCGACCCCCGCGGCCACCGCCACCAGCAGCACCGTGACGACCGACGAGACCGCCGGCCGCACCACGCGGTGCAGGGCGTCCCAGCCGCGCGGCAGCGGAGTGCGGCGGGACGCCAGCAGCGCGACCAGCAGCACGCCCGCCGACCAGCCGAGCCCGGCCAGCAGCGTCGGCACCGTGTCGACCGTGAACCCCACCGTCACGTCCGCGCCGACCAGG
This sequence comes from Streptomyces pseudogriseolus, assembly GCA_002154585.1. Taxonomy (GTDB): domain Bacteria; phylum Actinomycetota; class Actinomycetes; order Streptomycetales; family Streptomycetaceae; genus Streptomyces; species Streptomyces pseudogriseolus. The sequence goes on from MUNG01000379.1 coordinate 466, forward strand.
TCCCCCACCTGGTCCGGCAGCAGCTCCCCGATGTCGCCGAGCCCGGGGACGTCCAGTCCACCACCACCCCCGTCCCCGCTGCCCGTGCCCGGCAGGCCGTCCACGCCGAGCGCGGCCATGTCGACGGTGATCACGTCGTGGCCCGCCCACGCCAGACCGCCCGCCGTCGCGACGGACAGCGCGACCACCGCGCCCGCCCGCGCGGAGAGTTCACGGCCGGACACCACAACTCCCGCCGCACGCAAGGACCTCAGGAAGATGAGGGAGAGCAGCACCGCCCCCACCAGCCCCACGCCCAACGGCACCACGTCGAGCGCCGTCTCCGCCTCGGCCCCGGGCAGCCCGAACACCGGCACGTCCCCCGTCGGCGTGACCGAGCCGCCCACCGCCAGCGCCACCACCGCGGCCGCCATCGGCGCCAACGACCCGGCCGTGTCCGCGTCCAGCAGGTGCAGCCCCAGCGCCGCCGTCCCCGCCATCCCGATCAGCGCCCAGCTCACCGCGGCGACCGCGGACATCAGCACGTCCGCCCACGGCACACGGCCGTCACGCCCCGGCCCGGCAACGCCTGTGGCAGCACTCATGGCAGCAGACCCCCCGATCCGCGGAGCGGCCCGGCAGGCCGCGCATGTCCCCCTCGCGTGGTTTACCACTCTCCGGGGCGATTTCAACCCCGGTCCGCACAGGGCCGTCGACGCCTTGTCGCCGGGTCGTGACAGGGCCGACTTCCGGTCGGAGGGCCGCGCCTGAAATAGTTCCCCCCGATGTTCGACATCCCTAGACTCCCTGCGACGGGGGACATTCGGGGGAACAAACTCAGTGGGGCATGGAGTGCCGGAACTCGTACTGGAATCAAACGGACGCACCTGGACGCTCGATCCGTCCAGGGCCTACACCCTGGGACGTGACCCGCAGGGCGACGTCGTGATCGACGACGCCAGGGTGTCCTGGCGTCACGCCACGATCAGCTTCAACGGCCACAGTTGGGTCATCGAGGACCACGGCAGCACCAACGGCACCTTCGTGCAGGGGCAGCGGATCCATCACCTTCAGTTCACCGCCGACACGGCGCTGAACCTGGGCAACGCGACGGACGGGCCGCGCGTGACGCTGTCCGGCGTCGGCGCCGCCGTGCCGCAGGCCCAGCCGCAGCAGCCGTACGCCGCCCAGGGCGCGGGCGCCGGCTGGGCCCAGCAGCCGCCCGCCCAGCAGCAGCCGCCCGCCCAGCAGGGCTGGCAGCAGCAGCCGCCGCAGCAGGGCGTGTCGAAGCAGTCCGCGCCGCACATCCCGCAGCAGCAGGGCCCCGGCGGCGGCCCGGGCGCGCCGGTCTACGGCGACCGCAGCCCCACGACGTTCCACCAGTTCTCGCTCGGCCGCGTGATGCGCATCGGCCGTGCCCTGGAGAACGACCTGGTGGTCTCCGACCTCCAGGTGTCCCGCAACCACGCGGAGTTCCACTCGACGCCCGACGGGCGCATGGAGATCCGCGACCTGGGCTCGCACAACGGCACGTACGTCAACGGCCAGCCGATCCCCAAGGGCGGCTCGCAACTGCTCGGCCCCACCGACATCGTGGGCGTCGGCCACTCGACGTTCCGGATCGTCGGCGACCGGCTCGAGGAGTTCGTCGACACCGGTGAGGTGTCCTTCTCCGCCCGCCACCTCACCGTCACGGTCGACGGCGGCAAGCAGATCCTCAAGGACGTCTCCTTCGGCGTCCCGGAGAAGTCGCTGATCGCGGTGATCGGCCCGTCCGGCTCCGGCAAGTCGACGCTGCTCAAGGCGCTCACCGGCTACCGGCCCGCCAACCAGGGCGAGGTGCTGTACGACAACCGCAACCTGTACAAGCAGTTCGCCGAGCTGCGCCAGCGCATCGGTCTGGTCCCGCAGGACGACATCCTGCACAAGGAGCTGACCGTCAAGCGCGCCCTGAAGTACGCGGCCAAGCTGCGCTTCCCCGCCGACACCACGGCCGCCGAGCGCGAGTCCCGTATCGACGAGGTGCTGCGTGAGCTGAAGCTGGACATCCACAAGGACAAGAAGGTCACGTCCCTGTCCGGCGGCCAGCGCAAGCGCGTGTCGGTGGCGCTCGAACTGCTCACCAAGCCGTCGCTGATCTTCCTGGACGAGCCGACCTCCGGCCTCGACCCGGGCATGGACCGCGACGTCATGCAGCTGCTGCGCGGCCTCGCCGACGACGGCCGCACCGTCCTCGTGGTGACCCACTCCGTGGCCGAGCTGGCGATCTGCGACAAGCTGCTGGTGATGGCGCCGGGCGGCTCGGTCGCCTACTTCGGCCCGCCCGAGGAGGCGCTGAACTTCTTCGGCTACGACACCTGGGCCGACGTGTTCTCCGCCTTCGAGAACTACCGCGACTACGACTGGGCGGGCCGCTGGAAGGGCTCGCAGCACTACCAGATGTACGCCGCGGACATCGACGCGGTCGCCCCGCAGTCCGTACAGGTCCCCGCGATGCAGGCGATGAAGCCGCCGAAGCCGCAGGGCTGGGCGTCGCAGTTCGCCACGCTGGTGCGCCGGTACGTCTCGGTGATCGCCTCCGACAAGGGCTTCCTCGCCCTGTCGATCATCCTGCCGCTGGTCCTCGGCTCGGTCAGCCTGCTCATCGACCAGGGCAAGGACCTGCTGGTCAACACGGAGATCAACCCGCGGACCGGCCGTCCCGTCGCCAACGGCACGGCGCTCACGGTGCTGCTGATCCTCGCGGTGGGCGCGTGCTTCGCCGGCGCCGCCAACTCCGTCCGTGAGCTGATCAAGGAACGCGTGATCTACGAGCGGGAGCGCGCCACCGGCCTGTCCCGCTCGGCGTACCTGATGTCGAAGGTCTTCGTGCTCGGCCTGATCACGATGATCCAGGGCCTGATGATCGGCGTCATCGGCTTCTCCAGCCGCACCGTGCCCGACGAGGGCCTCGTGCTCGGCAGCCAGATCCTGCTGGAGCTGTGCATCCCGATCATGGCGCTGGGCTTCACCGCGATGATGTTCGGCCTGATCATCTCGGCCCTGGTGAAGACCGCGGAGAAGACGATGCCGCTGCTGGTGATGTTCGCGATCGTCCAGGTCGTCTTCACCGGCTGCCTGTTCCCGCTGGCCAACTCGGTCGGCGTCAACGAACTGTCGTACCTGATGCCGTCGCGCTGGGCGGTCGCCGCCGCGGGCACGACGCTGGACTTCAACAACATCAGCCCGCCGGCCAAGGGCGACAGCGCCGACCCGCTGTGGGAGCACACGGCCGCCGCCTGGGCGACGGACATGGGCGCGCTGCTCGCGCTCGGCGTGGTCTGCGGCTTCTTCGTGGCCCGCTTCCTGCGCCGCCACGAGCCCGAGGTCATGCGCAAGTAGTCCCGCCGTACCACCCCGAAGGGCGGCACCCCGTCAGGAGGGTGCCGCCCTTCGGCGTCTGTGTGCGGCTGGAGAGGTCCGCGCCGACCTCTCAGTACGCGCTGTCGACGTTGTCCATGGTGCCGTACTTGTCGGCCGCGTAGTTGCAGGCGGCGACGATGTTGGCGACCGGGTCGTAGATGTCCTTCGGGGTGCCCTTGACGTGGTAGGCGTCGAAGGTCGGCGGGATCACCTGGAGCAGGCCCTTGGAGGGGATGCCCTTCTGGGCGTTGATGTCCCAGAGGTTGATCGCCTTCGGGTTGCCCGAGGACTCCCGCATGACGTTGCGGTGGATGCCCTCGTAGGAGCCGGGGATGCCGTTCTTCTTCATGATGGACAGGGCCTCGCGGATCCAGCCGTCGAGGTTGTCCCCGTACTTCTGCGGCGCGGCCTTCTTCACCTCGGCGCGCTCGGCGGAGCGGCTCGCCGACTCCGCCGCCGCACGGGCCTTCGCGGCCTTGGCCTCGGCGGCGGCCTTCTT
>MUNG01000038.1 GCA_002154585.1 Streptomyces pseudogriseolus
CCTGAGGCGCCGCCGACTGCGGGCAGTCGTGCCGCTAGGGGCGGCACGGGTGGGCGCAGGCGGCACCCCTCCAGCGGGCCCGCGCCCCACACCCGGGCGGCCACCGGGGTGCCGGGGACTGTTGCACGCCGGGTGCGGGCCGCGTGGGGCTGGGCGCGCAGTTCCCCGCGCCCCTGGGACGCGTCTGTGTACCCCGTCACAGTTCCAGTGGGTCATCCGCCCTCACGCCCCACCCTCCGCTCACGCCACTCTGCTGCCCTGCGCGACACCCCCATCTGCGAAGGGCGACCATGACCGACCCCGTGAGCCGCACGATCCTGTTGCTGGACATCGAGAGGTTCAGCGACCGGGACGACGTGGAGCAGGCGTACCTGCGGCGCATGCTCTACGACGTCGCCGACCGCGCGCTGGAGGCCGCCGGCATCGACGAGACGCTGCGCACCCGCGCCGACCGCGGTGACTCCGTGATGGAGCTGATCGACGCGAACGCCTCGGTCACCGCGCTGCTGCGGGCCCTGCTCACCGAGGTCCCGGCGCAGTTGCGGGCCGTCAACCGCATGGCGTCGCGCTCGGCCCAGATGCGTCTGCGCGGGGTCGTCGCCGGCGGCTACGTGGCCGTGGACCACCTCGACGGCTGGGTCGGCTCCGACCTCAACCACGCCTGCCGCCTGCTGGACGCGGCCCTGCTGCGCGCCGCCCTGCGCGAGCGCGTCGACGACTTCGCGCTGTGCGTGTCGGACTCCGTGTACCAGGGCGTCGTACGGCACGACCATCCGGGCGTACCGGCCGACGGATTCCACCGGGTGACGGTGGCGACGAAGAACGGCCCGCTGGCGGCATGGCTGCACGGCCCCGTGGCGCGGACGGGCGAGGACCACGGTGAACGGGGGGCGGGGGAGGCGCCGGGCGACTCGGGGGAGCGCCCGGCGCCGGCCGCCCCCGCCCGGGGGACCGCCGAGGAGGACGCCCACAGCCACCCGGCGCCGGCCGGACACCGGGGAGCCCCGGCGCCGGGTCCCGTCCTGGACGTCGGCAGCGGCTCGGTGTCCTTCGGCGGCAGCTATGTCGCCGGTGACCAGCACGGCGTGTCCGGCGGCCGGGTCACCGGCGACGTCGTCATGGGCGGCACGACCGAGAGGGAACGCCCGTGACCGTCCAGGACACCGCGGGTCCGGGCGCCGCCGGTCCGGGCGCAGGCGGTCCGGGCGCAGGCGGTCCGGGCGCAGGCGGTCCGGCCGCCGCCCCCGCGGCCGACGGGGCCGCCCGCGACGGGCGGTCCGCGGAGAAGCCCGCCGCCGAGGAGGCGGAGGAGCGGGACCAGCCGCAGGCGGCCTGGGCGGCGCGGCGTGACCTGGTCGACCACAGCCCGCGCACCATGAAGGTCGGCTCGCACGCCGGGTTCGGCGGGGGCCTGGTCGCCGGCGACCAGCACGGCGTGTCCGGCGGCCGGGTCACCGGCGACGTCGTCATGGGCAGCAAAACGGTCCACCACTGGACGTTCCCCGGGCTGTCCACGGCCGCTTCCGCCGCGGGCGAGATACCCCGCGCCACGCTGGACCGGCTCGCCGCCACCTTCGTCACGTCCGAGGACACCTTCGACGAGCTGGCCGGGCGGCTGCGCCGGGACCGGATCCTGGTGCTGTCCGGCGCCCGCTTCACCGGCCGCCGCACGGCCGCCCTGATGCTGCTGCACCGGCTCGGCGCCGCCCCCGTGGTGGCCCTGGACCGCGAGACCGCCCCCGGCTCCCTGGCCGACCGGTTCACCGCACGGGACGAGCCGGCGCACGGCACGGACGCGGACCCCGCCGCCCCGCGCGGCTACGTCCTGTGCGACCTGGAGACCCGCCGCGGCAACGCCCTGCGCGAGACCCATCTGCTCGGCGCCGCCGACCGGCTCGCCGAGCGGAACGCGTACGCGGTGATCACCGTCGGGCCGACCGCCGTCCTGGAGGACGACGTGTCCGCGGCCGAGTGGCGGCCCCCCGCGAACGAGGACGTCCTCGCCGCCCATCTGCGCGTCCGCGCCGGTGACGCGGCCGCCGGGCACCTGATGGGGACGCCCGCGGTGAAGGAGTTCCTCGCCCACGCCCACCAGCTGCGCGAGGTCGCCGCCTTCGCCCAGCTGCTCGGCCGGTACGCCGAGGGCGAGACCACCGAGCAGGAGGTCGCCGCCTTCTCGCTGGCGTCGCTGGAGAACCAGGTCCGCGAGTGGTTCGAGGAGGACGAGGCCGTCGTCCACCTGCGCGACAAGGCGTTCCTCATCGCGCTGGCCGCGTTCGACGACGGCCCCTACGCGCTCACCGCCGAGCTCAGCGACCTGCTCCACGGCTTCCTCCAGCAGACCCAGAACCGGTCCCAGGTCGCCGAGATCCCCGTCTTCGGCACCCACATCGGCAAGCGCCTGCAACTCGCCCGCGCCCGGCTCTCCGAGGGCGAGGAGCACACCGAGTGGGGCCCGGTCACCCAGACGAAGGCCGCGTTCCACGACGAGCGGGCGCCGCTGGTGCTGCTACGGGAGGTGTGGACGGGCCACCCCTCGGCCCGGCCCGCGCTGATCCAGTGGCTGCGCCGGCTGGCCGACGACGGCCGGCCCCTGGTGCGCACCCGCGCCGCGTCCACCGTCGCCGTGCTCGCCCGTACCGACCTGCCGTCCGCGATGGCGCTGGTCATCGAGCCGTGGGCGGTGTCCAACCGGTTCCGCCACCGGCTCGTCGCGGTCAACTCGCTCACCCTCGCCCACCACATCGGCACCCCGAACGTCCCGCGCATCCTCGACACCTGGTCGGGCGCCGAGGACCGGCGGCTGCGCTGGGTGGCGGTCCGCGCGTACGCGCTGATCGGCCCCGAGCGGCCGGCCCAGGCGCTGGGCGCGCTGCGCGCCGCCGCCCGCGAGCTGTACAAGCCGTCCGGCGACCCGGACGACTTCGACGAGGAGATGGCACAGGAGCTCGCCGAGGCCGTGGAACTGCTGCTGCTGTCGCCGGCCGCCTCGGAGGTCCTGGCCGATCTGCGCACCCACCTCGACGACGACCGGGCCGTGCACGACCTGGTCCTGGGCGGCTTCGTCAGCGCCTGCGGGCGCACCGAGGGCGACGAGCGGTACGGCGTCCCGCTGGTCCTCGACTGGTACGCCAGGGCCGCGACCGACGGGACGCGGGACGCCGACGGCATCGCGCACCTGTGGCGTGCGGCGCTCGGCGACCCGTACCGCACCCGGCACGCCCTGGACACGCTGCGCGAGTGGGTGCTGATCGCGGACCGCTCCACCGCCGTCGAGTGGGCGCTCGCCGCACTGCTGCCGAGGCTCGTCACCACGCCCACGGAGCACCAGCGGCTGAGCCACCTGCTGCGCACCATGCCCGGCGAGGACGGCGATCCCCCGCCGGAGGTCGCCGCCCGCCTGCTCGGCACGCTGCCGCCCCGCTGACGCCCCGACCCCGCCGACGAAAGACGACCCATGCCTTCCTTCCACCGACCGCCCGAGTGGCAGCAGCCGGCCGACCGGCACACCCGCCTGACCGACCCGGTGATCACCGTGCGACAGCTGTCCCGGTTCGAGCTGTCCCTGAAGCACGTGGTGCGCATCGACCACGCCCTGGTCTTCTCCACCCCCAAGGGCGGCTACGAGGCGTACCCGCCGCCCGCCCGGCCGAGCCGCGGCGAGATCGCCGCCCGTCGTTACACCGCCGTGTACGAGGTGGACATGGGCGTCCATCCGTTCACCGAGACGCTGACGCTGCCCAGCGACAACGACGCCTTCGAGTTCACCGCCGAGGTGGACCTCACCTGGCAGGTGCTGGACCCGGCGCGGTTCGTGGCGAGCGGCATCCGGGACGTGCCCGCGCTGCTGATCGGCGAGTTGCAGCAGGCGGCCCGCCCGGTGACCCGGCGCTTCGCCGTCGCCGACAGCGCGCGGGCCGAGCGGGAGCTGCTGGACGCGGTCACCGTCGTCGGCCCGCTCGGCGCGCCGGCCGGACTCCAGGTGACGTGGACCCTGCGGTTGCGCCGTGACCAGGCGAACATCGACCACCAGCAGCGCCTCCAGGCCATCGACCACTCGGCAGCCGAGCAGATCCGCGCCGCTGAGGAGGGCATGCGGGTCGACAGGGCGATGGACGACCGCCACCGGCAGCAGGACGAGCTGCAGGCCGCGCGGGCCCTGGAGTACGGGCGACAGCAGCAGGAACTGGCCATGCAGCAGCACCGCTGGCAGCACGAGCAGGCGATGCTCCAGGGGCAGCAGATGCTGGAGCTGCAGCAGATCGAGGCCAAGAAGATCGAGTTCTACCAGTGGCACCTGTCGCAGGGCGGTGTGCAGTCCTGGGCGCTCCACCTGGCGCAGCATCCGGAGGACTCGCACCTGGTGATGACCAGCATGCGCGAGGACCAACTGCGCATGATCGAGGCGCAGATGGAGCTGGTGAAGGAGCTGCTGGGCGGGGAGGGCGCGGAGAAGTTCGAGCTGGAGGGGCCCAAGCAGCTGGCGCTGCGCACGGTCAGCGACATCCTCAACCAGCGTCTCCCCGGGGTCCCGCAGAACCCGCCGCTGCTGCCGTCGCCGGACGGGAGCGGCGCGGACGGCGCGCAGCCCGCACCGCCGCCGGGACCGCCCGGGGCACCCGGGGCACCC
>MUNG01000380.1 GCA_002154585.1 Streptomyces pseudogriseolus
TTCCGACTCTATCAGATCTTTTTCTCGACCTGACCCCCGGTCAGCGGGGTTTGTCTTCCCGGCCCTTGCGGCCCGTTCCGACGTCTCAAACCTTAGCGGACTCTCTCCGTGTTTCCCAAATCGGGAGTGTGGAATTGAATTCAGGCATGCGGACATGCCGAAGTCGTTCCCACTGGGAGGTCGTACTGAGGTTTGGTTGCCGCTTTCGCGGCGAAAGTGCTGCCGGAGAACCGTTACGGCCCCGTGGCAACCCGAAGAACCTTACGGATTGCCCAGGGCCGCGTCAAGCGCCCGCAGCCAAGATCTTTCAGTCCAGGTCGGTGAGGCGTCCGCCGGCGTCCGGCTGGGCGTCCTCCACCCGGCGCAGCAGGCGGGTGAGGACCTCACCGAGGGCCGTGCGCTCGTCCGCGTCGAGGTCCTGGAGCAGGTCCGCCTCGAAGACGGTGGCCATCCGCATGGCCTCCTGCCACTTCTCCCGGCCGGACGGGGTGAGCTCCACGATGACGCGGACCCGGTTGTTCTCGTCCCGCTCCCGGGTGACCAGACCTTCCGTGACCATCCGGTCGATGCGGTGGGTCATGGCGGCCGGGGTCAGGCCCAGGCGCTTGGCGAGGTCGCTGGGGCCCATCCGGTAGGGGGCGCCGGAGAGGACGAGCGCCTTGAGGACCTCCCAGTCGGCGTTGGTGATGCCGAGCTCCGCGGTCTGGCGGCCGTAGGCGACGTTCATGCGGCGGTTGAGCCGGGACAGCGCGTTGACGATCTTCTCGACCTGGGGGTCGAGGTCCTGGAACTCGCGCTGGTACGCGGCGATCTGCTCTTCGAGGGTCGGCTCTTCCAGGCCGGGGGTGTCGCCCATGCCCGCAGTATGGCACGCCCCTTCTTTGCCTTGAAGTCCTTCGCCGTGTACTCTTTAGCTTCGAACTTTAGCTTCTAAGTCTTCACTCCTAACTAGTGAGAGAGGTGAACGTGACCAGGGCGATGGGCGCAGCGATGCGCCGGATCCACGTGGGCAACGCACTCAGCGCTTTCGGGCTGGGCTTCACGGTCCCGTACCTGTACGTCTATGTGGCGCAGGTGCGCGGGCTGGGGCCGGTGACGGCGGGGATGGTCCTCGCCGTCTTCGCCGTGGCCGCGCTGATCGTGCTGCCGCTCGCCGGACGGGCGATCGTCCGGCGCGGACCCCTCCCGGTGCTGCTCGCCGCCCTGCTCACCGCCGCCGTCGGTTCGCTCGGTCTGGGGCTGTCGGCGAGTGCGGCGACCGTGCTGCTGTCGGCGGCGGCGCTCGGCGCCGGACAGGCGGTCATGCAGCCGGCCCTGGCGACGATGATCGTGGACTGCTCCGGTCCGGAGACCCGGTCGCGGGCGTTCGCCACACAGTTCTTCCTGCAGAACCTCGGGCTCGGCGTCGGCGGCCTCATCGGCGGTCACCTCGTGGACCCGACGAAGGCCGGCTCGTTCACCCTCCTCTTCTCCATCGAGGCGGCGATGTTCCTGCTGCTGGTCGTGGTGATGTCAACGGTGCGGATGCCGCGCTCGCCGCGGATCGACGGCGCGCCCGCGCAGTCGGCCAAGGGCAGCTGGAAGCAGCTGCTGGACAACCGCGCCATGGTGCAGCTGTGCGTGCTGGGCTTCGTGCTGTTCTTCGCCTGCTACGGCCAGTTCGAGTCGGGTCTGAGCGCGTACGGCGTCGAGGCGGCCGGGATCTCCACCTCCACGCTGGGGACGGCGCTGGCGGCGAACACCCTGATGATCGTCGTCGCGCAGTTCGCGGTGCTCCGGTTCGTGGAGCGGCGCAAGCGGTCGCGTGTGATCGCGTCCGTGGGTCTGATCTGGGCCGTGGCATGGGCCGTGGCGGGGTACGCGGGGCTCGGCGGTGCGAGCCAGGAGGTGGCGACGGCCGCGTTCGTCTCGACGTACGCGCTGTTCGGACTCGGGGAGGCGATGCTGTCGCCGACGCTGGCACCGCTGGTCGCGGACCTCGCGCCGGCCGGGATGGCCGGTCAGTACAACTCGGCCTTCGCCCTGGTGAAGCAGCTCGCGCTGGCCGTGGGTCCGGCCGTGGGCGGGCCGCTGGCGGCCTCGCTGCACGCGCCGTACATCGTGGTGTTCCTGCTGTTCTCCCTCGGGATCACCGTGCTGGCCCTGCGGCTCGGGCGGCAGCTCACCGCCGTGCAGGACCAGCCGTCCGCCGCCGGCAGCCGGGTCGTGGCGCAGGGCGGCGCGGAGCAGGCACCGGCGCGCGCCTGACCGCGCGCGTCACACGCCGACGCCGGCGGTCTTCGGCAGCAGGAACTCGCACCAGACGGCCTTGCCGCCGCCCGGTGTGCGTCTGCTGCCCCAGGAGGAGGCGATCGTCGCGACGATGGCGATGCCCCGGCCGGACTCGTCGCCGGGCTCCGCGCGGCGGCGCCGGGGCAGGTGGTCGTCGCCGTCGGTGACCTCGATGATCAGACGGCGGTCGGTGCGGCGCAGGCGCAGCCGCATCGGGGGCGTGCCGTGCTGGAGGGAGTTGGCGACCAGTTCGCTGGTCGCCAGGACGCCCAGGTCGTGCAGCTCGGCGGGGAAGCGCCAGCTGGTGAGGACGCCGGACGCGAAGGCACGCGCGCGTGGGGCCGCCTCGATCCCGCCGAGCAGCTCCAGCGCGGCGTTGCGGAACAGCTCGCTCTCGGGGCCCGGGCGCGCGGGGTGCTGGAGGACCAGGACGGCGACGTCGTCGTCGTGGTCCGGGGTGACGCCGGCCGAGCGGACCAGGCGGTCGCAGACGACCTGGGGGCCGCCGGTGGCTCCGGCCAGGGCGCGCTCCAGGGCGGCGATGCCCTCGTCCAGGTCCGCGTCGCGGCGCTCGACCAGGCCGTCGGTGTAGAGGACGGCGGTGGAGCCGGGGCCGAGCGGCACGGAGCCCGACGCGTGCATCCAGCCGCCGGTGCCGAGCGGGGGGCCGGTCGGCTCGTCGGCACGCCGCACCGTGCCGCTGTCGTCGCGCACCAGGATGGGCAGATGCCCGGCGGACGCGTACACCAGGCGGCCCTCGTTGGGGTCGTGGATGGCGTAGACGCAGGTGGCGATCTGGTTGGCGTCGATCTCCATGGCGAGGCCGTCGAGCAGCTGGAGCACCTCGTGCGGCGGGAGGTCCAGGCGCGCGTACGCGCGTACGGCCGTACGGAGCTGGCCCATGACGGCCGCCGCGCGCACCCCTCGTCCCATGACGTCGCCGATGACCAGGGCGGTGCGGCCGCCGCCGAGGGTGATGACGTCGTACCAGTCGCCGCCGACCGCCGCCTCGGTGCCGCCGGGGTGGTAGGTGGCGGCGACGCGCAGGTCGTCGGGCTCCTCCAGCTCCTGCGGGAGCAGGGAGCGCTGGAGTGTGACGGCGGTCTCGCGCTGCCGGCGCTCGCTGGCGCGCAGCCGCTCGGCGGCCTCGGCGTGGTCGGTGACGTCGGTGGCGAAGACCAGCACCCCGCGGCTGTCGCCCTCTCCGGCGGGCGTGCAGGTGAACGTGTACGAGCGTCCGTCAGGCGCCTTGCGCGACTTGACCGTACGGGGCTTGCCGCTGCGCAGGACCTGGTCGAGGAGGGGCAGCAGGCCCAGCTCGTCGAGCTCCGGGAGCGCTCCCCGGGCGGGCGCGCCGACGGGGCGCAGGCCGAAGGCGGCGGTGTAGGCGTCGTTGAGATAGGCGATGCGGTGGTCGGGGCCGTGCACCAGGGCGACGAGGCAGGGGACGCGGTCCAGGACCTCGCGCACCCCGAGCTCGTCGACGGGCGGCACCGGCCGGTCCCCGTCGGTGGGCCGCTCGACGCGGGCCGCGGGCACGGAGCCCTCTCCCCGCCGGTCCGGGGATGCCGTCTGCTCGGTCCGCGCTGCGGCGCGGCGCTGCGTTCCGGGGAGCCGGGCGCTCCAGCGCGTGAAGTTCACGAATCCTTGCCTCGTGTAGTTGTCGGCGGCCGGACACCGGAACCGGCCGGGGCCCGGAGGCCGCACCGGGGCGGGCCCTCCCGCCCGCGGTGGTGGACCAGTGTGGCAGGGTCCGGCCGGGCCGACATCCGCTAGACGCCGGTCCGGCCCCAGGAGTTCCTGGGTCCGGTCAGGACGACCCCTTCGGGTTGTGCGGTGGGTCCTGGGAAGGCTTTCCACCGGCCGCCAGTTCGAACTCCGCCCGAGGGTGTTCGAGTGATCCGAGCGAGACGATCTCCCGCTTGAAGAGGCCCGCGAGCGTCCACTCCGCGGCCACCCGGGCCTTCCGGTTGAAGGTCGGCACCCGGCTCAGGTGGTACGTCCGGTGCATGAACCAGGCGGGGTAGCCCTTCAGCTTGCGACCGTAGATCTGGGCGACCCCCTTGTGCAGCCCCAGGGAGGCCACGGAACCGGCGTACTTGTGGGCGTACGTCTCCAGGGGTTCGCCGCGCAGGGAGTGGACGACGTTGTCGCCGAGCACCCGCGCCTGACGCAGGGCGTGCTGCGCGTTGGGGGCGCACTCGCGGCCCTCCTCGCGCGCGGTGACGTCGGGTACGGCGGCGGCGTCCCCGGCGGCCCAGGCGTGCGGGACGCCCTCGACGGACAGTTCGGCGGTGCAGCGCAGCCGGCCGCGCTCGTTCAGAGGCAGGTCGGTGGCGGCCAGCACGGGGTGCGGTTTGACGCCGGCCGTCCACACGACCGTCCGCGTCGGGAAGCGCGACCCGTCGCTCAGGACGGCCACACGGTCGGCGCAGGAGTCGAGCCGCGTCTCGAGCCGTACGTCGATGTTCCGCCGGCGCAGCTCGGTGACCGTGTAGCGGCCCATCTCCTCGCCGACCTCGGGCAGGATCCGGTCCGACGCCTCCACCAGGATCCACTTCATGTCCTCGGGGCGGACGTTGTGGTAGTACCGCGTGGCGTACCGGGCCATGTCCTCCAGCTCGCCGAGCGCCTCCACGCCCGCGTAGCCGCCGCCGACGAAGACGAACGTCAGGGCGGCGTCCCGCACCGCCGGATCACGGGTGGAGGAGGCAATGTCCATCTGCTCCAGCACGTGGTTGCGCAGCCCGATGGCCTCCTCCACCGTCTTGAACCCGATCGCGTGCTCGGCGAGGCCCGGGATCGGCAGGGTGCGCGCGACGGACCCGGGGGCGAGGACCAGCTCGTCGTACTCGATCCGGATGCCCTCCGTCCCCTCCTCCTCGGTGGCCGGGGTGCGGACGGTGGCGGTGCGGGCGGCGTGGTCGACGGCGGTGGCTTCGCCGATGACGACGCGGCACCGGTCGAGGACACGACGCAGCGGTACGACGACATGACGAGGGGAGATGGCGCCGGCGGCCGCTTCGGGCAGGAACGGCTGGTACGTCATGTACGGGTCGGGCGTGACGACCGTGATCTCGGCCTCGCCGCGTCCGAGCTCCCGTTTCAGCCTCCGTTGCAGACGCAGGGCCGTGTACATCCCGACGTAGCCGCCGCCGACAACGAGAATGCGCGCACGTTCCTTCACCATCCCATGACGCACCCGCCGCTTGCGTTTGTCCACAGCCCCGACCAATTGTGTGACCGTAGGAAGGTGGAGCCCGTGGTTGGCCGAATTACCGACCCAACCCCGATCGCCGCAGGTCACCCCCGGTGATCGATCCCCGTCGCAGGGAACATTCGGGACGTATGCGACTCGTGGTCCGATCGAGGGGCGCTCCGTGCGGAACGTGCCCCTTCTGAATTGACCCGGGCTCAACTATGTTCATGTGTCGACGGGGTGCAGGGGGATGTGCTCATCGGGTCCGCGACGGGCGGGGCCGACAGGCCGGTCCCGTTTCCACGCCCCGGTCGTCAATGGCGGGGAGAGTCTCCGGGGGGAGACGTCATTACCGGGGGATACACATGCATGTTCAGGACTCTCGATGGTCGTCCGCTGTCGCCTCTGGCGCGACGATGAGCGCCGCCTCCGGCGGGCGCCCGGACGGCACACGCACGACACCGCTGCGCGTCGACGCCCAGCGCAACCTGGAGCACGTGCTGCGGGCCGCGCGTGAGGTCTTCGGCGAGCTGGGGTACGGCGCGCCGATGGAGGACGTGGCGCGCCGGGCGCGGGTCGGCGTCGGCACGGTGTACCGGCGGTTCCCGAGCAAGGACGTGCTCGTACGGCGGATCGCCGAGGAGGAGACGTCCCGGCTGACCGAGCAGGCGCGCGCCGCTCTGGGGCAGGAGGACGAGCCGTGGTCGGCGCTCTCGCGCTTCCTGCGCACGTCGGTCGCCTCCGGCGCGGGGCGGCTGCTGCCGCCGCAGGTGCTGCGGGTGGGCGTCGCGGAGGAGCGGGGCCTGCCGGAGCACGCGCGGCTGCCGCAGCAGCGGACGCAGCCGGCGGGTCAGCTGCGGCTCGTGTCCGAGGAGCGGGTGGAGGACGACGGCGGGGCGGCGGAGCTGCTCGATGTCGTGGGGCAGTTGGTGGAGCGGGCTCGGGCGGCGGGAGAGTTGCGGGCGGACGTGTCCGTGTCCGACGTGCTGCTCGTCATCGCGACGGCGGCTCCTTCCCTGCCGGATGCGGCCCAGCAGGCGGCGGCCTCTGCTCGCCTCCTGGACATCCTCCTGGAGGGCCTCCGCAGCCGGCCCTCCTGACCCGCGGTCCCCTCACCGGCGAGGCCGGCGCCCTGGTTCGACACGGGGTGCCGGTCTTTCCTGTGCGGGGGTGACGGGTGTTGCACACCCGGTGCCCCTGCAACACGCCCGGCGTTGGTGCGGGCCGGGGGGGCGTCGGCGCGCCCCCATCCCCCAACGCCCCAGACGGCGCGAGAGCCCCCGGTCGGTGGGACAACAACCGCCGGCGTTGGTGCGGGCCCGGGGGGTGTCTGCGCAACTCGGCGCCCACGAGGTGCCGCCGCGCCCGCCCTCCCCCACTCTCGGCTTCGCTCGAGCGGGAGGTACCCCCATCGCCCTGGGGGTACCTCCCAGGCCCTCAAGGCACTGGGGGAGGCACGAATGCCCGCGGCTAGCGGCATCGCGACCGCCGCCATTCGGCCGCGCGCTCGCGGTTGACGGCCGCAGCTTGCCGGACGGCGGCGGCAAGCTGCGGCCGGCAACCGCGAGCCCGCGGCCGAATGGCGGCGGTCGCGATGCCGCTAGCCGCGGGCATTCGTGCCTCCCC
>MUNG01000381.1:0-340 GCA_002154585.1 Streptomyces pseudogriseolus
TCGACCTGGGTCCGGCCGCCGCGCTGTCCTGCCGAGAGTGCGGCCACCGTGTGCCCCTCGGCCCCGTCTTCGCCTGCGAGGAGTGTTTCGGCCCGCTGGAGATCGCCTACGACTTCTCCGGGTACGACACCGAGGAGCTCCGCAAGCGCATCGAGGCGGGTCCCGCGAACATCTGGCGCTACGCGCCCCTGCTGCCCGTCCCGGCCGACGTGGCCGACAAGCCGAACATCAACCCCGGCTGGACCAAGCTCGTCCAGGCCGACAACCTCGCCCGTGAACTGGGCGTCGACGCCGGCAAGCTGTTCGTCAAGGACGACTCCGGCAACCCCACGCACTCCTT
>MUNG01000381.1:393-619 GCA_002154585.1 Streptomyces pseudogriseolus
ACGGCGGGGAGCTCGTCGGCATCGAGGGCAACTACGACGACGTGAACCGCTTCTGCTCCGAGCTGATCGGCGACCCGGCCGGCGAGGGCTGGGGCTTCGTCAACGTCAACCTGCGGCCGTACTACGCGGAGGGCTCCAAGACCCTCGCGTACGAAATCTGCGAGCAGCTCGGCTGGCGCCTTCCCGACCAGCTGGTCGTCCCGATCGCCTCCGGCTCCCAGCTCAC
>MUNG01000382.1 GCA_002154585.1 Streptomyces pseudogriseolus
GCCGTGCGACAGGGGCGACATGTCCGGTCAGGGCGATGTAGCCGTCCGGGTCCGGGCCATGGGGCGACCTGCGAGAACGGCCAAATCCCTTCGACACCGCAGCCGGCGCGGGTTCGGGGCGCGCCGGAGCCGACGTGCGGGGGCGAAGGGATTTGGCCGTTCTCGCAGGTCGCCCCATGGACCGGACCAGGACGGCCACATCGCCCTGACCGGACATGTCGCCCCTGTCGCACGGCGCATCCGCCACCGTGCGCCCCCTCCGTGCTGGCCGGTTGCGTGCCTGTTCGTGAAAAGCCGTATTCGCACAGTGAAGGTAAGGCGTAGGCTCGGGCATATGCGGACTGCGGTTTCCTTACCGGGCGAGGTGCGGCACAGGTCGCGGAAGGCAAGTGGAGGGGAGCGATGAGCGACGGCACGGTGACTCTTCCCTGGCTCGTCGTGCGTCAGGACGACAACGGCAACCGCTACCGGGTGGGCCGTTACGCGACACGCGCCGAGGCGGAGAAGATCGCGGACAGCCTCGACGGCCGCGGCCACAAACAGCTCTACTGGGTCGAACGCATCGGCCAGAGCGGCTCCACGACGGTCAGCTGACCCGACGAAAAGTGACCCGGCCGGACCGGGCCCTGACCGGACCGAACCAGGTCGACCCGGGCCCAAGCGAACAGGGCCGAACCGGACCTGACCCGGCCTCCGACGGCCCCCGGCGCCGGACGGCCGGCGCCGGCCCACGGTCCCGCTGTCGCTGTCCCGTCGCCGGGGCCCCGTCACGGCCGTACCCGTGACGCCTCCGGCCGCCCGCCCGCGTCACCGGCCACCGCGCCGGGCCGTGCCGTGCGCCGGTGCATCCGGGACGCCGCCGCGCACTGCACCGCCATCGACAGCGCCATGGCCAGGCACACCCCCGGCAGGCCCCACCCCGACAGCCAGGTGGCGAGCGCCAGTTGGAGGACCGTCCCGCCGAAGGTGACGCGGGCCAGGGTCCGGGCCCGCCCGCTGCCCTCGAAGACGCCGCCCAGCGCGATGAAGCAGGCGAGCAGGACGAGGTACGGCCCCACACAGCGCAAGAAGAGCGTCCCGGCCTCGGCGACCTCGCCCCCGGCGCCGAAGCCCCGCATGATCCACTGTGCGGTCCCGAGCAGCACCACCGCCGCCGTCAGCCCCAGGCATCCCGCCAGCAGCAGCACCTGCCGGCCCACCTCCCGCCGCTCGTCCCGCCCCGCGCCCAGCAGGTGCGCGGTGTGGATGGAGGCGGCCTGGCGCACCGCGTAGAAGGCCATGGTCGCCACGTACATCGCCTTGGTCGCGATCCCGTACGCCGCCACCTCGCCCACGCCGATCCGGGCGACGACCGCGACGAGCGCGAGGGCCCCGGTCATCCGGACGAGGAAGTCGGCCGACATGGGCAGGCCGGTCGCCGCCGTCCCGCGCAGGTCGGAGACCAGACCGGTGAGACCGGAGCCGCGCCGGAGCGGAAGCGCCCTGCGGTGCAGGGCCGTCAGCCCGCAGGCCAGCGCCGCCGTCCGGCCCAGCACCGTCGAGACGGCCGCCCCGCGCACCCCCAGGTCCAGCCCGAAGACGAGCAGCGGATCCAGCACCAGGATCAGGCCGTTCGCCAGCAGGGACAGCCGCATCGGGGTGCGGGTGTCGCCCGAGCCCTTGAGGATGCCGTCGACCACGTTGGTCGCGTAGAACACCGCGATGCCCGGCAGCGCGATCGCGAAGTAGCCGCTCGCGAGCGACAGTGCGTGGCCGTCGTCGCCGCCGAGCACCAGCCGGGCCAGCGGCTCCCGCGCCAGGAATCCGCCCACGGCGACCACGGGTGTGACGAGCGCCCACAGCGCCCAGCCGCCGCGCACGGCGGACCGCAGCGCCGCCGCGTCCCCCGCGCCCCTCGCCCGCGCGACCCGGACGGTCGTGCCGGAACCCGCCACGAGGATCAGCCCGAGCAGCAGGTTCTCCACGTTCGTCGCGACCGCCACCGCGGCGACCGCGTCCCCGCCCAGCCGGGCCACCCAGACCATGTTGATGATCCCGGCCGTCACCCCGGCCAGCAGCTCGACGTAGACGGGGCACGCCAGCGAGACCAGCGTGCGCCGATGCCGTACGGCTTCCACAGCGAATCCCCCTCGACCCCCCGCGTCGCGGTACCTCGATTCGAGGTACCGCGAAAAGAGATAGCATCGAACCCGCCGGGCGGACAAGCGCACGGACGGATGCGGGCACATCGAGCGCCCGTCGAGGGCAGGGGGTACGGCCGTGCTGGAGCTGTCGATCCTGGGGTTTCTCCACGAGGAACCCCAGCACGGCTACGAGCTGAAGGCGCGCATCCAGGCGCTGCACGGCCATATCCGCCCGGTCAGCGACGGCGCCCTGTACCCCGCCATCACGCGGCTGGTGAAGGCCGGCGCGGTCGAGCAGCGCACCGAACCGGGCAGCGGCGCCGCCGCCCGACGCGTGCTGTCCCTCACCGACGCGGGCCGCACCGCCCTGACGGACCGGCTCAGGGAGCCGAAGGACGTGGAGATCACCGACGGGCAGCGCTTCTTCACCCTGCTGGCGTTCCTGCGCTTCCTCCCCGACCCCGCCGCGCAGTCCGCCGTCCTGCGCCGCCGCAAGGCGTTCCTCGACGCCCCGTCGAGCTTCTTCCACCGCGACGGCGAGCCGATGCGGGCCGAGGAGGCGCCGGACCCGTTCCGGCAGGGGATGCTGCGGATCGCCCGCGCGACCACCGTCGAGGAGCGGGCGTGGCTGGAGGAGACGATCACCGCCCTGGAGGGCCGGGCGTGAAGGGCGCCCCCGCCCGGCCGCTAGGGTCGTGTCGCGAAGTGGCGGACGACGAAGGCGGAGTGATGCCGGGCCTGATCGACACGGTGGCGTGGGTGTACGTCGAGGACGGCAGGATCCTGTGCGCCCGGCCGCGCGGCAAGGACGTCTTCTACATCCCCGGCGGCAAGCGCGAGGGCGCGGAGAGCGACGTCGAGACGCTGCTGCGCGAGATCAAGGAGGAGCTGACCGTGCTCCTCGACCCCGCCACGGCCACGCACGTCGGTACGTACGAGGCCGAGGTGCCCGGCGCTCCGGACGGCACCGTGGTGCGCATGAGCTGCTGGACCGCCGACTTCGCCGGGACCCTCTCCGCGAGCAGCGAGATCGACGAGATCGCGTGGTTCTCGTACGCGGACCGGCCCCAAGTGCCCCCGGTCGACCAGCTGCTCTTCGACGACCTGCGGGCCGCGGGCACCCTGGACGGGTGACGCGCGATTCCGGCGCACCGGCGTGAGGATGACGACGTGTGAGCGCCCCGTGGGCACCGGACCGCGCGAGCGGTGCGCGGCTCGCGCCGTTGTGCGCGGTACTCCGTCCGGGATATCGGGTATGTGGCTATTGACCGCATGAAACCGGACACGGTCGGACTGCCTGTCTCGCTCGGCGGGGAGGTGATCCGCGTGACCGACACCGACGGCGACCGGGCCACGTGGAGCTTTCCCGCGGACCCGGACGCGGTGCGGGCCGCCCGCCGCGCCGTACGCGCACAGCTCGCCCGGTGGGAGCTCGACGGCGTCGCCGATCTTGCGGCGCTGCTGGTCAGCGAGCTGGTCACCAACGCCCTGCGGCACGCCACCGGACCCGTCGGCGTGTGCCTGACCCGGCCCTCCGGCCGTTCCGGGGTGCTGCTCGTCGAGGTGTCCGACCCGGTGCCCGAACCGCCGCACGAACGCGTCGCCCGGCCCGACGACGAGGGCGGGCGCGGACTCCAGCTGCTCGCCCGTTCCTCCCGTCGCTGGGGTCACCGGTCGGGGCCGCACGGGAAGACGGTGTGGTGCGAACTCGTGGTCCCCCGGTGAGGGCTCGCACGGCCGTTCGCGGGGGTGTGCGGACCCTCGTCGCACCCCGTGACCGGTTCCCGTCCATGACGGTTGCCGAACCGGGGGATTCGACGGCGTGTCCGCTGGTTAGAAGACTGGAAGTGTTCTCACGGTGCGGACCGAAAAGCATCGGGACCGTGCTGTGATCGTGAACACCGTGTTGTGCGGCGCCGTAGTGCTGGATACTGCGGGCAGCCGCCCCCGGTGACCGGTGCCGGACGCGGTGAGCTGGAGGGGACGGTTCGCGTGAGCGAGATACCAGCGAAGGCCACGGAGTCCGAGGACTCGTCGGGCGGCCCGAGGGACGAGGCCGCCGACGGCCTCGTATCCGGCGATGCTCCGTCCGGGGACGCGATGTGGCAGACCGCCCCGCCCGGCTCCATGTACGACTACATCAAGGTCGCGTCCTTCTCGATCGGCCCCGACGGACTGGTCGACCAGTGGAGCCTGCGCGCCGAGCAGATCTTCGGCATCCCCGCGGAGCGCGCCGTCGGCGCGGACCCCATCGAGGCGTTCCTCGAGCCCGTCCGCAGGGAGCGCGGCCAGCGCAAGATGGCCGAGATCCTCGACGGCCGCGAGTGGACCGGCGTGGTGCCGTTCCGGCTCCCCGCCCACCTGGCCGGGGACGAGCGCGACCGGGAGGGCATCGCCGAGGTCTACGTCATGCCGACACGGACCGAGGCGGGCGAGAAGGCCGCGGTCTGCATCGTCGTCGACGTCCGCACCCTGCGCCGTATCGAGACGGACCTGGCCGCCTCGCAGGCCATATTCGGCCAATCTCCCTTCGGTTTCGTGCTGATCGACCGTGACCTGCGAGTCCGCCGTGCCAACGAGCGGTTCGCGTCCCTCTTCGGCGGCACGCCCGACGACCACCGCGGCAAGGGCGTCCACGACTACCTGCCGCGCGGCGAGGCCGAGCGGGTCGCGGCGACCCTGCGCCGGGTGCTGGAGACCGGCGAGTCCATCACGGACATGCACGTCACCGGGTTCCTCCCCGGCTCCGACGAGCGGCGTCACTGGTCCGTCAACCTCTACCGGGTGCACAGCGGCAGCGGCCGGCCCATCGGCATCGCCTGGCTGGGCATCGACATCACCGCCCGCCGCGCCGCCGCCCGCGAGGCAGCCGCCGCGCGGCGCAATCTCGCCCTGCTGAACGAGGCCGGCGCACGCATCGGCAACTCCCTCGACCTGGAGACCACCGCGCGCGAACTGCTCGACGTGGTCGTGCCCGGCTTCTGCGACCTGGCCACCGTCGACCTCTACCAGGGGCTGCTGGCCGGCGACGAGACCCCGCCCGGCCTCGCCGACGGCAGCGCCGAGGTGCGCCGGGTCGCCTTCGCCAGCGCCGTGTCCGACGGGCCCATCAGCGGCACCGGGGACCCGGTGAAGCTGGGCGCCGTCCACCACTTCCCGTTCAACTCGCCCTGCGCGGACGCCCTGCGCACCGCCCGCCCGCAGACCGTGCCCGGCGAGGACGGCGGCCTGGTGCAGTCCACGCTCGCGGTGCCGATGGTCGCCCACGACACCGTGGTGGGCCTCGCCCAGTTCGCCCGCACCAAGGGCAGCGAGCCGTTCGGCGACCGCGACCGTGACCTCGCGGTCGAACTGGCGGCGCGTGCCGCCGTCTGCATCGACAACGCCCGCCTCTACCGCCGCGAGCACGAACGCGCGCTGATACTGCAGCGGTCCCTGCTCCCGCCCGGCGACCCGGAGGCGTCCGGCCTGGACATCGCCTGCCGCTACCTGCCCGGCAACGCGGCGAGCGGCCGCACCGGCGAGGTCGGCGGCGACTGGTTCGACGTCATCGAACTGCCCGGCCACCGTACGGCGTTGGTGGTGGGCGACGTGATGGGCCGCGGCCTGCGCGCCGCCGTCGCGATGGGCGAACTGCGTACCGCCGTACGGACGCTGGCGCAGCTCGACCTCGAACCGGCCGAGGTGCTCTCCCAGCTGGACGAGATCGCCCGCGGCCTCGGCGCGCCCGGCGGTCCCTCCCAGGCGTTCGCGGGAGGCGTCCAGCAGGCCACCCGGGCCGCCCGCCGCCCGAGCGAGGCGGACCTCTCCGAGGTGTACCTGGCCACCTGCGTGTACGCCGTCTACGACTCCGTCACCCGCCGCTGCACGTTCGCGAACGCGGGCCATCTGCCGCCCGTCCTGGTCGAGCCCGGAGAGAACGCGCTGATGCTCGACGTGCCGCCCGGCATGCCGCTCGGCGTCGGCGGGGAGCCGTTCGAGGAGGTGGAGGTCGAACTGCCCGAGGGCGCCCTGCTCGCGCTCTACACGGACGGACTGGTCGAGAGCCGCGACCACCCCCTCGACGAGGGCCTCCAGGCGTTCGTGGGCGCGCTCACCGACCCCTCCGCCCCCCTGGAGGACGTCTGCGACCACGTCCTCAACACGCTCGACACCCATCACGGCGAGGACGACATCGCGCTGCTGATGGCACGTGTCCAGGGCCTGCCCGCCGACTCCGTGGGCGACTGGACGCTGCCGCGCGAGCCGCGCAGCGTGGGCCGGGCCCGCGAGTACGCCCGCGCCCAGCTCCTCGCCTGGGACATGGAGCCGCTGGTCGACACCACGGAGCTGCTGGTCAGCGAGCTCGTCACCAACGCCCTGCGGTACGGCGAGGGGGAGATCCGACTCCGGCTGCTGCTGGACCGCACCCTGGTCTGCGAGGTCTGGGACTCCGGCCTGGTCCAGCCCCGCAGGCGGCGCGCCCGCGACACCGACGAGGGCGGCCGGGGCCTCCAGCTCGTCGGCCTGCTGAGCGCCGCCTGGGGCTCACGCCGTACGCCCCGGGGCAAGACGGTGTGGTTCGAACTGCCGCTTCCCGGGGCCGACACCGGCCTCACCGACCCGGCGGAGGCGCTGCTCAGCCTGTTCTGACGCCCCGTCGACCCGGCGGTGACCCTCCGTGATCATGACGCCGTGGACGCAACCGGACCACCCGTTCCCCTCGTCCTCACCCCCAACATCGGACGGCGAGGGGAACGGTGGCATGGAGCACACGGAGTCGCGGGACGGGACGGCCGGTACGGACGACTCGCGGCCCACGCCCGAGCCGTCGCCGGAACCCACGCCCGCGCCCGAGCCCGCGTCCGACCCTGAGCCCGCGTCCGACCCCGGCCCCTCGCCGGAGAAGAAGCGCCCCAGACCTTGGGTGCGACGCGTCAGACGCACCGCCCTCGTGCTCGCCCTGGTGCTGATCGTGCCGCTGCTCGCCGTCGAGACCGCGCTGCGGGTCAACTACATGGGCGACCCGGCGGAGGGGACGTACACCCGCGGCCGGGACGCCCTGTGGCTCGGGCACGCCTGGGTCGACGGACGCAAGAAGGACGCCGACGTCACCGCCCTCGCCCGGCGCCTGAAGGACACCGGCGTCCGGGACCTCTACGTCCACTCCGGTCCGCTGGAGCACGACGGCACCCTGCCGACGTCGGCGTACCCGCGCGCCCGGTGGTTCATCGACGCGGTGCACCGGGAGATGCCCGGGGTGCGCGTGCAGGCGTTCCTCGGGGACGTCCTCGCCAACGGCGGGCCCGACGGCCTGGAGCTGAGCGACGCCGCCACCCGTACCGAGGTGGTGCGCAGCGCCGGACAGGTCCTCGACGCCGGCTACGAGGGCGTCCACCTCGACCTGGAGCCGCTGCACTCCGACGACGCGCACTACCTCGACCTGCTGGACGACCTGCGGGGCGTCACCCGGGCACGGGACGCGCAGCTGTCCGTGGCCGCCCACCAGATCGACCCGCTCCCGCACCTGCACTCCGTCGCGGGCTTCGTCGCCGACCACCCCAAGTGGTGGTCGCAGAAGTTCTTCGGGCAGGTCGCGCGGCGCGTCGACCAGATCGCCGTGATGTCGTACGACACCGCGCGCCTCTTCGAGAGCACCTACGGCGGCTACGTGGCCCAGCAGACCTCGCTCGCCCTGGAGGTCACCCCGCCCACCACGCACCTGCTGATGGGCC
This sequence comes from Streptomyces pseudogriseolus, assembly GCA_002154585.1. Classification (GTDB taxonomy): domain Bacteria; phylum Actinomycetota; class Actinomycetes; order Streptomycetales; family Streptomycetaceae; genus Streptomyces; species Streptomyces pseudogriseolus. The sequence goes on from MUNG01000382.1 coordinate 7,838, forward strand.
TGCCCTTCTACTACGAGAGCAACCCGAGTCACTGGGGACACGCCGAGACCGTCGCCGCCGCCGTCCGGGGCGCCCGCCTCGGCCTGTCCCGCACGGACCCCGACCGCGAACTCTTCGGTCTCGCCCCGTACATCGACTTCGCGGCGACCGAGACCAACTGGAAGGAGTTCAAGGACGGCTGGGCGCGCTGACCCCGGCCTCTAGGACCGGCGGCGGATCTTGTCGCCCAGCCAGACCAGCGGGTCGTACTTGCGGTCCGCCGCCCGTTCCTTCAGCGGGATCAGCGCGTTGTCCGTGATCTTGATGCCTTCGGGGCAGACCTCTGTGCAGCACTTGGTGATGTTGCAGTAGCCGAGGCCGTGTTCGTCCTGGGCCGTGCGCTTGCGGTCCAGGCCGGACTCGTCGGCCGCGTCCAGCGGGTGCATGTCCAGCTCGGCGACCCGCATCAGGAACCGCGGACCGGCGAACGCCGGCTTGTTCTCCTCGTGGTCGCGGACCACATGGCAGGTGTCCTGGCACAGGAAGCACTCGATGCACTTGCGGAACTCCTGCGAGCGGTCCACGTCCTCCTGATTCATCCGGTACTCGCCCGGACCGACCCCGGCCGGCGGCACGAACGCCGGGACCTGCCGGGCCTTGGTGTAGTTGAAGCCGACGTCCGTCACCAGGTCCCGGATCACCGGGAACGCCCGCAGCGGCGTCACGGTGATCGTCTCCTCGCGGTCGAACACCGACATGCGGGTCATGCACAGCAGCCGGGGGCGGCCGTTGATCTCCGCCGAGCACGAACCGCACTTGCCGGCCTTGCAGTTCCAGCGCACGGCGAGGTCGGGGGCCTGGGTGGCCTGGAGCCGGTGGATGATGTCGAGGACCACCTCGCCGTCGTTCACCTCGACGCGGAAGTCCTCCAGGCCGCCTCCGTCGACGTCCCCCCGCCACACCTTGAAGCGGGCCTCGTAGCTGTTCACTCGTAGAGCTCCTCTTCGGCCAGGTACTTGACCAGCTCGTCCTTCTCGAAGAGGGCGAGCAGATCGGGGCGGACGGGTTCGGTGGTCTCTCGGGTCAGGGTGATCTGGCCGCGCACCGCGTCCGTGGCGGCGAGCCCGCCCGTGGGATCGGTCAGCGCACACAGCAGGTTGACGTTGCGCCAGGCGCGGTCCATGGTCGCGTGGTCCTCGCGGGTGTGGCCGCCGCGCGACTCGGTGCGCTCCAGCGCCGCACGCGCCACGCACTCGCTGACCAGCAGCATGTTCCGCAGGTCCAGCGCGAGGTGCCAGCCCGGGTTGAACTGCCGGTGGCCCTCCACGCCCGCCCGGCGGGCCCGTGCCCGCAGCTCGGCGAGCTTCTGCAGGGCCTGCTCCATCTCGTGCTCCCGGCGGATGATGCCGACCAGGTCGTTCATCGTCTGCTGGAGCTCCTGGTGCAGCGTGTACGGGTTCTCCGGCGGGCCGTCGGCCTGCTCCCCGCCCTCGGCGGAGAACGGGCGCAGCGCCTCCGCGGCGGCCGTGTCGACCTGGGCGTCGTCCACGCGGGGCCGCCCGGCCCCCGTCCCGCTCGCGTACTCGGCCGCGTGCCAGCCGGCCCGGCGGCCGAACACCAGCAGGTCGGACAGGGAGTTGCCGCCCAGCCGGTTGGAGCCGTGCATGCCGCCCGCGACCTCACCGGCCGCGAACAGCCCCGGCACCCCGCGCGCCGCCGCCGAGTCGGAGTCGACGGCGATACCGCCCATCACGTAGTGACAGGTCGGGCCGACCTCCATCGGCTCAGCCGTGATGTCGACGTCCGCCAGCTCCTTGAACTGGTGGTACATCGACGGCAGCCGGCGCTTGATCACCTCCGCCGGCATCCGTGTGGACACGTCCAGGAAGACACCGCCGTGCGGCGAGCCGCGGCCCGCCTTGACCTCGGCGTTGATGGCGCGGGCGACCTCGTCGCGGGGGAGCAGCTCGGGCGGGCGGCGGTTGTGGTCCGGGTCGTCGTACCAGCGGTCGGCCTCGTCCTCGGACTGCGCGTACTTCTCCTTGAAGACGTCCGGGACGTAGTCGAACATGAACCGCTTGCCCTCGGAGTTGCGCAGCACCCCGCCGTCGCCGCGCACCGACTCGGTGACGAGGATGCCCTTCACCGACGGCGGCCAGACCATGCCCGTCGGGTGGAACTGCACGAACTCCATGTTCAGCAGCGGCGCGCCCGCGAGCAGCGCCAGCGCGTGCCCGTCGCCGGTGTACTCCCAGGAGTTCGACGTGACCTTGAAGGACTTGCCGATGCCGCCGGTCGCGATCACCACTGCCGGCGCCTCCAGGACGAAGAAGCGGCCGGTTTCGCGCTCGTACCCGAAGACGCCGCTCGCCTTCTCGCCGTCCTTCAGCACGCGCGTGACCGTGCACTCCTGGAAGACCTTCAGCCGGGACTCGTAGTCGCCGGTCTCGCGGAAGTCCTCCTGCTGGAGGGCGACGATCTTCTGCTGGAGGGTGCGGATCAGCTCCAGGCCGGTGCGGTCGCCGACGTGCGCGAGGCGCGGGTACTCGTGGCCGCCGAAGTTGCGCTGGGAGATCCGGCCGTCCTTGGTCCGGTCGAACAGCGCGCCCCAGGTCTCCAGCTCCCACACCCGCTGCGGCGCCTCCTGGGCGTGCAGCTCGGCCATCCGCCACTGGTTCAGGAACTTGCCGCCGCGCATGGTGTCGCGGAAGTGCACCTGCCAGTTGTCGCCGGAGTTGACGTTGCCCATCGCCGCCGCGATGCCGCCCTCGGCCATCACGGTGTGCGCCTTGCCGAACAGCGACTTGCAGATCACGGCCGTACGGGCGCCCCGCTCGCGCGCCTCGATCGCGGCGCGCAGGCCCGCGCCGCCGGCCCCGACCACGACGACGTCCCACTCCTGTCGGTCGACCACGGACATAGGTAAGGCCCCCAGCTAGAAGAAGCGCGGATCGTCGAAGACACCGGACGCGACGAGATAGACGTAGAAGTCGGCGAGCGCCACGCTGAGCAGCGAGGCCCAGGCGAGCTGCATGTGCCGGGCGTTCAGCCGGCTCACCCACTGCCACATCCGGTAGCGCACGGGATGCTTGGAGAAGTGCTTGAGCTTTCCGCCGACGATGTGCCGGCAGGAGTGGCAGGACAGGGTGTACGCCCAGATCAAGGCGATGTTGGCCAGGAACACCAGGGTGCCGAGCCCCATATGGCCCCACGCGTAGTCCTCGTCGCGGAAGGCGAGCACGGTGTCCCAGGTCAGCACGCAGGCGACCAGCAGCGCCGCGTAGAAGAAGTACCGGTGGACGTTCTGCAGGATCAGCGGGAAGCGCGTCTCGCCGGTGTACTTCGCGTGCGGTTCGGCGACCGCGCAGGCCGGCGGGGACGCCCAGAAGCTCCGGTAGTAGGCCTTGCGGTAGTAGTAACAGGTCAGCCGGAAGCCGAGCGGGAAGATCAGGATGATGATCGCCGGCGAGATGCCCCACCAGCCGCCGAACAGCTCCCAGTTCGGGCCGCCGCGCATCGGCTCGCAGTTCTCCGCGAGGCACGGCGAGTAGAACGGCGACACGTACGGCGCCGCGTAGTAGTCCGTGTTCGCGAACGCCCGCCACGTCGAGTAGACGATGAAGGCGAGCAGCCCGGCCGCGGTGGCGGCCGGGGCCAGCCACCAGCGGTCGGTCCGCAGATGGGGCGCGGAGATCGCGGCGCGCGTGCCGGATCTCACGCCGCCGAGGTGATCGGGGTCGGTCGCGGGGGGTTCCGTACCAGTGGCCACGTCGTCCACTCCGGTAGGGGTCGGGGGTGTCAGGTCGGCGGGCGGCGGTCGGG
>MUNG01000383.1 GCA_002154585.1 Streptomyces pseudogriseolus
GCCGACGTGCTGCGCGCCGGCGCCCCGCCCGCCCCCTGACCGGCCCGCGCGTCCGTACGACACCCCGGGCGCGCGGCCCCCGACCGGGTTCGGTACGTTGGGCACCGTGGACAAGAAGAACGCCCTGCGCGCCGGCGCCCTGGCAGCCGGTACGACGCTGATGATGCTGCTCATGTCGTCCCCCGCGCTCGCGCTCAACCGCGACGACGGCGACGACCCCGGCACGGGCCTGAGCGTCATCGAGACGCTGGGCCTCTACGTCCTGCTCCCGGTCGGCCTCTTCGCGGTCATCGCCGGTCTGGTGATGGCGCTCGACAAGTCCCACCAGAAGAAGGACCCGACGAGCTCCAACATCCGGACCAAGGCGGAGTCCAAGGCCTGACCCCGGCCCGCTCGCCCGAGCGGCCCGCACACGCCGTCCCGAAGGGCGCCGGCCCCCGCCGGCGCCCTTCGGCGTGCCCGCGGGGCCGACGGGCCCGGCGCCCGGTGGCACGCGGCGCCTTCCGCGCAGGTCCGCGCGCCGCGCCGCCCGCTCCGGGCCCCGACAGCAAGGAAGGGGCGCCGGCCGTGCGACCGGACGCCCCTTCACGAACGCGTGTTACGCCGACGCCGCCGCGTCCGCCGCCTGCGCGCGCAGGGCGCGTTCCACGCCGGCGCGGGATTCCGAGACCAGGCGGCGCAGGGCCGCGTTGGGCTCGGCGGCGGTCAGCCAGGCGTCCGTCCGGTCGAGGGTCTCGCCGGAGACCTGGACGCCCGGGTAGAGGCCGACCGCGATCTGCTGGGCCATCTCGTGCGAGCGGGACGCCCACACGTCCGCGAGCGCCTCGAAGTACTTCTCCGTGTACGGCGCCAGCAGCTCCCGCTGGTCGGTCTGCACGAAGCCGGCGATGACCGCCTCCTGCACCGCGTTCGGCAGCTTGTCGGACTCGACGACCGAGGCCCACGCCTCCGCCTTGGCCTCCTCCGTCGGGCGCGCCGCCCGCGCGGTGGCCGCGTGCCGCTCGCCCGCCGCCGTCCTGTCCCGCTCGTACTCGGCGGCGATCTCCGCCTCGTCGAACCGGCCCACCGCGGCCAGCCGCTGCACGAACGCCCAGCGCAGCTCCGTGTCGACGGCCAGGCCCTCCACGGTCCGCGTGCCGGCGAGCAGCGCCTCCAGCAGGTCCAGCTGCTCCGGGGTGCGGGCGGTCGCCGCGAAGGCGCGCGCCCACGCCAGCTGGTGGTCGCCGCCCGGCTCGGCGGACCGCAGGTGCGCGAGCGTCGCGTCGGTCCAGCGGGTCAGCAGGCTCTCGCGGGCGGCCGGGTCGGCGTACAGGTCGAGGGCGAGCTTCACCTGCCGGTGCAGCGACTGCACGACACCGATGTCGGACTCCTTGCCGACACCCGACAGCACGAGCGACAGGTAGTCGCGGGCGGGCAGCTCCGCGTCGCGGGTCATGTCCCAGGCGGAGGCCCAGCACAGCGCCCGCGGCAGCGACGACTCGAAGTCGCCCAGGTGCTCGGTGACGACGGCGAGGGACTGCTCGTCCAGACGGACCTTGGCGTACGACAGGTCGTCGTCGTTGAGCAGGATCACCGCCGGGCGGCGCTTGCCCGCGAGCTGCGGCACGGCGGTCAGCTCGCCGTCGACGTCCAGCTCGACGCGCTCGCCGCGCACCAGCTTGCCGGTCGCCTCGTCCAGGTCGTACAGGCCGATCGCGATGCGGTGCGGGCGCAGGGTCGGCTCGCCCTTCGCGCCGGCCGGGAGGGCGGGTGCCTCCTGGCGGACGGCGAAGGAGGTGATGACACCGGCGTCGTCCGTCTCGATCTCCGGGCGCAGGACGTTGATGCCGGCCGTCTCCAGCCACTGCTTCGACCACGCCTTCAGGTCACGTCCTGAGGTCTCCTCCAGGGCGCCCAGCAGGTCGGACAGGCGCGTGTTGCCGTACGCGTGGCGCTTGAAGTACGCCTGCACGCCCCGGAAGAACTCGTCCTCGCCCACGTAGGCGACAAGCTGCTTCAGCACGGAGGCGCCCTTGGCGTACGTGATGCCGTCGAAGTTGACGAGCACGTCGTCCAGGTCGCGGATGTCCGCCATGATCGGGTGCGTGGACGGCAGCTGGTCCTGGCGGTAGGCCCAGGTCTTCATCTGGTTCGCGAACGTCGTCCACGAGTGCGGCCACTTGGAGCCGGGCGCGTCGGCCTGGCAGGCGGCCTCCGCGAAGGTGGCGAACGACTCGTTCAGCCACAGGTCGTTCCACCACTCCATGGTGACCAGGTCGCCGAACCACATGTGCGCCAGCTCGTGCAGGATCGTGGCGGCCCGCACCTCGTACGCCGCGTCCGTCACCTTCGAACGGAACACGTACTGGTCGCGGATGGTCACCGCGCCCGCGTTCTCCATGGCGCCCGCGTTGAACTCGGGCACGAACAGCTGGTCGTACTTCTCGAACGGGTAGGCGTAGTCGAACTTCTCCTGGAACCAGTCGAAGCCCTGCCGGGTCACCTCGAAGATGGCGTCCGCGTCGAGGTACTCGGCGAGCGAGGGCCGGCAGTAGATGCCGAGCGGCACCGACCGGCCGTCCTTCTCGTACACGCTGTGCACCGAGTGGTACGGGCCGGCGATCAGCGCCGTGACGTACGTGGACAGGCGCGGGGTCGGCGCGAACTCCCACACGTTGTCCTTCGGCTCCGGCGTGGGGGAGTTGGAGATGACCGTCCAGCCCTCCGGCGCCTTGACCGTGAACCGGAACGTCGCCTTGAGGTCCGGCTGCTCGAAGGCGGCGAACACCCGGCGGGCGTCCGGCACCTCGAACTGCGTGTACAGGTACGCCTGGTCGTCCACCGGGTCGACGAAGCGGTGCAGGCCCTCACCCGTGTTGGTGTACGCGCAGTCGGCACTCACCCGCAGCACGTTGCGGCCCTGGAGCAGGCCGGGCAGGGCGATGCGGGAGTCCGCGAAGCGCTCGGCGGGGTCCAGCGACTCGCCGTTCAGGGTGATCTCGTGGACGGCCGGAGCCACCAGGTCGATGAAGGACTCCGCGCCGTCCTCGGCGACGTCGAAGCGCACCGTGGTCACGGAACGGTAGGTGCCTCCCCCACTCTCGGCTTCGCTCGAGCGGGAGGTACCCCCGCCCTGCGCGCCGGAGAGATCGAGCTCGATCTCGTACGAGTCAACGGTCAGCAGCTTCGCCCGCTGCTGCGCCTCTTCGCGAGTCAGGTTTGTGCCAGGCACGCGGTCATCTCCTCGATATGTGTGGGTTGCGCCATCCTTCCACGCGAGATCGCCCCGACGCGATGACGAAACCGCAGGCATGGGGATACCCCTCTGTCGCGGGGTTCCACGAGCCGGCCTGGGGCAGCGAGGCGGACAAGATCCGCCCGGCCGTGATCGTGTCCGACGACGGTGCCAACGAGTCCGTCGAGCGGAACGGCCGGGGCGTCGTCAGCGTGGTGCCGCTGACGTCGAACACCACTCGGGTCCTGTCGTTCCAGGTCCTGCTGCGCGCGGACGTGGCCCTGCGCCGGCACCTGGCACTCTGACGCGCCCAGGGCGCCGGAACGGCGAGAGGCGGGCGTCCCTGGGGGCGCCCGCCTCTTCGTGTGTCCGTGTGCCGTCAGGCGCTCAGTTCCTGGGCCACCAGCTCCGCGATCTGCACCGCGTTCAGGGCCGCGCCCTTGCGGAGGTTGTCGTTGGAGACGAACAGCGCCAGGCCGTTGTCCACCGTCTCGTCGCGGCGGATGCGGCCGACGTACGACGGGTCCTGGCCGGCGGCCTGGAGCGGGGTCGGGATGTCGGTGAGGACCACCCCGGGCGCCTCCGCGAGCAGCTCGGTCGCGCGCTCCGGGCTGATCGGGCGGGCGAACCGGGCGTTGATCTGCAGGGAGTGGCCGGAGAAGACCGGGACGCGCACGCAGGTGCCGGAGACCTTCAGCTCGGGGATGTCCAGGATCTTGCGCGACTCGTTGCGGAGCTTCTGCTCCTCGTCGGTCTCGTTCAGACCGTCGTCGACGAGGTTGCCCGCGAAGGGCAGCACGTTGAAGGCGATGGGGCGCTTGTAGACGCCGGGCTCGGGGAAGTCGACCGCCGCGCCGTCGTGCGTCAGCTTGTCGGCCTCGTCGACGACCTTCTGCGTCTGGCCGTGCAGCTCGGCCACGCCCGCGAGACCCGAACCGGACACCGCCTGGTACGTGGCGACGACCAGCGCCTCCAGGCCCGCCTCCGCGTGCAGCGGACGCAGCACCGGCATCGCGGCCATCGTCGTGCAGTTCGGGTTGGCGATGATGCCCTTGGGGCGGTTCGCGATCGCGCTCGGGTTCACCTCGGAGACGACGAGGGGGACCTCGGGGTCCTTGCGCCAGGCGGAGGAGTTGTCGATCACCACGGCGCCCTGCGAGGCGACCTTCTCGGCCAGCGCCTTCGAGGTCGCGCCGCCCGCGGAGAACAGCACGATGTCCAGGCCGCTGTAGTCGGCGGTGGACGCGTCCTCCACCGTCACGCCGTCCAGCTCCGTGCCCGCCGAGCGGGCCGAGGCGAACAGGCGCAGCTCCGTCACCGGGAAGTTCCGCTCCTTGAGGATCCTTCGCATGACCGTGCCCACCTGACCGGTGGCTCCGACGATTCCGACCCTCACGGCGACTCCCTACTACGTCTCTCGCGTACCTGATGTGCCTGGACGGGGCCCTTCCATCATGCGGCCGACCACGCCCCGGCTGTCCAATTCTTTGCCCCGACCGCCCGCACAGTGGGACGAACCGTGCCCGGGCACCGGTTGCGGACCTTCGGCCGCGACCCGCCTGAGCTGCAGGAATTCCCTCTGCGGGGGCCGTCGGCCGCAAGGACCCCTGCCCGGACCGCCCCCGTCCACACGAAGTGTGACGTACGCCTCTGCGACGCCCCGCGCATCCGTCCGAACGTTCCGGCCGCCCGCCGCGTCGTAGAGGAAACAGCGTGAGGGGGGTGAGCGGTGCTGCGCGGAAGAACCCGGCGCGGCCGCGGGCCGGGCGCCGTCGGCGACGACCCGCTGGACGCGGCGCAGGAACGCAGGGTGCGGGCGGTGCTCGCACTCGGGGGAGTGCCGCAGGCGGACCTGCCGGACGGGGTGCAGCAGGTCCGTCTGCGGCTGCTGGAACGCGCCGCGAGCGGCAGGGAGGCGCCCCGGGACGTCTCGGCGTGGGCGGCGGTCGTCGCCTCCAACCTCGCCATGGACTGGCACCGGGCCAAGCGGCGGCAGGAACGGCTGGGGGAGCGGCTGGCCGCGCTCGGACCCGCGGAGACGCCGTCCGGCGAGGAGACCAGCGTGCTGTCGCTGGCCGTCGCACGGGGCCTGGACGCGCTGCCCGACGCGCAGCGCCAGGTCGTCGTGCTGCGCTTCTACGCCGATCTGCCGGTCCGCTCCATCGCCGAGCAGCTCGGCGTCCCGGAGGGCACGGTCAAGAGCAGGCTGCACACGGCGGTACGGGCCCTGCGCGCCCGCCTGCACGAGGACGAGGTGGTGTGACGTGACCGCCCACGACAACAGCGAGCCCCGCGGGGACCGCACCCCGCTCCGAAAGAACGCGGGCCGCGAGGGCCCCCGCCACGAAGACCCCCCGCACGACGCCCTCGCCGCTGCCCTGTTCGACGAGCCGCCGCCTGAAGGGGCGGGGGAAGACGCCGCGTACCGTGCGGCGCGCGACGCCGCGTTCGCCGATCTTGCCGTGCTGAAGGAGCAGCTCACGCTGATCGGGGACGCGTTGGCGGGGCGAGAGGAGGCCGCTCCGGCCGCCGGGGAGCGGCCCGAGGAGGAGGCCGGGGCGGCCGGGCCGCGCCCCGCACGGACCACGCCCGTCACGCCGCTCCGGCGACGGTCCCGGTACCGGCCGCTGAAGGTTGCCCTCGGCGGGCTCGCCGCCGCTGCCGCCGCCGGGCTGGTGCTCGGCCTGGGCTGGCTCGTGTCGCAGGACGGCGGCGCGACGGCCGACTCCGCGTCCCGGGGCGGCGCCGCCGCTGACGCCAAGGAGGACGCGGGCGCCCCCGTCTTCGGCACCCCCCGCTACCTGGCGTGCGCGCGCCTCGTCGCCGAGGGCCGGGTGACACAGCTGGAGGAGGTGCCGGGCACCGGCGGCGTGCAGCGGGTCACGCTGCGGGCAAGCCGGTACTACAAGGGGGACGGGCCGGTGACGTTCCTCAGGGACGACGCCGACCAGGTGCCGCTGCGCCCCGGCGACCAGGTGCTGGTCGCCCTGTCCGCAGGCCTCGCCCACCCGGACCGGATGGCCGTGGGCGAGGCGGACATCGCCCCGGTCCGGGCGGGGATCGTCGCCGCGCTGCCCGCGTCGCGCGCGATGCGCTGCGGCTGAGCGCGCGGAAGGGGCGGGCGCCCGTACGGACGCCCGCCCCTCGTGTGCGGCCCTGAGGGCCGTTCCGCTACGGGACGACCTTCTCGATCGCCACGCTGCCGACGCCCGCGACCGTGCCGCGCGCGTTGACCAGCTGCACGCGGCCGAAGAACGCGCGACCCTCGGGAGCCGCGGCGGCGACGGTGACCTCGCCGGAGACGGTGGCCTTGGCGCCCGTGCCCAGCTTCACCGGCGCGGAACCGTCGACGGTGACGGTGCCGAGCGTCGGGGAGAAGAACACGTCCAGGTAGTCGTACTCCGTCGTGCCGGCCGGGACCGCGTAGCCGACCACCTCGATCGTGTACGTGCCGGCCTTCGGGGCGGCGAGGGAGACGGACTCCTCCGAGTCGCCGTCCGCGGACTGCGCGACCTGCGCGCCGGCCGCGTCGTACACGGTCAGGTCCAGGTCGGCGGCGGTGTCGGAGACGTTGCCGATCGACACGTCCAGCGACGCGGCGCCCTCGGGCACCTCGACGGTGGTGGTGTGGACGTCGCCCGAGGCGATCGACGGCCGGGCGGTCTTCGACGAGCCGAGCGGCCCGCCGGCCAGCTTGCCGTCGATCGCGGCGGCCTCGTTGGTCACCGTCCAGTCGACGGCGGCCGGGGTGCCGACCTTCGCCTCGGGCACCGTGACGGTCTCCGGGTCGAAGGCCGCGCCGAGCACGGCGACGTCCAGCCGGTACGGGTTGTCGAGCAGCGGCGAGGTGCGGCGCGCCTCGACCTCGATCTCCCAGACGCCCGGCTGCGGGTCCGCGTACGAGCGCACGTCGGGACGGCAGGTGTTCGCCGGGTTGCTGTAGTTCGGGTAGCAGTTGACCGTCGAGGTCGGGTCGGACGGCACACCGTACGGGTGGATGGAGATGAACCGGGTCTGGCTCGTCGCCTTCAGCCCGCTCATCGCGACCTCCAGCGTCTTCGCGCCCTCGGGCACGGTGACGAAGTAGGAGGTGGTGCTGTTGCGCTGGGCGGTGCCCTTCGCCGCGTAGGTGTACTTCAGCGGGGTGGAGACCACCACGGTGGTGAGGATCTGCCGGTCCACGCCCTCGGTGCGCGGGTCGTCGACCTCGAGGATCGCGCTCTTGACGCCGGCCGAGCCGGGACGCGCCTGGACCTTGACGGTCACCGGCTTGTTCAGCGGCAGCGAGACGGTGTCGTCGCCGGCGATGCGGAAGGTGCGGTCCGCGTTGTTGGCGAGGTCCAGCTCGTGGCGGACGGCGCGGTCCGGGCCGGACGTACGGGTGATCGTGATGTCGTACGTCTTCTTCTGGCCGGCCTTCAGGCCGCCCTCACGGTCGTACAGGCCGGTGCCGTAGCCGGGGGTCTTCAGGAACTGGTCGATCGCGGTGTCGACCGGTGCCTTGACCGTGTACTCGTGCGCGGTGGCGCCGTCACGGATCGCCTTCCAGGCGTCCACGACGTCGATGAGACCGGCGCCCTCCTCGTAGGCCTGCACGCCCTTGATGTGCCGGGCGGTGGAGGTGAGGGCGGTGCGCAGCGTCGCCGGGGTGAGCTCGACGTGCTTCTGCTTCGCGGCGGACAGCAGCAGCGCGGAGGCGCCGGCGGCCTGCGGGGAGGCCATCGAGGTGCCCTGGAGCATGCCGTAGCCGGCCGGCAGGTCGTAGCCCGCCTCGGCGACCGGGGCGCCCGGCATCCAGGTCTGGATGGTGTTGATCGCCGCGCCGGGCGCGGTCAGGGTCGGCGTGAAGCCGCCGTCCTCACGCGGGCCGCGCGACGAGAACGGCATCATCGCGTACTTGGTCTTCACCTCGGAGCCGTAGTTGGCGGCCCAGGTCTCCTTGGAGACGGACGCGCCGACCGAGATGACCTTGTCGGCGAGGGCGGGGTCGCCGATGGTGTTGGCGCCGGGGCCGGAGTTGCCCGCGGAGATCACCAGCTGGACGCCGTAGGTGTCGATCAGGCGGGTGTACAGCTCGGCGCGGGCGTTGTTGCCGTCGTTCAGCGCCGGCAGACCGCCGATGGACATGTTGACGATGTCGACGCCGCGCTTGGTGACGAGGTCGATCATGCCCTCGGTCAGCGCGACGTTGGTGCAGCCGCCGGACCAGGTGCAGGCGCGCGAGGAGACCAGCTTGGCGCCGGGCGCCGCGCCGTTCATCTTCCCGCCGAACAGGCCGTTGGCGGCGGTGATGCCGGCGACGTGGGTGCCGTGCTCGGACTCGATGACGCCGATGTTGACGAAGTCGGCCTTCTTGCCGGTCCAGTCGCCGCCGTAGGGGTCCATCGGGACGTCCTTGCGGATCTCCACGACGAACGGCTGGCGCTCGGCGACGTCGGTCTTCGGGTCGTCGGTGCCGAAGTACCCGACCTGGAAGCCGTCCTTGTACGGCTTCATCGGGGTGTCGTCGGAGAAGTCCTGGTTGTTGTTCAGGTCGACGCGGACCGTGCCGGCGGCCGGGTCGTAGAGCACGCCCCACACGTCGGTGGTGTCGCCGTCGCGGTTGGCGTCACCGGCCGCGTCGCCGCCCGCGGTGTACGACTCGCGGAACAGGCTGACCTGGTAGGAACCCTGCGGGGCCTTCCAGGTGGCGCCGCCGTAGGTGAAGGCAGGGCCGGAGACCGCGTTGACCATGGGGCGCCAGGTCTGGTCGCCGTCCACGATCGGGTCGGTCGCCGTCACCCAGTCGACGATCTTGCGCTCGCCGGTGGTGGTCCGCTGGAGCGCGGGGTGCCCGAGGTCGACGCCGGAGTCGAGGATGCCGATGGTGACGCCGCGGCCGTCCGCCTTGGGGTTCTTCTTCACGAAGTCCACGGCGCCCGTCTCGAAGGACGGGTTGTACGGGTTCTTCGCGGGCGTCCTCCGGTCCGGGGCGGCGTAGCCCTTGGCGCTCCCGCCCTTGCCCCTGGCGGCCTTCGTGGTGTCGGCGGCCGGGGTCGGGTCGTCGAGCAGGATCTCCTCGCGCAGGTCGACGCCGTGCACGGAGGAGAGCTTGGTGGCGGCGGCGATGGCCGCGTCCGCCTTGCCGGTGGGCACGGTGGCGCGGACGTAGCCGAGCTTGTCGTCCAGGCGGCCGACCGAGGCGCCCTTGACGTCCTCGATCTCCTCGGTGACCTGGGCGGTCTTCCCGGGGGCCGTCGCGATCATCATCGTGACGTGCTTGGCGCCCTCGGCCTTGGCGTCGGCGAGGAGTTCCGCGTCGTGCGAACCGAGCTTGTCGGGGGCGGACTTGACGTCCGCGTCGGCCGGGGCGGCGGCCGGTCCGTCGGCGGCGAGGGCCAGCGGGACGGGCCCGGCGGCGGAGAGCGCGGCGACGAGACCGGCGGCGACGGCTATGCGGGCCGCGCGTCTGGTGCCCGATATGGGGGCGCGCTGCGGGGAGTTGGTCATCGGCATCCCTTGAAAGGAGCGAACGAACGGGAGCGGCCAGGGATGAACGTTCCTGGTCGGCGGGGTCCGGAATGCACTGCCGGACGATCGACGAGCTTCGCGTAAGGGGCCGGTGTTGGCGAGGGCTGGCCGGAAGGCCGGGCAAGGTGTGGGGAAAACCCCCGGTGCCCGTATGGGGGGATCGCACCCGAAGCGGACAAGTCCGTCATGCTCATGCAGGGTGGGTGTCCACAGTGCGGACCGCCCGAATACACCCCTGCGCGTCCCCGGCCGCGTGGGTTACCGTCCGGCGATGCGACGGACGTTGAGGGTGGCGGCCTACGCCGTGGTGGTGCGCGACGGACAGCTTCTCCTCGCCCGGTCACGGGACGAGCACGGCGTGGCCGAGTGGGTGCTGCCGGGCGGCGGCATGGAGCACGGCGAGGATCCCTACGACACCGTGCGGCGCGAACTGGAGGAGGAGACCGGCTATCTCGTCGAGGTCACCGGGTTCCTCGGGGTCGACTCGGGCCGCCACACGCTCACCGGCCGGTTCCGCCGCCCGGTCGACCACCACGCCCTGCGGCTGATCTACGAGGCCCGGGTCGCCGGCGGCGAGCTGTGCCACGAGATCGGCGGCTCCACCGAACTCGCCGCCTGGCAGCCCCTCGACGCCGTTCCCGGCCTGGTCCGCATCGGCCTGATCGACACCGCCCTGCGGCTGTGGCGCGAACGGCCCGCCGAGGGACACCTGAAGGCCGCCCTGGGATGACACCCGCGCACCCGCGCACAACGGCCGTCCTGGCAGCCCCCGCGGCGGCGCCGGGCGCGGACCGTACCGGGGACACCGTTGACCACGCGGCGGCCGCACGGGCCGTGCGCGCCGTGGTCGAGGGCGCTCGCCATCGACGGCGACCGGACCGGGAACACCGAGACGGTGATCGACGCGGAGTACTGCGGCGACTGACGCGCGGACGGCCCCCGGGACACGCACCCGCCCCCGGCGGCCCCTCCGCCCTCGTACGGAGTGCCGGGCCGCCGCACTAGCGGGGCAGCACGACGACGTACGCCGCCGGGTCGCGGTCCGCCGACGCCATCAGTGCCGTGCGGACCACCGCCGCCTGCTGCTCCGCCGCGTCCCGCAGCTTGCGGGGCGTGATGTGCACGACCGTGATGCCGAGACGCTCCAGGTGCTCGCGCTTGCGGGCGTGCTGCGTCCACTCGGCGTCGTCCTCCGGCCGCCCGCCCGGCCGGGGCGCGCGGGTGTCCAGCTCCACCGCCACCGCCTGGTCCGGCCAGTACGCGTCCAGGCCGCCCAGGTGCGGGCCGCCGGGGAGCCGCAGGTCCACGTTCCAGCACGGGTCGGGCAGCCCGTACTCGCGGACCAGCCGGTACAGCCGCGCCTCCGCGAGCGCCCGCCCCTCGGCCAGCAGCGAGTCCACCGCGTCCACCACGTGCGGGCGGTTCAGCAGCTTCGCCGCGGTCAGCTCCCGTACCACCGCGGCGAAGCTGCTGAAC
>MUNG01000384.1 GCA_002154585.1 Streptomyces pseudogriseolus
GACCCCACCCTCCTGCACACCTGGGCCCGCGCCGTACGCGGCACGGGCCGCATCCCACGCACGGGCGATGCGCGCCGGGCGGGCGAGGGGGTACGTCGGGACGAGGAGAGCTTGCGTGGGGCGGGCGACGACCTGCGTCGGGGGAACGCGGACACGCGCCGGGTGGACGACGGTCCGCGCCCGACGGCGGACGCCCCGCGTCAGCGGCCGGGGGGCCTGCGTGGGGTGGGCCACGCCGTGCCTTTGGACGACGACTCGCGTCCGGTTGACGACCGTTCGCGCCCGCGGGCGGACGGCCCGCGCCGGACGTCGGGCGGCCCGCTTCGGGAGGTCCGCGGCGTGCGCCGGGTCGGCGGCGACTCGCTCCCGGTGGACGCCGGTCCGCCCCCGATGGGGGACGGTCCGCACAGGACCGGCAAGGTCCCGCCCGCCACCGGCGACCTCCCGCGCGCCGAGCGGGACGAACTCCTGGGGGTCGACGCCGAGCGTGACGTCCCGCCGCGTCCGCTGTGGACGCGGCTCGAAAGGCTTCGCCCCGTTGCCCTCCGTACCGCGCTCGGGTGTGCGCTCGCCGGGTATGCCGCCCTCGCTCTCGGGGCCGAGCGGCCCTACTGGGCGCTCGTGACCGCCGCGTCCCTCTACCAGGCCAATGTCACGCTCACCTGGAGCAGGGCAGTGCAGCGGGTCGTCGGCAACGTCGTCGGCGTGCTGCTCTTCGCGGCCGTCACCCCGGTCGCCCAGCTCGGGCCGCTCGCCCTCGTGCTGTGCATCCTCGCCTGCAACTTCGGCGCCGAGGCGCTCATCGGGCGCAACTACTGGCTCGGCAGCGTCTGTGTGACCCCGCTGGCGCTGCTGGTCACCGAGCTGCCCGGCTACCAGCCGACCGGCGAGCTGGTCACCGGCCGGGTCGTGGACACCCTCGTCGGGGCCCTGGTCGGCTTCGCCGCCGCCGTGGCCGTCACCGACCGGCGGGCCGGCCGGCGTGTCGAGCGGGCGCTGACCGCCGTCCACCGGGCCCGCGAGCACGCCGCCCGCCTGGTGGCCGGCCCCGCGGCCACGCCCGCCGCCCTGGAGGCCGCCCGCCGGGGACTCGCCGCCGCCGTCGTCGACCTGCGCGCGACCGCCGACGCCGCGGCCGGAGAATGGTGGCAGCGAGCGCTGCCCCAGGAACGGGTGGTGCTCGCCGAGCAGGCGGCGCACCGTACGCTCGCGGCGACGGTTCGACGCCAGGGACTCCTCCCGGACCCCGGCACCAGCACGCACACCCACACGGAGGGCGCATCGCCATGACGGCGACCCAAGGGCCATCGGCCGGCGACGGTGCCGGCACGCCGGACACCTCGAGTACCACGGACACGTCCGCCCCCGGGCGTGACACCGTCGCCGAGGTGGTCCGGCAGTGGCGGGCGGTCCACCCCGGCCTCGACACCGGTCCCATGGAGGTCATCGGCCGTATCAACCGCTGCGCGGCCCTCTTCCAGCAGGCCGAGGACGCCCCGCTGCGCCGGGCCGGGCTCACCCGCCCCGAGTTCGACCTGCTCGGCGCGCTGCGCCGCACGGGGCACGAGCTGACGCCCAGCGAGCTGGCCCGCGAGACGTTCTCCTCGGGCGCCGCCGTCACCAAGCGGCTGAAGCAGCTCACGGAGCGGGGGCTGGTGGAGCGCCGTGGGGACACCCGGGACCGCAGGGTGGCGCACGTGCGCCTCACCGACGCGGGCCGTGAGCTGGTGGACGGCATCCTGCCGTCGCAGCTCGCGTACGAGAACGCGGTGCTGTCCGGACTGGACGACGGGGAGCTGGGCGATCTCGCGGGGCTGCTCGGCGGGCTGCTGGCCCAGCTGGAGGGACGGCTGGGCGCCCTGCGCGCGTAGGGCCGGCCCCCGTCCCCTGGAGCCTTCCGTTCGGATCAGGCCGGCCGTGAGGCGCGGTGCCGTTTCAGGCCGACCCGAGCGGGGTCTGGTGCGTGCGGCTGCAAGGCGGACGAGGGCGTCGACGCGATGGGGCCCCGCCCGCGCGAGCGCAGCCGAGCGTGGGGGAGCCGGCGACCGACGACAACGCCGCTGGGGGTGCCCGCGCGCCCGTTCAGGGCCGTGGGGGAGTGCGTGCCAGGCCCCGCGACGCCGGGGTGATCCGAACGAGAGGCCCTGGAGTCTTCTACAGGCCCGGCCGGTACCGCAGCGGGTGCTCCTCCGGGACCTCGACGAGGACGATCGGCGTCCCGTCCGGGTCCTCGATCCACATCTCGATCAGGCCCCACGGCTCCTTCACCGGCGGGCGGACGATCTCCACGCCGCGCCCGGTGAGTTCCTCCCGCGCGGCCTCCGCGTCCTCCACCTGGAGCCACAGCCGGACGTCGGGGGAGCCCGCCGGAGCCGCCTCCGCGCGGCCCGACAGCTCGAGGAAGCCGCCGCCGAGGAAGTACACGGTGCCGCGCTCCGGACCGGTGCCGAACTCGCGGTGGACGGCGAGCCCGAGGCGGCGGCCGTAGAAGTCGCGGGAGCGTTCGGGGTCGGAGGGGCGGAGCAGGACGCGGCTGCTGAGTACATGCACCATGCGGCCGAGCGTAGGGGGAGGGGGCGCACGCCGCCGCCGACCCGCCGTCCGGAGCATGGACCGCGCCTTCAGGGTCCGGCTCGGGCGCGTTAATCTCGGGCCGTCCCGGCCACGCCGGGGAAGACGCACACGAATCGAGGAACCGCGCCATGGGAACAGCCGCCGACGCCGTACTGACCTTCCGCGACGCCACCGACGCCGACGTGGACGCGCTCGTCGAGCTGATCGAGTCGGCCTACCGGGGGGAGTCCAGCCGCGCGGGGTGGACCACCGAGGCGGACATCCTGCACGGGCAGCGCACCGACCCCGAGGGTGTGCGGGAGGTCGTCAAGGCCCCGGACAGCCGGCTGCTCACCGTGGAGAGCGAGGGCCGGATCGTGGCCTGCTGCCAGCTCGAACACCGGGGCGCGCACGCCTACTTCGGCATGTTCGCGGTCAGCCCCGCCCTCCAGGGCGCGGGCCTCGGCCGCACCGTCATCGCGGAGGCGGAGCGGCAGGCCCGCGAGGGCTGGGGCGTGGCCGAGATGCACATGACGGTGATCACCGCGCGCCAGGACCTGATCGCCTGGTACGAGCGCCGCGGTTACCGCCGCACGGGACGGACCACGCCGTTCCCGTACGGCGACGAGCGCTTCGGCATCCCGCAGCGCGACGACCTGGAGTTCGAGCTGCTGGTCAAGGAGCTCACCTGACCGTCGTACGGCGTCCGGCGGCTCACGCGGTGAAGCGGCCGGTGCGTTTGATCTCCGGGTAGTCGGTGGTCGCGCCGTCCAGTTCCAGCGCCCGCACCAGCCGCAGGTGGTCCTGGGTGTTGACCACCCAGCCGAAGACCGACAGGTCCGCCTTGCGGGCGTGCTCCACGATCTCCAGCGTGATCCGGCGGATGTTGAGGCACAGCCGCGAGGCGCCGACGGCCACCGCCCGGTCCACCACGTCCGTGCCGTACCTGCCGGCCACGAGCGCCGTGCGCACGCCGGGCACCAGCCGGGCGATCTCGGCGATCGCCTCGTCGTGGAAGGACGCGACCTCCACGCGGTCGGTCAGTCCCCGGTCGTGCATCACCTCGGCCAGCGCCCTGGCCGCCCGGACGTCCTTGATCTCCGCCTGGAGCGGCGTCCGCACCGCGTCCAGCACCTCCACGAAGAGAGGCACGCGCTCGCCGCGCCCGGCGTCCAGGGCGCGCAGTTCGTCGAGGGTCTTGTCGGCGATGGCGCCCGTGCCGTCCGTGGTGCGGTCCACGCGCGCGTCGTGCATCACCACGAGCGCGCCGTCCCTGCTCAGATGCAGGTCCAGTTCGATGACGTCGAGCCCGGCCTCCTGGGCGGCGACGAAGGACCGGAGGGTGTTCTCGGGCTCGACGCCCATGACTCCGCGGTGACCGATGGTGAGGAAGTTCAAGATCCGACTCGCTTCCGTCGACGGCGGCGGGGGGCCGCGTCCTTACGGCCCTCTGGGACCGTATCGCCTCTGCCTCCGGCGTCCAGAGGCTGAACCCGGAACGCATGGAGCGCCGCCGGACGGGGTAACCCACAGGAAAAAATGCGGTGACGCCCCGGGTGAGGCAGGATAATTTCCTGAGGTACCCCTTGCTGGGAGAAACGCCCTGTGTATACGGTCAGGCGTACGCAAGGTTCTCCTGTGGAGGATGGGACATGACGGAAATTCTTGTGCAGCAGGCTTCGGGGGAGCAGGTTCCTTCGACGACCAGGGTGGTGGAGCACCCGGCATGGCCCGTGCTCAAGGATGCCGTGGAGCGGATCCGGCCCTGGCAGTCCAAGGACGGCTCGATCGACTTCGACGCCGAGGGCGCCCCGTCGCGTGCCGACGCGGAGCGCGCCGTGCGCACCGTGATCGACGCCGTCGGCGACCTGTCCCCGCTGCTCCCGCACGACCGCGCCTACCACGAGGCCCTGGGCAAGGACCTGGCCCGCTGGGCCGAGGGCGGCTTCGAGGTGCCCGACTTCCTCGACTCGCTGCTGGCCTTCGCGCCCGCCGCGCACCGCGAGGACGGCCTCCAGCACCTGGTCGTCTTCCCGATGTACACGCAGAACGGCAACCCGGACCGCAACCTCGAGGCGGTCGTCTTCCGCATGGTCTGGCCCGACTGGCTGGCCGAGCTGGAGCGCACCCGCTACGACAACCCGCTCTTCTGCGGCATCACCTTCGAGGACTTCACCGCGGGCTACGACACCAACTCCGCGGTGCTCTTCCCCGAGACCATCGCCGTGCGCGAGGCCCCCGAGCGCTTCACCTGGGGCGCCATCTTCTGCGACCGCGAGGCCGCCCGCTTCCGCCGGGTCACCGAGGCCGCCGTCGACATCCTCGGCCTCGAACTGCCCGAGGACGTCGCCGCCATGGTCCACGACCAGAAGCGCTGCGAAGAGGCCTTCGTGCTGTGGGACATGATCCACGACCGCACGCACAGCCACGGCGACCTGCCGTTCGACCCGTTCATGATCAAGCAGCGCCAGCCGTTCTGGATGTACGGCCTGGAGGAGCTGCGCTGCGACCTCACCGCCTTCAAGGAGGCCGTGAAGCTGGCCGGCGAGGGCGTCCCGCAGGCCCGTGACGTGCAGATCGCGGTCATCTTCGACCGCATGTTCCGCTTCCCGGTGACCGGCGAGCGGGTGCGCAACTACGACGGCCTCGGCGGCCAGCTGCTCTTCGCCTACCTGCACAAGCACGACGTCGTCCGCTGGACCGACAACAAGCTCTCCATCGACTGGGAGCGCGCCCCGCAGGTCACCAACGAGCTGTGCGCGGAGATCGAGACGCTGTACCGCGACGGCATCGACCGCCCCAAGCTCGTCCACTGGTTCGCCGGCTACGAGCTGGTCGCCCGCTACCTGTCCCCGCACCCCGGCTCCACGTGGGCCAAGGGCCCCGAGGCCCTCGACCTGTCGCTGCCGCCGCGGAAACTCGTCGATGACGTGCTTCCCGACGAGTTTCCGCTGAGCATGTTCTATGAGGCACTGTCCAAGAAGCTGAAGAACGTGATCGCCTCGACCAAGGGCATCACGGCGGACGGCGCCGAGCGGGTCGCCGCGTGAGCGATCTCGTCCACACCACTGCTCAGGAGGCGAGAACCATGGGGAACGGGGCGCTCGAAGGCGCGGTGATCGCGGTGGCCGGCGCGGGCGGGCCCGCGGGACGCGCGGCGCTGCTCAGGCTCGCCGAGGCGGGGGCCACGGTCGTCGGCTCGGACAACGACCCGGAGCGCCTCGCGTCCGCCGTGGACGCGGCGCGCTACGCGCACGGCGGCGCCACCGTCACCGGCGAGACGGTCGACCTGCTCGACCTGGAGTCGACCCGTGACTGGGCCGCCCGCACCGAGAAGGAGTTCGGCCGCGTCGACGGCCTGGTCCACCTCGTCGGCGGCTGGCGCGGCAGCGAGACGTTCACCAAGACCAGCCTGGACGACTGGGACTTCCTGGAGCTGCTGCTGGTGCGCACCGTGCAGCACACCACGCTCGCCTTCCACGAGGCGCTCCAGCGCAGCGACCGCGGCCGGTACGTCCTGATCAGCGCGGCCGGCGCCACGAAGCCCACCGCGGGCAACGCCGCGTACGCCGCGGGCAAGGCCGCCGCCGAGGCGTGGACGCTCGCCATGGCCGACTACTTCCGCAAGGCCGGGGGCGAGCAGGGGCCGACATCGGCTGCTGCCATCCTGGTGGTGAAGGCGTTGGTGCACGACGCGATGCGCGCCGACCGCCCCAACGCGAAGTTCGCGGGCTTCACGGACGTCAAGGACCTGGCCGAGTCCATCGTCGGCGTCTGGGACAAGCCCGCCGCGGAAGTGAACGGAAACCGTCTGTGGCTGACCGAGAAGCCGTGAACCCGCCGAGGACCGACGCGCGTCGTCATCACGACCCGGACGTCCGCGGTTTCGCCAGCGACAACTACGCCGGCGCCCACCCGGAGGTGCTCGCCGCCCTGGCCCTGGCCAACGGCGGGCATCAGGTCGCGTACGGCGAGGACGCGTACACCGAGAACCTCCAGCAGGTGATCCGCAGCCACTTCGGGCCCACCGCCGAGGCGTTCCCGGTGTTCAACGGCACCGGGGCCAACGTCGTCGCCCTCCAGGCGGTCACCGACCGCTGGGGCGCGGTGATCTGCGCGGAGAGCGCCCACATCAACGTGGACGAGGGCGGCGCCCCGGAGCGGGTCGGCGGCATCAAGCTGCTCACCGTGCCCACCCCGGACGGCAAGCTCACCCCGGAGCTCATCGACCGGCAGGCGTACGGCTGGGACGACGAGCACCGGGCCATGCCGCAGGTCGTCTCCCTCGCCCAGGCGACCGAGCTGGGCACCGTCTACACACCCGACGAGATCCGCGCGATCTGCGAGCACGCCCACGCGCACGGCATGAAGGTGCACGTCGACGGCTCCCGGCTGGCGAACGCCGCCGCCGCGCTGGACGTGCCGCTGCGCACCTTCACCAACGCGGTGGGCGTCGACCTGCTCTCGCTGGGCGGCACCAAGAACGGCGCGCTGTTCGGCGAGGCGGTCGTGGTGCTGGACCCGGACGGGATCAAGCACATGAAGCACCTGCGCAAGCTGTCCATGCAGCTCGCCTCCAAGATGCGCTTCGTGTCCGTGCAGCTGGAGGCCCTGTTCGCCCGGGACCTGTGGCTGCGCAACGCCCGGCACGCCAACGAGATGGCCCAGCGCCTCGCCGAGGGCGTGCGCGCGGTGCACGGCGTGGAGATCCTCTACCCGGTGCAGGCGAACGCCGTGTTCGCGCGGCTGCCGCACGACGTGAGCGAGCGGCTGCAGAAGCGCTTCCGCTTCTACTTCTGGGACGAGGCCGCGGGCGACGTCCGCTGGATGTGCGCCTTCGACACCACCGAGGACGACGTGGACCGCTTCGTGGCCGCCCTCAAGGAGGAGATGGCGCACTAGGCGCCTTTCATGGAGTGCATAGGTATGCGGTTGGGTGAAAAGTCATTGACTGTCGGCCGGTCGCGTACCTATGCTCCGGCGCCATGCAGCTCATCCAGGAAACCCCGGACCTCTCCGCCTACTTGGCCGCCGACGAGGCCATCGACCACCACCATCCGCGGGTCCGGGAGGTGTCCGCACGCCTGGCCGCCGACGCCCAAGACTCGTATGACTATGCGCGGGCGGCCTTCGCGTACGTACGCGACCGCGTCACGCACTCGCAGGACGTCGGCGACCCCCGCGTGACCTGGCGCGCCTCCGACGTACTCGAGCAGGGCACCGGCATCTGCTACGCCAAGTCCCATGCCCTGGCCGCGCTGCTGCGCGCCGAGGACATCCCGGCCGCCCTCTGCTACCAGCACCTCGGGGTGGTGCACGGGCTGGTCGCCGTGCGGTTCAACGGCGCCTGGCACCGCCAGGACCCGCGCGGCAACAAGCCCGGGGTGGACGCGCGGTTCTCCCTCGACGGCGAGCACCTGGCCTTCACCCCCGACCCCGCTGCCGGCGAGAGCGACCACCCTGTCCTGTACGCCGCACCGCACCCGGCCGTCCTGCGCGCCCTGCGCGACGCCACCGACCGGGCGCACCTGTGGCGCACGCTCCCCACCGCGCTCTGAGGCGCACGGCCAGGGAGCCCCGCTCGGCGCGCGGCGGGAAACGCGACAGGTCCCGGGCGTCCGTGCTCGCGCACGGCAACCCGGGACCTGGGCACGGAACCTCAGCGGGCCTCCGCCTCGCGGACCTGCTCGGGGGTGGGCGCCGTGCCGCCGAGGTGGGCCGGCATCCACCAGGTGTCGTCCTGGCTCTTCGGCCGCACCGGGTACGCCCGCTGCGCCGCCTCCAGCAACTCCTGCACGCGCTCGCGCAGCTGACGGGTGATCGCGCCCGCGTACTTGTCCTTGGACGCCTCGATCGCCTCGCCCACGCGGATGGTGATCGGGGTGTGGCTGCGCTTGAAGTTGCGCGGGTGGCCCTTGGTCCACAACCGCTGCGTGCCCCACACCGCCATCGGGATCAGCGGGACGCCCGCCTCCTGCGCCATGCGCGCGGCCCCGGACTTGAAGCTCTTCAGCGTGAAGGACTGGGAGATCGTCGCCTCGGGGAAGACGCCCACGATCTCCCCGGACCGCAGCGAGCGCAGCGCGTGCTCGTAGGCGGCCTCGCCCTGGGTGCGGTCGACCGGGATGTGCTTCATGCCGCGCATCAGCGGGCCGGAGACGCGGTGGCGGAACACCGACTCCTTGGCCATGAAGCGGACGAGCCGCTTCTGCGGAAGCGCCGCCAGTCCGTTGAAGACGAAGTCGAGATAGCTGATGTGATTGCTCACCAGCACGGCGCCGCCCGAGCGCGGGATGTTCTCCGACCCCTGACAATCGATCTTGAGGTCCCACACCTTGAACAGGGTGCGGGCGAAGCCGATCACGGGCCGGTAGACAAGTTCTGCCATGGGCGGGTCGAAACCCTTCCTTCTCTGCCTGGGAAGGGAGTATCCCAGTCGAAGTTACGCAGCCGTAGGTTTACGGCCTGTCGCTGATGCTGCCCCAAGAACGGCCGGTGAACCAGCCCCGGTGCCCGTCCGGCGCGGAGATTCTCGTCACGTTCCGTCGATCCACCTCGACTTTTGCGGCGCGGGCGGGAATGTCCGGGGTCCCTGGGGCGCTGGAGGCGGTTGGACGTGACATCCAGGGCGGCGGGAGCGGCGAGTGCGAGGCAGTGACGACACGGGACGGTCGGGCACCGGCACCGACGCCGGTATCGACGCCGGCTCCGGCGGCGGAGCGCGGACCGGTCTGGCGGCGGAACTCGGTACGGGGCTGGGCGAGCGCGCCACCCTGGTGCAGTTCTCCAGCGCCTTCTGCGCGCCCTGCCGGGCCACCCGCCGCGTGCTCGGCGAGGTCGCGGACATGGTCCCGGGCGTGACCCACGTCGAGATCGACGCCGAGGCCCGCCTGGACCTCGTACGGCGCCTGGGCATCGAGCGCACCCCGACCGTGCTGGTCCTCGACGCGGACGGGCGGGTGGTGCGGCGGGCGGCCGGGCAGCCGCGCAAGGCCGACGTGATCGCCGCCTTGGGCGCGGCGCTGTGAGGCCGTCGCGATCATGGTGAGACATCTCCCATCCACGGGGACCCGCTTGACGCTGCACGCTCGTTGTCGTCAGCCTGACACCATGTCGTCGGGGTCGCCGGGACTCCCTCGCCGCCGTCGGGTACCCGGCCCCCTCCCGGCCGGCGCCCGCGCCCCGCGCGCCTCTCGGCCGGGCCGGTGAGCAGCCGCGCACCCGCTCGTGACCCCTCCCAGAAGGACTGTTTCATGACGGCAACGTCCGGCCTCGGCGCCGCCCGGCCCGCCTCGCCCGACCTGCTGCGCTCCGTCTTCCGCCGGCACCCGGCGGGGGTCGCGGTGGTCACGGCGCGCGGCCGGTCCGGTCCGGTCGGCTTCACCGCCACCTCCCTCGTCTCCGTGTCCGCCCAGCCGCCGATGCTGTCCTTCGGTGTGTCCACGGGCAGTTCCAGCTGGCCCGTGATCGCGGACACCGAGCACGTCGGTGTGCACCTGCTGGGGGAGCACCAGCAGGACCTCGCGGCGACCTTCGCGCGCCGGGGCGCCGACCGCTTCGGTCCGGGCACGGCGTGGCGGGACGGGCCGGAGGGGGTGCCGGTGCTGGACGGCGTGCCCGCCTGGATGGTGTGCCGGGTGACGGCACGGGTGCCCGCCGGCGACCACCGCATCGTGGTCGCGGAGGTGCTGCTCGGCGACCCCACGGGCCACGGCCGCCCCCTCGTCTACCACCAGGGACGCTTCAGCGGGCTGCCCGGCTGAGGCGCGGGACCTCGGTCGCGGGCCGGGAGAGTTCCGGTTACGCTGCGTTGCGAAGGTCACAGTTCAAAGCGCTTGCTTAGCGGGCAGGAACTGAGTGTACTGACGAGTAATATTTCGGTCGGAGCGTGGGTCGCCCCGACCGGGACCGCCCGCCCGAGGCGCCTATGCTGCCTGCAGGCAGGCAGCCAGAAATGACGATGCAGTAGGAGAGCCGGCGTGAGCTTGAGGATCGTTGTCACTGTGAAGTACGTGCCCGACGCCACTGGCGACCGGCACTTCGCCGATGACCTGACCGTCGACCGTGACGACGTGGACGGTCTGCTCTCCGAGCTGGACGAGTACGCGGTGGAGCAGGCGCTGCAGATCGCGGAGAACTCCGACGACGACGTCGAGGTCACCGTTCTGACGGTCGGCCCCGAGGACGCCAAGGACGCGCTGCGCAAGGCGCTGTCCATGGGCGCCGACAAGGCCATCCATGTCGAGGACGACGACCTGCACGGCACGGACGCCATCGGCACCTCCCTGGTGCTGGCCAAGGCCGTCGAGAAGGCGGGTTACGACCTGGTCGTCTCCGGCATGGCCTCCACCGACGGCACCATGGGCGTCGTCCCGGCGCTGCTCGCGGAGCGCCTGGGCGTGCCGCAGGTGACGCTGCTGTCCGAGGTGTCCGTCGAGGACGGCAAGGTCACCGGCCGCCGTGACGGCGACGCCGCCTCCGAGCAGCTGGAGGCGTCCCTCCCCGCGGTCGTGTCGGTCACCGACCAGTCGGGCGAGGCCCGTTACCCGTCGTTCAAGGGCATCATGGCGGCCAAGAAGAAGCCGGTGGAGTCCTGGGACCTCTCCGACCTCGACATCGACGCGGACGAGGTCGGCCTGGAGAACGCCTGGACCACGGTGGAGTCGGCGTCCGAGCGCCCGGCCCGTACCGCGGGCACGATCGTCAAGGACGAGGGCGAGGGCGGCAAGCAGCTCGCCGAGTTCCTCGCGAGCCAGAAGTTCATCTGAGCCGCAAGGCACGGCTCGCTTCCCGCCCCTCATACTTCGCAAGCAGGAGAGAAGAAGTCCCATGGCTGAAGTTCTCGTCTACGTCGACCACGTGGACGGCGCCGTCCGCAAGCCGACCCTGGAGCTGCTGACCCTCGCCCGCCGCATCGGCGAGCCGGTCGCCGTGGCGCTGGGCAACGGCGCCGGCGACACCGTCGCCACGCTCGCCGAGCACGGCGCGGTCAAGGTCCTCACCCACGAGGCCGCCGAGTACGCCGACTACCTGGTCGTACCGAAGGTGGACGCCCTCCAGGCCGCCCACGAGGCCGTCTCCCCGGCCGCCGTCCTGGTCGCGTCCTCCGCCGAGGGCAAGGAGATCGCCGCCCGTCTGGCGCTGCGCATCGGCTCCGGCATCATCACCGACGCCGTCGACCTCGAGGCCGGCGACGAGGGCCCGGTGGCCACCCAGTCGGTGTTCGCCGCCGGCTACACCACCAAGTCGCGTGTCTCCAAGGGCACCCCGGTCATCACGGTCAAGCCGAACTCGGCCGCCGTGGAGGCCGCCCCGGCCGCCGGCGCGGTCGAGTCCCTGAGCGTCACCTTCTCCGCGCAGGCCACCGGCACCAAGGTCACCGGCCGCACGCCGCGTGAGTCGACCGGCCGTCCGGAGCTGACCGAGGCCGCGATCGTCGTCTCCGGCGGCCGCGGTGTCAACGGCGCGGAGAACTTCTCGATCATCGAGGCGCTCGCCGACTCGCTCGGCGCGGCCGTCGGCGCCTCGCGTGCCGCCGTCGACGCCGGCTGGTACCCGCACACCAACCAGGTCGGCCAGACCGGCAAGTCGGTCTCGCCGCAGCTGTACATCGCCAACGGCATCTCCGGCGCGATCCAGCACCGCGCGGGCATGCAGACCTCGAAGACCATCGTGGCCGTCAACAAGGACGCCGAGGCCCCGATCTTCGAGCTGGTCGACTTCGGCGTCGTGGGCGACCTGTTCGACGTCGTCCCGCAGCTGACCGAGGAGATCAAGGCCCGCAAGGGCTGATCCCCCCGGACCGTCCGAGGCCCCCGCGACCGCACCGGTCGCGGGGGCCTCGCCGTGTCTCCCGGCCGCCCGCCGGTGTCCGGTGGCGGGGCGGCCCGGCCCGGGGACGGTGTTGACCGGCACGGAGACCGCCGGATACCGTCCTTCAACATATTGTTGAATCTGCGTGTCGCGGAAACGTGACGGCGGGATCAGGGTCGCGGACGTCTGGAGGGCGGCATGGGCCAGGGGCAGCAGGAGCGGGTGCCGACGAGTCTCGCGGGCGCCGTCACCGAGGAGATCGGCGCCGCCCTCGCACCGGTCGACGCCGAGCTGGAACGC
The DNA here is from genome assembly GCA_002154585.1 of Streptomyces pseudogriseolus. Classification (GTDB taxonomy): domain Bacteria; phylum Actinomycetota; class Actinomycetes; order Streptomycetales; family Streptomycetaceae; genus Streptomyces; species Streptomyces pseudogriseolus. Next base: position 12,667 of record MUNG01000384.1, read on the forward strand.
CTCTACCCCGGCGACCCCGGCACCCGGCAGCCCGTTCACACCGTCTACGTCCCCGGCGACCGCTTCACCGCCGGCACCGTCCGGGAGTGGGGCGACCAGGCCCTCGCCGCGCTGGACGAACACGCCCCCGACGCCGCGTCGTTCGGCGCCGTCCTCGGTCTCGACGGCGCCCTCGCCGAGGACGTGTACGCGAGGGTGCGCGCCAAGCTGGAGCGCGAGCCGGTCGAGGACCTGCGCATCGACTTCGAGGACGGCTACGGCCACCGGCCCGACGCCGAGGAGGACGAGACCGCCGCCCGCGCCGCCCGGCTGGTCGCCGAGGCCTCCGCGCACGGCACGCCGGCCACCGCCGCCCCCTGGACCGGCATCCGCATGAAGTGCATGGAGGCGGCCGTGCGCGACCGCGGCATCCGCACCCTCGACATCTTCCTCACCGGCCTGACGCGGGCCGGCGGACTGCCCGCCGGACTCGTCCTCACCCTCCCCAAGGTCACCTACGCCGAGCAGGTCGCCGCCATGGCCCGGCTGCTCGGCGCCTTCGAGAAGACCCTCGGCCTCGAACCCGGCCGCATCGGCTTCGAGATCCAGATCGAGACCAGCCAGTCCGTCCTGGCCGCCGACGGCACCGCCACCGTCGCCCGCATGATCCGGGCAGCCGACGGGCGCGCCACCGGACTGCACTACGGCACCTTCGACTACAGCGCCTGCCTCGGCGTCCCGGCCGCCCACCAGTCCGCCGACCATCCCGCCGCCGACCACGCCAAGGCGGTCATGCAGGTCGCCGCCGCCGGCACCGGGGTGCGGCTCTCGGACGGCTCCACCAACGTCCTCCCGGTCGGCCCCACCGAACAGGTCCACGCCGCCTGGCGGCTGCACCACGGTCTCGTCCGCCGTGCCCTCGCCCGCGCCTACTACCAGGGCTGGGACATGCACCCCGGCCACCTCCCCACCCGTTACGCCGCCGTCTTCGCCTTCTACCGCGAGGGGTTCGAACAGGCCGCCGCCCGGCTCGCCCGGTACGCCGAGCGGGCCGAGGGCGACGTGATGGACGAGCCCGCCACCGCGAAAGCCCTCGCCGGGTACCTGCTGCGGGGCCTTCACTGCGGCGCCCTGGACGACGCGGAGGTGTCCCGCGCGAGCGGGCTGGCACGGGCCGACCTCGAGGCGTACGCCTCGCCCCGGCGCGGGGGCCTGACCGTCTCGGCGCCGTGACGCGCGATTGCATCGCCTATCGAAAGTCGATAGATTCCCATCGTGCTTCGAGTGAAGGAGAGGCGATGGGACACGTGACCGTGCTCGCGCTGCGCGCGGTGATCGCGGTGCTGCTGGCGGGCTCACTGGCGGTGCAGACGGTGATGGTGCCACTGCTGGCGAGCGACCTGGACGGGCTGGACGAGCAGTACGCCTACCTGCGGACCCCGCTCCTGGTCATCGTGGTCCTCACCGTGCTGGCCGCCCAGACCGTACTGATCTGCGTCTGGCGGCTGGTCACCATGGCCCGGCGCGGCACGGTCTTCTCCTACGCCGCCTTCCGCTACGTCCACATCGTCATCGGTGCGTTCGTCGCCGCGGCCCTGCTGGTCTTCGCGCTCGGCGCGCTGCTGGCGCCGGGGGAGGCCGTCGCGCCCGGCGTGGTGCTGCTGGTGGGCGGGATCGGACTGGCGATCGGGGGCATCGCGCTGGTCGTCCTCGTCCTGCGGATGCTGCTGGCCCAGGCCGTGGCACGGGAGCTGGAGGCGTCGCGGATGCGGGCCGAGCTGGCCGAGGTGATCTGATGCCGATCGCCGTCGACATCGACGTGATGCTCGCCCGGCGCAAGATGTCCGTGGGAGAGCTCGCCGAACGCGTGGGCATCACCCCGGCGAACCTGGCCGTCCTCAAGAACGGCCGGGCGAAGGCGGTCCGCTTCACGACGCTCGCCGCGCTGTGCGAGGTACTGGACTGCCAGCCGGGCGACCTCCTCCGCTACGAGCCGGACCATGCCGTGGCGGAACCGGCGACGAACTCGGCGTAGCTGCCGGGGTGAGGCGGCCGCCCGCGGCTCCGCGGGTGCGAGGGCGCTACGTCCCTGGCCTGTCGGCGGAACCGGTTCCTGCCGACGTCGTGTACCGCTCCAGGCCCCCGGTCGTCACCAGCCCCTCCTCCGCGAACAGCCGCGTCCCCTTCTCGCACAGGGCGCGGTCCGCGCGGGCGCGGGCGGCGAACTCCTCCGGTGTCGAGCCGAACAGGGCACGCAGGCGGGGGAGTGTCGCCAGGAGGTCGGTCAGCAGGGGGCGTTGGCCCGGGTGGGTGCGGGGGGTGCCGGTGCCGTCGTGGAGGACGCCGCGGCGGTTGACGTAGGCGTAGGCGCCCGGGAGCGTGCTGCCGTCGGGGAGTTCGACGCGGACGTCCGGCGCCGGCAGCCAGGCGCGGCGGAAGTTGCCGCGCGGCAGCGGAACGCCCTCGCTCGCGTCGATCACCGTGAGCTGCCGCGCGTCCAGCCAGAGCACGAACAGCTCGCTCACCCGCCCCGGGGTCGCCACCGGCGAGTTGGCGACGTACCCCATGCGGCTCACGTGCGCCGAGACGCCGATGCCGACGCCCGCCACCCGGGCCCGCACCATGGGCAGCGGGGAGGTGACCCCCGACCCGGCCAGCTTGTGGCGCAGCTGCGCGGGGCAGGCGTTCGAGCCGATCGAGATCACCGGCACCCGGTCCTCGAACGCCCACCGGTCCAGCGGCAGCAGCCGGTCCCCGTCGAGCAGCCCCGACTCCCGGGGCCAGGCGCCCGGATACTCCAGCGGATGCTCACGCGGCACCACGTCCAGCCCCAGCGCCCGCAGCGTACGGTCCTCCACCGGCACCGCCCGCCTCAGTCCGCCGGGGGCAGCTCGCCCGAGCCCCGGGTGATCAGGCGGGTCGGCAGCTCGATGCGCTCCGGGGCGATCAGCGTGCCGTCCAGCTGCCGGAACAGCCGCTCGGCGGCGGTCCGGCCGAGGGCGGCGGCGTCCTGCGCGACGACCGTGACGCCGGGCTGGAGCAGATCGGCCAGCTCGATGTCGTCGAAGCCGACGAGCGCGACCGGGCGGGCGTGCTCGGCCAGCACGCGGATCACCGTCACCGTCACCCGGTTGTTGCCGGTGAAGATCGCGGTGACCGGCTCGGGACCGGCGAGCATCTCCCGGGCGGCCTGGCGCACCCGCTCGGGGTCCGTCACGCCCAGCGACATCCAACCGTCCGCCACCGGTATCCCCGCGTCCTCCATGGCCGTGCGGTAGCCGCGCAGCCGCTCGGCCGCCGTGTGGATGCGGGGCATGTCGCCGATGAAGCCGATCCTGCGGTGGCCGTGCGCGATCAGATGGCGCACGCCGTCACGCGCGCCGCCGAAGTTGTCCGACACCACCACGTCCGCGTCGATGTGCCCGGCGGGCCGGTCCACGAACACCGTGGCGACCCCGGCCTTGAGCTCCGGCTCCAGATAGCGGTGGTCGTCACCGGCCGGGATCACCACCAGGCCGTCCACCCGGCGGGCGCACAACGCCAGCACCAGCTCCTGCTCACGGTCCGCGTCCTCCGCGCTCGACCCGTTGATCAGCAGCGCGCCGTGCGCGCGGGCCACCTCCTCCACGGCCCGGCTCAGCGGACCGTAGAACGGGTCGGCGAGGTCCTCCAGGACCAGGCCGATGCTGGCGGTACGGCCCTTGCGCAGCACCCGCGCGCTGTCGTTGCGGCGGAAGCCGAGCGCGTCGATCGCCTCCTGAACCCGCCGCTCGGTCTCCGGCGTCACGCCCGGCTCGCCGTTCACCACGCGGGAGACCGTCTTCAGGCCCACTCCGGCACGGGCGGCAACGTCCTTCATCGTCGGACGGTTGCCGTATCGGCTCCCGGGGAAGCGGTCGGTGCGGCGGGTCGTCTCCGGCACGATGCGGTGTCCTGTCCTGTCGGCCACGGTCACGGTCACGGGGATGCGTGGGCCCATGGGCTTGTATGAGGATGTGGCGTCGAGCATAGAGCCTGGACAACGTTGTCAGCCCGGGGGACACTGTCCGACGCACACTCCGGCCCGCACCTGACCGCTCGACCGGGCCGTTGCCCGTGCGCATGTGTTGCCTCCTGGTCGCGCATGGCCGTTCCCAGCGTGTTCCTTGATTGTTTCCGATGGTTGACGGGGAGATCCGACTCTGATGCACACCGACCTCGTGGCTGCGCTCGACATCGGCGGCACCAAGATCGCCGGCGCGCTGGTGGACCGTGAGGGCCGGATCCAGGCCCGCGCCCAGCGGCCGACCCCCGCGCGGGAGGACGGCGACACCGTCATGGCGGCCGTCGCGGCGGTGATCGGCGACCTCACCGCGTCCCCCCTGTGGGAGCGCGCGGGCGCGGTCGGCATCGGCAGCGCGGGCCCCGTCGACGCCTCCACCGGCACGGTGAGCCCCGTCAACGTCCCCGGCTGGCGCGACTACCCGCTGGTCGCCGGGGTACGGGACGCGGCCGGCGGCCTGCCCGTCGAGCTGATCGGCGACGGGGTCGCCATCACGGCCGCCGAACACTGGCAGGGCGCCGCCCGCGGCCACGACAACGCGCTGTGCATGGTCGTCTCGACGGGTGTGGGCGGCGGCCTGGTGCTGGGCGGGCGCCTGCACCCGGGACCCACCGGCAACGCCGGGCACATCGGCCACATCAGCGTGGACCTCGACGGCGACCCGTGCCCGTGCGGGGCGCGCGGCTGCGTGGAGCGGATCGCGAGCGGGCCCAACATCGCCCGGCGCGCGCTGGACAACGGCTGGCGGCCCGGCCCGGACGGCGACACCTCCGCCGCCGCGGTGGCCGCCGCGGCGGCGGAGGTGTCGC
>MUNG01000385.1 GCA_002154585.1 Streptomyces pseudogriseolus
CGTCGACCGCGGTGTCCGCGTCCCACGAGGCGGGGTCGTCCCAGTCGATGTCGGAGGTGCCCGCCACCAGCGGCAGCGTCGGGTCGTCGCCCTCCTTGTAGAAGTCGTCGAGGCGCAGCACCGGAAGGCCGGAACGGGCCGAGACGAGGGACTTGCCGGAGCCGGAGGGGCCGCAGAGCAGCACGACTCGCGCGGATATGGGCGACTGGGAACTCACGGGACACCAGTGTGAGGCATCGCGCGGGTGGCGTACGACCCGGCGGACCGACTTTGAAGCGCGCGTCACATCTCAACTACGCTGCGCGTCTGACCGTTGACCCTGCGAAGTCAAGAGGTGGCACAGCGATGGCCCGACACAAGGCACCCAGGACGCCCGCGGTCCGGCGCTCCCTGGCGGTACTCGCGACGGCGGGAGCGGCGCTCGGCGTCGGGGTGGCGGCCGCGTCCGCCGCGGAGGCGCAGGTGCTGCCCGAGGATGCCGGCCAGGTCGTCGGAACGGTCGCGGACCTCAAGCCCAACCCGCTGGCGGGCACGGGCGTGGACCCGCTCGACAACGGCGTCGCCACGCAGGTCGCCGACTTCCGCGGGGTGGACTCGCGCGAGGTGACCGGGCCGGTCGCCCAGGCGGACTCGGTGGGCGGGATCCCCGGGGTGGGACTCGCCACGGAGGCGCTCGGGCGCTGACGCGGTGACGACACGGCCAGCGCCGTGCCCCTCCCGGACGGAGGAGGGGCACGGCGCTTTCGCCGCGAGGGCCGGGGCGCGGCTCAGTAGGACGAGCCGGACGCGCCCAGCGAGCCGGTCGGGTGCCAGACCGTCTTGGTCTCCAGGAAGGCCGTCATACGGTCCGTGCCCGGCGCCGCCCACCAGTCGTCCACAGGCTGTGGACGAAGGACGCGCTTCAGGTTGTCCGCCGCCGCGATCTCCAGCTCCTTCGCCAGCACCTCGTCCGCGCCCGCGAGGTCGATCGCGTTGACGTCCTGGTGCGAGGCGAGCGGCGCGGCGATCTCCGCCGTACGGCCGGAGAGGATGTTGACCACACCGCCGGGCAGGTCGGACGTGGCCAGCACCTCGCCGAGGGAGAGGGCGGGCAGGGGCGACGTCTCCGAGGCGATCACAATCGCCGTGTTGCCCGTCGCGATCACCGGGGCCAGGACGGACACCAGGCCCAGGAACGACGACTCCTGCGGGGCCAGGACGACGACCACGCCCGTCGGTTCGGGCGAGGACAGGTTGAAGAACGGGCCCGCGACCGGGTTGCCGCCACCGACCACCTGGGCGATCTTGTCGGTCCAGCCGGCGTACCAGACCCAGCGGTCGATCGCCGCGTCCACCTGCGCCGCCGCCTTGGACTTCGACAGGCCCTCGGCCTCGGCGACCTCCCGGACGTACTGCTCCCGGCGGCCCTCCAGCATCTCCGCGATCCGGTACAGGATCTGGCCGCGGTTGTACGCCGTCGCGCCGGACCAGGCGCCGAACGCCTTGCGCGCCGCGACCACCGCGTCACGGGCGTCCTTGCGGGACGCCCGCGGTGCGTTGGCCAGCCACTTGCCCTTGGCGTCAGTCACCTCGTACACCCGGCCGCTCTCGGAACGCGGGAACTTCCCGCCGACGTACAGCTTGTAGGTCTTGAAGACAGACAGGCGGTCAGACATCGAGGTACGCCTCCAGGCCGTGGCGACCGCCCTCGCGGCCGAAGCCCGACTCCTTGTAGCCGCCGAACGGCGAGGTCGGGTCGAACTTGTTGAACGTGTTGGACCAGATCACACCCGCGCGGAGCTTGTTCGCGACCGCGAGGATGCGCGAGCCCTTCTCCGTCCAGATGCCCGCCGACAGGCCGTACGGGGTGTTGTTGGCCTTGGCGACCGCCTCGTCCGGCGTGCGGAACGTCAGGACGGACAGGACCGGGCCGAAGATCTCGTCGCGGGCGATCGTGTGCGCCTGGGTGACGTTGGTGAACAGTGTCGGGGCGAACCAGAAGCCGTTCTCCGGGAGTTCGCAGGCCGGGGACCAGCGCTCGGCGCCCTCCGCCTCGCCCTGCTCCGCGAGCGCGGAGATACGGGCCAGCTGCTCGGCGGAGTTGATCGCGCCGATGTCGGTGTTCTTGTCCAGCGGGTCGCCGAGGCGGAGCGTGGACAGGCGGCGCTTGAGGGAGTCCAGCAGCTCGTCGTGGATCGACTCCTGGACCAGCAGGCGCGAGCCCGCGCAGCAGACCTGGCCCTGGTTGAAGAAGATGCCGTTGACGATGCCCTCGACGGCCTGGTCGATCGGCGCGTCGTCGAAGACGATGTTCGCGCCCTTGCCGCCCAGTTCGAGCGTGAGCTTCTTGCGGGTGCCCGCGACCGTGCGCGCGATCTCCTTGCCGACGGCGGTCGAACCGGTGAAGGCGACCTTGTTCACGTCCGGGTGGGCGACCAGCGCGGCCCCGGCGCGGCCGTCACCGGTGACGATGTTGACGACACCCTTCGGCAGACCGGCCTGGCGGCAGATGTCCGCGAAGAAGAGGGCGGAGAGCGGGGTGGTCTCGGCGGGCTTCAGGACGACCGTGTTGCCGGTCGCGAGGGCCGGGGCGATCTTCCAGGCCAGCATCAGGAGCGGGAAGTTCCAGGGAATGACCTGGCCCGCGACGCCCAGCGGCTTCGGGTCCGCGCCGTAACCGGCGTGCTCCAGCTTGTCGGCCCAGCCCGCGTAGTAGAAGAAGTGCGCGGCGACCAGCGGGAGGTCCGCGTCGCGGGTCTCCCGGATCGGCTTCCCGTTGTCCAGGGTCTCGAGGACCGCGAGCTCGCGGCTGCGCTCCTGGATGATGCGGGCGATGCGGAAGAGGTACTTCGCGCGCTCCGAGCCGGGGAGCGCGGACCACTTCTCGAAGGCCTTGCGGGCGGCCCGCACCGCACGGTCGACGTCCTCCTCGGACGCCTCGGCGACCTCGGAGAGCACCTCCTCGGTGGCGGGGGAGACGGTCTTGAAGACCTTGCCGCCGGCCGCGTCGGTGAACTCCCCGTCGATGAAGAGGCCGTAGGACGGGGCGATGTCGACGACCGAGCGGGACTCGGGCGCCGGGGCGTAGTCGAAAACAGGTGCCATGGTGATCAGTCCACCGTCACGTAGTCGGGGCCGGAGTAGCGGCCGGTGGCCAGCTTCTGGCGCTGCAGCAGCAGGTCGTTCAGCAGCGAGGAGGCGCCGAAGCGGAACCAGTGGTTGTCCAGCCAGTCCTCGCCCGCGGTCTCGTTGACCAGGACCAGGAACTTGATGGCGTCCTTCGACGTGCGGATGCCGCCGGCCGGCTTCACGCCGACCTGGACGCCCGTCTGGGCGCGGAAGTCGCGGACCGCCTCCAGCATCAGCAGGGTGTTCGCGGGGGTCGCGTTGACGGCGACCTTGCCGGTCGACGTCTTGATGAAGTCCGCCCCGGCGAGCATGCCGAGCCAGCTGGCGCGGCGGATGTTGTCGTACGTCGACAGCTCGCCCGTCTCGAAGATGACCTTCAGGCGGGCGTCCGTCCCGCAGGCCTCCTTCACGGCGGTGATCTCGTCGTACACCTTCAGGTAGTTCCCCGCGAGGAACGCGCCGCGGTCGATGACCATGTCGATCTCGTCCGCGCCGGCGGCGACGGCCTCACGGACGTCCGCCAGCTTCACGGCGATCGGGGCGCGGCCCGCCGGGAAGGCGGTGGCGACGGAGGCGACCTTGACGGTCGAACCGGCGACGGCCTCCTTCGCCGTGGCCACCATGTCGGGGTAGACGCAGACCGCGGCCGTGGGCGGCGCCGAGCGGTCGGTCGGGTCGGGGCGGACCGCCTTCGCGCCGAGCGCCCGGACCTTGCCCGGGGTGTCCGCGCCTTCCAGCGTCGTCAGGTCGACCATCGAGATGGCGAGGTCGATGGCATACGCCTTCGCGGTCGTCTTGATCGAGCGGGTGCCGAGGGAGGCGGCGCGCGCCTCCAGGCCGACCGCGTCGACGCCGGGCAGCCCGTGGAGGAAGCGGCGCAGCGTGCCGTCGGACGCGGTGACGTCGCTGAGAGCATGGGGTGCAGTGGTGGGCATGGTCACCAGACGAGCATATCTACGCGCGTAGCGGCTGTACAGCCCCGGATCGGATCCGGGGCTGCGGCGGGGGAGGGGGGTGGGGTTGGTGAGAGGGACGGGAGAGAGGCGCGGCTTCGGCGTCGACGCCGGGCAGCCCG
>MUNG01000386.1 GCA_002154585.1 Streptomyces pseudogriseolus
AGCCCGTCCGGGTGGTCGACGGGCTGCGCGTCGACCACCCGGACGGGCTCGCCGACCCCGGCGGCTATCTGCGGCGGCTGCACGAGGCGACGGGGGGCCGCTGGACGGTGGTGGAGAAGATCCTCGCCGACGGCGAGGGGCTGCCCGCCTCCTGGCCGGTCGCCGGCACCACCGGCTACGACGCCCTGCGCCACGTCGACGGGCTGTTCATGGACCCGGCGGGGTTCGGGGAGCTGCTGGACCGCTACCGGGCCTTCGCGGCCCCGCAGACGGACCGGGGCGGCGACTGGGACGCCACGGTGCGGCGGGCCGCGTACAAGGTGCTCACGCACGAGCTGGCCGCCGAGAGCGACCGGCTCACCCGGGTCGCGGCCCGGCTGTGCGCGACCTCCCCGGAGACCGCGCTGCGGGACCGCGCGCCCTGGGCGCTGCGCACCGCCCTGACGGAGCTGCTGGTGCGGCTGGAGGTGTACCGGCCCTACTCCCCCGAGGACGCGGCCACGGTGGTGACCGAGGAAGCCGCGGCCGAGGCCCGGCGCGCGTTCGCCGTCCCGGAGGAGGCGGGCGCGGTGGACGTCGTACGGGATCTGCTGCTGGGGCGGTACGGGGACGGGCCCGCGCAGGCGGAGTTCCGTACGCGGTTCGCGCAGACGGCGTCGGCGCTGCGGGCCAAGTCCGTGGAGGACACGGCGTTCTACCGGTACGTGCCGCTGCTGTCGGCGACGGAGGTGGGCGGCGAGCCGGGCGACCCGGCGGTGGGTCCCGACCGCTTCCACGCGTACTGCGCGCGCGTGCAGCGGGACTGGCCGGCCACCGGGACGGTGCTGTCCACGCACGACGCCAAGCGCAGCGCGGACGTGCGGGCGGCGCTGCACGTGCTCACCGAGTGCCCGGGGCGCTGGGCGGACGTCCTCGCGGAGGCGTCCCGTGGCGTGGAGCCGGTGCCGGACGGGCAGCTGGCGTGGGCGGCCTGGCAGACGGTGTTCGGGCTGGGCCCGGCCGGGGACGAGCGGGCGCGGGAGGAGCGGGTGCGGGAGGCGCTGCTGAAGCACGTGCGCGAGGCGGGTCTGTTCACCAGCTGGACCGAGCAGGAGCCGCCGTACGAGGAGGCGGTGGCGCGGTTCGTGGCGGCGGGGCCGTGCGGGGTGCCGGGGCGGAAGGTGGCGGAGCTGCGGGAGGCGCTGGAGCCGCACATCCGGGCGAACGTGCTGGGTGCGGCGCTGGTGCACCTGACCATGCCGGGCGTGCCCGACCTCTACCAGGGCACCGAGCGCGAGTACCGGGCGCTGGTCGACCCGGACAACCGGACGCCCCCGCGGTTCGGCGAGAACGGTGACGGGGGCGACGGCGGCGGGGGCCGCTCGGAGAAGGAGGCGGTGACGCGGGCGGCGCTGGCGCTGCGGGCGCGGCGGCCGGAGGTGTTCGGCACGAGCGCGTCGTACGAGCCGCTGGCCGCCGTGGGCCCGGCGGCGGACCACTGCCTGGCGTTCGCCCGCTCCGGCGAGGTGGTCACCGCGGTGACGCGTCTCTCGCTGCGCCTCGCGGAGTCGGGCGGCTGGCGCGACACCCGTCTGCCGCTGCCGCGGGGGCGGTGGGCCGATGTCCGGGAGCCTGGGCGGGAGTTCGAGAGGGAGGTCCGGGCGGCGGAGCTGTTCGCCGCGTCCCCTGTGGTGTTGCTGGAGCGGTTGCCGGAGTGACGGCGGTTCCGTCTGCGGGAACGCTGTGCGGGGCCGGTGCGCGGCCGGCGCAGGGCCGGTGCGGGTCCGTGGGACGTGCGGCCGGCGCGGTACGGCCGACGTGCGCGAAGAGGGCCGTGGCGTGCCTCCGAGCGCCCCCTGGCGGCTCCCCCGCACCGGCCTTGACACCGTCTCGCGGCCGTGGGGTACTGCGCAGTGCGAGTGCGAGCGGTGACGGGGGGTGGGTCCGCTTGCGGGAGTCGCGCTATCCGACGGTGGCCGAACTGGTCCTCTCCGCCCGGACGCTGGCCGTCCAGTGGCCGGGACTGTGTGTGCTGCGGCAGGTGGGGGTGTCCCGGGGCGGACGGCCGCTGCACCTGCTGTCCGTGGGACGCGCCCGGCACGCCGTGCTGGTCGTGGCGGGCGCCCACGCCAACGAGCCCGCGGGCAACGGGACGCTGCTGACGCTGGCCCGGCGCGCCCTGTACGAGCGGGAGCTGCGGGACGGCGTCTCCTGGCACTTCCTGCTGTGCGCGGACCCCGACGGGGCGAGCCTGCACGTGACCCCGGCGCCGCGCAGCCTGTACGACTACCACCTGGGCTTCTTCCGGCCCGCCGGGCCCGAGCAGCCGGAGTGGGCGCCCTCGGTGCTGCCCGCCGACCGGCTGCCCCCGGAGACACGGGCGCTGACCGGGGTGATCGACGAGCTGCGGCCGTTCCTCCAGGTGTCCCTGCACGGCACCGACCTGGGCGGCAGCTGGGTGCAGTTGACGCGGGACGTGCCCGGTCTGGCGGAACCGTTCGCCAAGTCCGCGGCCGAGCTGCACATCCCCGTCGAGACGGGCGCCTCGGACGCGGCGGGCTGGCCCGCGTCGGGGCCCGGCGTGCACGTGATGCCCGCGCCGGAGGCCGCGCCCGCCTATCCGAGCCTGACCGACGACGCCCGGCACAGCACCTGGTACCACGCGCACCGGTACGGCGGTCTGACCGCGGTGGTCGAGGTGCCGATGTGGGCGAGCGACCTGGTCGACGACCCGGCTCCGCACCCGGCCCCCGACACCGCGATGCACGCGCTCGCGCAGCGGCTGCTGCGGGACGCCGGCGAGGTACGGCACGTGCTGGAGGACGTACGGCCCGGCCCGCCGCCCCCGGATCCGCTGCTGCGGGCGGCCACCTGGGTGCTGGAGCTGGTGCCGGGCCTGGCCGACGACCTGGTCCGCACCCCGCCCGCGGACGGCACCCGCGCCTACGTCGGCAGCGTGGACGCCTTCGCGCGCCGGGTGCCGCTGCGGGCGGCGGCGATGCTGCGACGCGCCCTGCGCGACACGGACGCCCGGGCGGCGGCCCGCCTGGACCGCCTGGTCGCCCACTGGAGCGACGCCTTCGCCACCCGCTTCCACGCCCGCTGGGTCCCGGTCCGCCACCAGGTGGAACACCAGTCCCGCACGGTGGTCGCGGCGGCACGGCAGGCGCGGGGGTTGAGGTGAGGTGAGAGGGGTGCCCGCCCCGCGCGAGGTGTTCCCGCATGCCTTGGTGCCGGTCCGGCTCCGACCACGCCCGCGGGCGGGCGACGCGATACCTGTCACGGGCCACGGCGAGTGGGTGGGCGGGGCCCGTGAGGCTGCGTCACGGGCCGGAACCGCCGGGATTCTCACGTCCCGTCCAGGGCGAACAGCGCCCCCGTCCGGGCGTGCAGGGTGCAGGTGTTCGGGAAGGTTTCCGTCCAGGTGACCTGGCGGTCGTGCCACATGCCCTCCGCGTGGGCCGTGACCGGGGCGTAGATCATCGGGCAGAGGGTGTCCTCCGCGGGGAGGGCCGTGATGCGGCCCTCCGTGGCCGACAGCTGTGCGCAGGCCTCCTCCGCGTGCGGGTGACCACCGCCGGGCGGATCGCAGCGCAGCAGTGTGCCGCCCTCCGCCGCCGGGGCGTCCCCGTGGGTGACGGTGAGCATCAGCCAGTTGCCCGGTTCGGGCGTGGTGTCCGCGTGGGCGGAGGGCGTCGCGCCGGCGAACAGCAGGAGGGCAGCGGCGGACAGCGCCGCCCCTGCCGTCTTCACTGAGGTGTGCGTCATTCCCGGTGCATCGGCACGGCGGGCCCCGCACCCCAGCCCGGCTCACCCGAACGGGAGGCTCCGGGGGGCCTCCGTACCACCAGGGCGCACACCGCGCGGACCACCCGGGCCTGGTACTCCGCCTGGCGGTCCACGCCGATCCAGCGGGCGCCGAGCGCGTCCCGGAGGTCGGCGCACCGCGCGTCGATCAGCCGGTCCAGCTCGGGCAGCGCCCCGGCCGGGTCGTGTCCGGCACGGGTGACCAGCTGGTGCAGCAGGCCGGCGGTGCGCAGGGCGAGGCGCCGCCCGGCGAGGCGCAGCGCGGCCAGACGGGCGGTCGTCATCAGTGGCAGCGGATGCGCAGAATCGTTCCCGCAGTCGGGGTCCCAGGCGTCCGCGAGGCCCGGGCAGATCAGGAGGTAGTCGTCGACCGGGGCGAGCAGCCGGTCCGCGTCCGGCACGTCCGCGACGTACGGGCGGATCCGCGCCGCCAGCGCGCCGAGCAGCCCGGTGTCACGGCGCAGGGTGCGGCTGACGGACCGCAGCTCGCCCTCCGGGTCGGGGTGCGGGGCGCCGTTCCCGACGGCCGCGACACCCCACATCGGCGCCTCCACGACCGCGGTGACCGTGCCGTACCCGTAGGGGTGGTACCACGTCGACTCCACGGCCGCCTCCGTGATGGCGGCGGCCAGGTCGCGGCGGTGCGGGGGCGGGATGCGGTAGACGGCGGGGCCGAGGACGGGCCAGTACAGGGCGTCGTAAGCGCCGAGTTCCCGGGGCACGCCGAGGCGGGTGGCGACGGCGGCGACGCGGCGGTCGAGGCCCGGCAGGTCGTGGGTGAGTTCGACGAAGCCGCCGCCGACGTCGACTGCGTGCAGGGAACACTGGAGGAAGGGGCGCAGCTCGTCCTGGAGCGCGAGCAGCGCGCGGGTCTCCGGCAGGGCGGCGGACGCGGCGCCGTCCGGCAGCCACTCGGGCTGTTCCGAGAAGCCGGGGCGGTAGAAGTGACGGAAGTGGCGGCCGAGGGTGTACGGGCCGGTCAGCCAGCGCTCGTTGTGGCGCAGCCCGTCGGGGTCGAGGCACAGCAGCAGGTTCCAGGTGACGTCCGCGCCGTCGGTGAAGCGGTGGTCGGCGAGGGCGTGCTCGGCCAGCCGCAGCACGGTGGCGCCGCCGACCGGTTCGTTGGCGTGCGGGCCGGCGACGACGAGGGCCTGGCGGCTGCCGTGGCCGACGCTCAGCAGCCACAGGGGGGTGCCCGCGCGGGAGACGCCGACGCGGCGCAGACGCGCGTCACGGGGATGGCGGGCGGCGAGGGCGGCGGCCCGTGCGCCGAGTTCGTCGACGGTCGGATAGGTCAGGAGGGGCGTCAGGTCACACCTCCACGAAGCGACGCCGTCGTCCACCGGAAGTACAGGGGTGCGGGAAGTACAGGCCGTGCGGGGAGTACAGGCCGTGCGGGGAGTACAGGGGTGCGATGCGTTGTGCCGAGTACGGGGAGTGCACCGTGCCCTTGCAGTCAGTCACGGCCGCCGGGGTCGCGTCAACACCGTCCCGTGTCAACGACTCTCACGAACGCGTCAGTTGGCGGCGAGCCGGTAGGTGATCCGGCCGAAGCCGACCTGGTCGCCGTCGCGGACGACGGCCGCGCCGACGACCCGACGGCCGTTCACCGTCGTGCCGTTGGTGGAGCCGAGGTCGCGCAGCACCCACAGCCCGCCCTGGTGGGTGAGTTCCGCGTGCACGCGGGAGACCGTCTCGTGGGCGAGCCGCAGCCCGTTGGCGGGGTCGCGCCCTATCCGCAGCGGATGCCCGTGCGCCGGGTGCGGCAGCAGCAGCTTCGGCAGCTTCTCGGCCCGCCAGGCCCGGCGCAGCCGCACGGTGAACCCGGAGACCGCCTCGACCGAGCCGAACACCGCGCGCGACAGGCGGCTCTCGCGCGGCAGGTCGGCGGTGAGCGCGGCGAGTTCGTCCGCGCGCCGCGCCACGAGCGCCAGCTCCATGCGCCGGATGAACGTGTCGTGGGACAGGCGGCCCTTGGCGACGCCGTCCCGCAGCACGCTCAGCGCCTTGTCACGCTCCGCGTCGGAGAGCCGCGCGGGGTACGTGGAGAACTCGAAGGACGACGTCACGCGGTGATTGTCGGTCAGCCGGGGGCGAGCTGTCCAGAAACCCCGCAAACGGAAGCCCGGTGAACACACGTCGGGCGACACCCGCCGCAAAACGGCGGATCCCCCGGCGAATTGATCTCCCATGCCGCACGATGGAGGCGCTTCATCACGGTGAGCAGACGAAGGGGAACCGTCCGTGCAGTTCGAGGTGTGGGCACCACAGGCCGGCCGAGTGACGCTGAGGTGCGACGGCGTCACGCGCGCGTTGGAGCGCGATCCCGAGCGGGAGGGGTGGTGGCGGGGGGAGGCCGAGGCGCACGACGGCTCCCGGTACGGCTTCGCGCTGGACGACGGCCCTGTGCTGCCGGACCCCCGCTCGCGCCGCCAGCCCGACGGCCCCGACGGGCTCAGCGCCGTCGTCGACCACGACCGCTTCGAGTGGAGCGCCGAGTGGAGCGGGCGTCCGCTGCCCGGGGCGGTGCTGTACGAGACGCACATCGGCACCTTCACCCCCGAGGGCACCTTCGACGCCGCCGCCGAGCGGCTCGGCCACCTCGTCGACCTCGGGGTGACGCACGTCGAGTTGATGCCGGTGTGCCCGTTCCCGGGCCGGCACGGCTGGGGGTACGAGGGCGTCTCGCTGTGGGCGGTGCACGAGCCGTACGGCGGGCCCGAGGGGCTGAAACGGTTCGTCGACCGGGCGCACGCGCTGGGGCTCGGCGTCGTCCTGGACGTGGTGCACAACCACCTCGGTCCGTCCGGTAATTACCTGCCCCGGTTCGGCCCGTACTTCACCGACACGCACCACACCCCGTGGGGCGCGGCGGTCAATCTGGACGCGCCCGGCTCGGACGAGGTGCGGGCGTATCTCGTGCAGAGCGCGCTGGCGTGGCTGCGCGACCACCGGATCGACGGGCTGCGTCTGGACGCGGTGCACGCGCTGGTGGACACCCGCGCGCGCCACTTCCTGGAGGAGCTGTCGGAGGCCGTGGAAGAGCTGGCCGCCGACACGGGCCGGCCGCTGTTCCTGATCGCCGAGTCCGACCTCAACGACCCGCGGATCATCACCCCGCGCGGGAGCGGCGGCCTCGGCATCCACGCGCAGTGGAACGACGACTTCCACCATGCCCTGCACTCCGCGCTGACCGGCGAGTCGCAGGGCTACTACGCCGACTTCGCGCGGGCCCCGCTGACGGCCCTGGCCAAGACGCTCACCGGCGGCTTCTTCCACGACGGCACGTACTCCAGCTTCCGGGGCCGGCACCACGGGCGGCCGCTGGACCGCACCCGCGTGGCCGCGCACCGGCTGCTGGGCTACAGCCAGACGCACGACCAGATCGGCAACCGCGCCCAGGGCGACCGGCTGGCCGGGCTGGTCTCCCCCGGGCTGCTGGCGTGCGCGGCGGCGCTGACGCTGACCGCGCCGTTCACGCCGATGCTGTTCATGGGCGAGGAGTGGGCGGCGGGCACGCCGTGGCAGTTCTTCACCGACCACACCGACCCGGAGCTGGCGAAGGCGGTCAGCGACGGCCGGCGGCGGGAGTTCGCGGCGCACGGGTGGGCGGAGCAGGACGTGCCCGACCCGCAGGACCCGGCCACCCGGGACCGCTCCTGCCTCGACTGGTCCGAGCCGGAGCGGGAGCCGCACGCGCGGATGCTGGCGTGGTACCGGCAGCTCCTCGCGGTCCGCCGCGACCATCCCGACCTCACCGACCCGGACCTCGCCGACACCAAGGTGGCGTACGACGAGGACCGGCGCTGGCTGGCCTTCCGCCGCGGCGACGTCCGCGTGGCCGTGAACCTGGGCACGGACCCGGCCGACATCCCGCTAGGCTCCCGCGAGGCCCGCGTCCTGGCGGCGTGGGAGCCGGTGGACATTCCGGGCGCGGACGGCTTGCTGCGGCTGCCGGCGGAGTCGGCGGTGGTGCTGCTGCAGGAGTGAGGCGGGGATGGGAACGGGGGCCGGGGGTACGGCCCCCCGCGCCCCCACCGCCCGGTCGCGCGGTGGTGCGCAGTGTACGGCGCGCGGCGCCTGGCGGACGGCGCCCGGCAGGCGGCGCCCGTACCTGGGGCGGCCGGTCGCGTGTCCGGCGCGCGGGCGACCGCCGGGCGACGGGGTGGCAGCCGACACGTGGCGGGCGGCTCCCACGCCCCGACCGCCGGGAGGGCGCTGGTGCGCGTGTCCGACGTTCGACGCCTGGCGGGCGGCGGGGCGGTGCCCGGTGTCCCGTGTCCGACGCCCTGCGGCCCGCGGCCCGCGCCTACGGTGCCGCGTCGCTGTCTCGTAGGTCGGTGACGCGTTCCAGCATGATCGGTTCCCAGGCGCGGCGGAGGCGGGTGCGGAGGAGGGGGAGGGTGTCCGTGGCGTTGTGGACCAGGGCTTCGGCGAGGTGGATGACGCAGTCGCAGCGGGCCAGCCAGAGGCCGCGCAGGCAGGGGCGCGCGCCGTAGCCCGCCAGCGTGGCCGCGCGGACGGCGGCGGGGGCGCCGACGGCGCGGGCCAGACCCGCGATGTCCTCGGCCGGGTCGCCGACCACCGCCGAGTCCCAGCCGAGCACCCCCCGCACCCGGCCGTCCGCGCCGACGACCAGGTTGCCGCCCGTCAGGGCATGGTGCACCAGCACCGCCGACCCGGCCTGCGCCGCGAGCTGCACCGTCGCCGCCTGGGTGAACTGCCGCAGCCGCGCCGCCTCGA
>MUNG01000387.1 GCA_002154585.1 Streptomyces pseudogriseolus
CCCCACGCGGGCGTGTGCGTCCCAGGTGCGCCGGGCGGCGAGCCGGTGCACGCCGTAGGTGCTGCCGGGGATGACGTCCACGGAGCTTCCGCCAACCTGAAACCGCAGGTCGAAGGGCTGGTGTGACGGTCTTTCGGGGTGCTCACGCTGGTCGAGGGCAACATTCTGCGGAATAGGTCATCTGGCAGAGCGGTCGGCTCGCTGGTTCCTGCCCGCTGTTGCCGGGTGGCCTTCTCCGATTTGGTCTGCTCGGGAACCAGTCGACAGCCCTGCCGCAGCAGACAGCCGGCCTACCGCGCGATCAGGACCGACGTTCACCCTGACCATCAGCGACCTAGTTTGGCCAGGGGACACCTACGAGAGCGACGGGGCAGGGCGAGTGGCGTAGCGCCGCGTGATGGGTGGGCCTGAGTTCCCGGTGGACCATGCCGTGCCGGTGTCGGACTCCGAGAACGAGGAGGTCTGCGTGTTGCGCGGCCTGGAGCAGGGCATGGTGTGCGGGGCCGTCGACGACGTGCCTGTGCACGACGACGCCGCTTTCGAGGGCCGTCCGGGCTGGGACTGCCGCGCTGAGGAGAGCGTCGGCTGCCGGTGAGCCAAGGCCAGGTGGGTCGTGCCGCGTCTCCTGCCGGCTGAGGGCGTGAACCGCGACCAGGACGCCACCGCGAGCATGTGCCTCGTGGAGGGCGAAGGCGACATGGGCGGCGTCGGCGTCGGTTCCTTCCCCGACACCGAGGACGACCTGCCGGTTTCCTGATGGAAGTCCTGGGGCAAAGTCGCCAACGACCACGGTGGGGCACCACGCGCGTTCTGCGACACCGGGACCGACGGAACCGGTGGACAGGCGGCGCACGAGGGCATGATGTCCGCGATGGCCGACGACCAGCGCGAAGGCGTATTCTCCCGCGTGGACCAGGACGTCGACGGGTTCCCCGGGCAGCACTTCGGCGTGGACCCTGACCTCGGGGCGGCGCTGGCGGGCCCGGGCTTCGGCGTCGATGATGATCTTTTCCAGTGCGGCGACTTCAGCTCGGGCTTCGGGGAGATCCTCCGCAGGGGTGGTGCCTTCGAAGCGTTCCCATAAGGAGGCGTGCACGATACGCAGGGGCAGGTTGTGCAGGGCGGCCTCGTCGGCGGCCCAGTCGAGCGCCCTCATGCTGGAGGGGGAGCCGTCCACTCCCACAGTCACTGGTTTGTCCACCGGCCACGCTCCCTTTCGTCACCAGTGAAACGACGGTCTGCGGTGTCCGCAAGCTGCGCGGCTCCCCGGGCGTCCAGATGGCTCCCGGTCAGCGCTGCGGTTCGCCGCGGCGGACGGAGCCCGGGGCGCGCGCACCGTGGTGGTCGGCTCGCGCGGAGGAGATGAGCTGCCAGGGCACGCTGATCACCATGACGCCGGGGGTGAAGCGCAGGCGTGCCTTGATCCGGAGTGCGGACTGGTTGTGCAGCAGGTTCTCCCACCAGCGGCCGACGACATACTCGGGGATGTAGATGCCGATCATGTCGCGGGAGCCCTCGCGGCTGAGAGAGCGTACGTAGTCGACGACGGGCCGGGTGACCTCGCGGTAGGGGGAGTCCAGCACCTTGAGGGGGACGTCGATGTCGAGTCGCTGCCACTGGTCTTCCAGTGCGCGTGCCTCGTCGCGGTCGACGGCGACGGTGAGCGCTTCCAGCCGGTCGGGCTTGGAAGCGCGGGCATAGGCCAGTGCCCGGAGGGTTGGTTTGTGGACGTTGGAGACGAGCGCGATCGCCAGAACACGGGAGGGGGAGGTGAGGTCGGTGTGCGGGTCGGTGCTTGTCAGTTCGGCGGCAGTGCGGTCGTAGTGCCCGCGGATTGTGCGCATCAGCAGCCACAGCACGCCGGCGGCGAGCACGGCCAGCCAGGCACCGTCGAGGAACTTCGTGAACAAGACCACCACCAGGACCAGGCCGGTGAACACCGCGCCGACCGCGTTGATGATCCTGGCGATGTGCTGGCGGCGCCGTAGCGCGGGGTCGCTCCCTGTGGACAGGACCTGGTTCCAGTGCCGGACCATGCCGGTCTGCGAGAGCGTGAAGGAAGTGAAGACGCCCAGGATGTACAGATGGATCAGGGCCGTGACGCTGGCCTGGAAGCCCCACAGCAGCAGGCCGGCGGTGACGGCCAGCGCCACGATACCGTTGGAGAAAGCGAGCCTGTCGCCCCGGCTGTGCAGCTGGCGGGGCAGGTAGCGGCGCTGCGCAAGGACCGAGGAGAGCAGTGGGAAGCCGTTGAACGCGGTGTTCGCGGCGAGGACCAGAACCAGCGCGGTGGCGGCCTGGACGTAGTAGAAGCCGATACTTCTCTCCCCGCCGAAGACCGCGGCGGCGATCTGAGCGATGACTGTGCGCTGCTGGTAGGTGGAGCAGTCCTCGCCCAGCCCGGTGAGCCGGCAGGCGTCATCGGCGATGTGGACCTTGGAGATGATCGCGAGGGTGGTGACGCCGACGAACATGGTGATGGCGATGAGGCCCATCGCGGCCAGGGTGGTCGCCGCGTTGCGCGACTTCGGCTTACGGAAGGCGGGAACGCCGTTGGAGATCGCTTCCACGCCGGTCAACGCGGTGCAGCCGTTGGAGAACGCCCGCAGGACCAGCAGCATCAGTGCCATACCGGCGAGCTGAGCGTCGCCCTCCTGTGGCCGGATGCCGTACGAGGCGCTCTCTGCGACCGGCGCGTCCCCGGCCAGGTACCGGAAGAGCCCGGTGGCGATCATGATGAGCACGCCCCCGACGAACAGGTACGTCGGCGCGGCGAAGGCCCGCCCGGACTCCCGCACACCCCGCAGGTTCACCAGCGCGAGCAGCGCCACGAAGCCCAAAGCCATCGGCACTCGCTGGGCGTGCAGCTGGGGGACGGCGGAGATGATGTTGTCCACGCCGGAAGCCACCGACACCGCCACGGTCATCACGTAGTCGACCAGCAGGGCAGCCCCTACCACCAGACCGGCCCTCTCGCCGAGGTTCGCGGTCACGACCTCGTACGAGCCCCCACCGCTCGGATAGGCGCGCACGACCTGCTGGTACGACAGCACCACCACCGTCATCAGCGCGACGACCGCCACCGCGATCCACGGCGTGAAATGCACATACGTCAGCCCGCCCAGCGTGAGCACCAGCAGGATCTCCTGCGTCGCGTAAGCAACCGACGACAAGGGGTCCGAGGCGAAGATCGGCAGGGCCACACGCTTGGGGAGCAACGCCTGGCCCATCTCGCTGCTGCGCAGGGCACGGCCGACCATGAGCCGCTTCGCTACCTCGGAGATCCTGATCACAGTAGCGAAGGTAGAGCGGCGACCTGCTGATCAGAAGGACCATCGCGCCGACGCACGTCAGCACTTTGTGTGCGGCCTCCGTCAGCGGTTGACTTCGAGGTTCGTCAAGACAAGCAGGGCGCGCAGAAGTCGGGTGGCGCGGGCGGGGTCGGTGCGAAGCTTGGCGAGGATGCGCCAGTTCTTGAGGTGGGCGAAGCCGTGCTCGACTGGCGCGCGTCCGATGGCGAGGACTCGGTTGGCGTTCCTCTGACCGGCGGTGAGCTTGTGGGTGCGGCTGGCATGGAAGCCCGTGACGATCACGGGGTCGCGTACGTCGTTGTCCAGGCCGCGGAAGCCGAGGTCTGCGAGAGCGCCGAGACCGGCGGCGCGAAGGTGGGCCAGGATGTGGTCGTGGCGGGCAGCGGTGTTGTCGTGGGTGCGGCCAGGCCGGGCGGCGGATATCCAGACCAGGCGTCCTCTCTCGTCGGTCAGGGCGAGGAAGTGCAGACCGTGGGTGCGGTGTTTGCCGGAATAATTGCGCCGGTCGGCCTTTCCGGTGCGGCGCTGGGTGGGTATCAGGGTGCCGTCGATAAGGACGACCTCTCCGCCCTGCCTGGCGATCTTCTTCAGGGCACGGTCCAGGCGCGGTGCCTGCACGGCGAGCAGTCCGATCAGTTCGTCCCGCCAGCGACGGACGGTGGACTCAGACACGTTGTTTCCGCCGGCCATGTCCGCAAGCCGCTGGTCGTGGCGCAGCACGGCCAAGACGATCACCGCGATCTTGCCGGGCGGCAGGATCCGCCACCTGGACCGGATCTCATTCAGGTGACGTCGCAACAGATCGGCAAGGTGGTTGACGGTGCGCGTGGACAGCGGCAGACGGCACCGGTAGACAAGTGAGCAGGAGTCCTGGGTGCGCTGGTTGGTTTTCTTCACACAATCCCAACGGCCGCCGAGGGCAATCTGGTTACGCCTGCGCCGCACCGCTTCGGGTGGCGGCGCGCTTGGTCACAGACGGGTGGTGAACCGGCCGTCGGGCAGTTTCCGAAGCCAGCCCCGATCAACGAGCCTGACGAGTCTTCCACGCAGCGGTTCCAGCTTGGACCGCACGGTAACGTCAACTCCGATCATCTCTCCGACCTGCCGGGTCATGACCGGGCCCGCAGCCTGTCGTACAGCGGCGAGAATGCGCTGGTAGTCCGGCGGGAGCATGGTCTCCCCAATGTCCGGCGTTCGGTGCGGGATCAGCATCACCGCTCGCCCACCCACCTGTCCCGGTGCCGGCGCAGCTGAAGCGCGCTCGTCGGCGAGCTGCTCGCTCACCCTTTCAAGGACCCGCTCAGCGATAGCGAGCTCGTCCCGCTCGGCCCGCACCTGCGTCAATTGTTTAGCCAGCTGTTCCTCGAGTTCGTCCAGCTCTGCACGTCGCGCTGTGATCCGCTCTAGCAGCTCGGGATCCATGCATCGGATCGTAGAAGCCGCCCGGCCCCAGCGGGCTGAAACCAGCGAACCGTCCGGCTCCGTCAGACGATCTACTCCGCAGACATCCGCCAACGACCAGCATGAGCAGCCTGAAAACCGGTCACACCAGCCCGTAGACCGGCGACTTCAAGTTGGCGGAAGCTCACGGCGGTCCACAGCGCGACGACGAGCCCCGCACCGATGGCGGCGCCCGCGTCACCTGCGTCCCCGCCGGGCACGAGCGCTCGGCGAGGCGTCGTGATCAGTGCGGCGGCGGCAGTGGGCGCAGGGCGTTGCCGACCGAGCAGCCGCCTTCGCCGGGCATGCGTTGGATGCGGGAGGGCATCCAGACGTTCGTCTCGCCGGGTTCCACGACGGCCAGGACGCAGTCGACCGGTTCGTAGCGGTACATCGGCGGGGAGAGCAGGATGCCGACGCGTCCGTCCTCCGTCTTCACCTCCGTGGTGATCTCCGGGTCCATGTCCAGCCCGTCCAGCACCCGCCGCACCTCGGCCTCGTCCACGCGGCCGCCCGCCGGGACACGCGGGAGCTTCGCCTCGAGCGCCGCGTACGGCACCTCGGGCGGCTCCGGAGGCGGCGGGAAGCGGAGGGGAGGGCCGTCGGGGCAGTCGACGTCCCGGGCCTCCTCGCCCCACTCCAGCGACGGGGACACCCGCACGGCGAAGCAGCGCCGCACGGTGATCGTCTGCGGGTCGAGTCCCGACTCGAGCGCCGAGCCGGACGTGCGGACGATCAGTTCGACACCGTCCCCGTCGTTCGTGGCGGTGCCCGTGACCCGCAGCACCTCCACCCCGTCCAGGACCGACGCCGCGTAGCCCACTTCCTCGGCCGTGCGCGGCAGCTGGCTGTCCAGGCGCTTGCCGACGTTCGTGGCTTCCTCACGTGCGGCGTCGGTCGCCTTCTCGTCGCCCGACTGGATCACCCCGCACCCTGTCAGGGCCAGCAACACCGGTGCGAGCAGCAGAAGTCGACGCATGCGCCCACCCTCCCCCGCGCCCGGCCCGACGCACATCCGTACGGCTACTCAGATCCACACGGCCACGCCCTGACCGACGTGGTTCTTCCTCGCGCTCACTCGCCCTGCCGGCCGTCACGGCGCGCGCCTGGCGGGCGAAGGTTCCGCCTCAGGGGGCGGCCGGAGTGGCTGTACGCGGCCTACGGTCACCTCGCCGCGTTGCGCGCGACCGTGGGAGAGCAAGGTCCGACGCCCTGACGCCCGATTTCGCCCGCCGTCGTAGCGACCCTGAACACTTCAGGAAGGGTCGTGATCGAAAGGGTGAACCCCCACGCAAATGGACATGAAGTCACTTCCGGAACAGACGCCCCCCTTGTTTGCATGATCTCTGCCGCGTCACGAGACGCGGGGGGCCGCCGACGCGCCTGGGGAGAGGCGCCGACCGCGGTCCGCAAGGGGGGCGAGAGATACGGGAAGGGGCTCGCGTACGGGCCCGCCGTCTCGCCGTACCCGGATCCCGTTCCGAGAAGGGTGAGGAAACACCGTGAGACGCATGACCCCCGTACTTCTGTCCCTCGCTGCCCTGCTGGCCGCCTCCGCGTGGAACGCGCCGGCCGCCGGGGCTGCCCCGTCGGCCGCCGGCCCGTCGGTGACCGTCCCCAGCGGCTGGGAGAAGGTCGACGCGGACGAACTGTCGGCCGTCGCGCGCGACGCCGACGCCCGCAAGGCGCCGCTCGCCGCCGGTGACGGCGTCTCCGCGCAGGCCGAGGAGCCCGAGCTGCTGGCCGTGCAGTCGCTGGTCAACGACCGTTTCGTCGCCACGGAGAAGTCGTACCCGGCGCCGAACACCGGTGTCCTGCGGGCCCGTTCGGACGCCTACAACGGCTCCTGGGAGGGCTTCGCCTTCGAGTGGGACGAGGCCACCGCCACGTACGCGCTGAAGTCCCTGGCCAACAACCGCTACGTGGCGGTCGAGAAGAACTACACCGGCAACGCCCAGAACGTGCTGCGCGCCCGCTCCACGAGCGTGGGCGGCTGGGAGCGGTTCGCCCTCTACTACAACGAGACCGAGGACCGTTACGCGTTCCAGTCCACGCTGAACGGCCTCTTCGTCACGATGGAGAACAGCCACACCGGCTCGCTCCAGTACCTCCTGCGTGCCCGCTCCACCGACATCGGTGGCTGGGAGCAGTTCGCCCTCTGGGGCATCTAGGGCTGACAGCTCTCGACCCACGGTTCTTGACCCACGGTCCCGTCCACCCCTCGTCCCGGGGTGGGCGGGACCGCGCGCTGGGGTGCGTGAGCACATGGGTGATTACATGTTCTTCACATCAACATCATCGTATGAACACCTTTCGGTATGCTCCGGATGCTCCATCCGCACCACTGAGGGGGGAACCTCATGCGTATCCGGCGCACCCTGACCGTCACCGCCACCACCGCGGCCGTCGCCGCGCTCGCGTTCACGGGGGCCGTCCCGGCGCAGGCGGCCGAGTACTCCTCGGTCCTCAAGATCAAGGGCGTGCGGTACGACGCCCCCGGCCGTGACTCCAACAAGTGCTCGGGCGGGAACACCAGGAACGAGTACCTGACGATCAAGAACTACTCGAAGAAGACGAAGGTCAACCTGAAGGGCTACAAGGTCAGGGACCGTGCCGGCAACACCTTCGTCTTCCGCTCGAACCACATCCTCGAGCCGGGTGACTACGTCCACCTGCGCGGAGGCCGGGGCACCGACTCCGACGGCGGCAATGTCGTGTACCGCCAGAACTGCAACTTCATCTGGAACAACGACAAGGACACGATCTACCTGTACCTGCCGACCGGCAAGCCCGCCGACATCCACGCCTACACCAAGAAGGCGAACGACAGGGACGGCAACGGCTACATCACGTACCACGGCTGACGGCACGCCGGCCTGAACCAGCGCGAAGGGGCCCGGGGCGGACACCGCCCCGGGCCCCTCCCGCCGCCGCGCGAACCCGGCGGCCCTAGGCGCGCCCGGGCACGCCGTCCTTCCCCCGCCCGCACCGGACCAACGCCACCCCCCGCGCGACGACGACCGCACCGGCCGCCAGCCCTCCGGCCCCCGCACACACCACCAGCGCCGGCCAGGCGTAGGCCGTCTGCGCCAACGTCCCGGCCCGGAACATCAGCAGCCCGACCAGCGTGCCGAGCTGTGTGAGGAACAGGACCGGCAGCGCCAGGGGCAGCATCCGCAGCGCCGTCCGCCACCAGGCCCGCCCCGCCCGGCGACGCGCCCACCGCCCGGACCGCAGCACACCCCGCACACCGAGCCCCGCCGCCGCGACCGTCAGCGCGGCCAGCACCCAGTCCGCCGTCATCGAGAACGGCTTCTCCACCTCGGGCCGCACACCCCGCGCGAGATCGACGAGCCCCAGGGTGAGCTGCGCGGCGTCGTCCCCGGCGAGCAGGCCGGTGTTGGTGACCACCGCGATGCCCACCCGGCTGTCCGGCAGCAGGGTCGCCGTGGCGTTGTGGGTGAGCAGCTGGCCGTTGTGCTGGATCACCTCACCGCCGTCCCCGTCCCGGTGGCGCCACCAGCCCATCGCGTACCCGGTGTCCTCCGGCGTCCTCGGCGGCGTGTGCGTCAGCGCGACGGTGCGGGCCGAGGCGACACGGCGGCCCTCCGCCGAGACACCTCCGTCGTTCTGGGCCGTCAGCCACCGCGCGAGATCCTCGGCGGTGGTGACGACGCCGTGGCCGCCCGCGGTGAACCACCGAGGGTGGGAGCGGGCGAACACGGTGCCGTAGGCACGGACGTACCCCCGCGCCCCGTCGGGCATCTCGGTCGTCGAGTCGACGGACACGGTGTCCGTCATCCCCAGCGGCCGGAACACCGCCGTGGACATCCGCTCCGCGAACGGCCGGCCGCTCACCACCTCCACCAGCCGCGCCGCGACGAAGTAGTTGGGGTTGTGATAGCGGTACCGGCTGCCCGGATCGGCGGCGAGGGGCGCGTCGCGCATCGCGGCGACGGCCTCCTTCAGCGTGTGCGGCTGCGCCCGCGTGAGATCCGGGTACGCGGAGTCGTCCATCCCGGAGGTCTGCGTGAGCAACTGCCGTACGGTGATCTCCCGGTGGCGTCCGTCGGCCATGACGAACTCCGGCAGGTACCGGACGACCGGCTGGTCCAGCTCCACCTTCCCCGCCTCGACGAGCTGCATGACGGCCAGCGCGGTCATCGCCTTCGACAGCGACGCGACGGGCACCCGTGTCCGTGCCGTCAGGTCCTGCCCGGACGCGGTGTGCCCGTACCCGGCGGTGCGTACGACGCGACCGCCCTCGGTCACGGCGACCACCGCACCGGGCAGCCCGGTTTCGTCCATGTAGTCCTCGACGAACCGGTCGACGGAGTCCGCGTCCAGAGTGGCACCGGACGGCGCGGCACCGGACGAGGGCGCGGCGACGGACACCGCCGGTACGACACCCACGGCGACAGCGGCCACGACACCGACCGCGACACCGGCCGTGGCCCTCACCATGCCCGGCCGACGACGGCACCCGCCGCCGAGAACAGAGATCAGCTTCATGCGGCCCAGTGCACCGCCCGCCGGCCCTCCGGCGCACGGGCGCCCACGCGAGTCCTGAAGGTAGTGAACGCACTACTGCCCCGAGCCCTGCCCCTCGCTAGGTTCGACGGATGCGACACCGGACCGCCTGGCAGGCGCTGGGCCAGAACCCGTTGAAGGTGCTCGGCTCCAGCTGGCCGTGGCGGTCACTCGCGTATCTCCTGACCGGGGTCGCCTTCGGCGCCGTGACCGTCGCCGTGCTCCTCGTCGCGCTCGCCGCGGGCGTCGCCTCCCTGGTGGTGCTGGTGGGCGCGCCGATCCTGCTGGGCGTCGCCCTGTCCGGCGTCGCCGTCACCCGCGTCGAACGCCGCCGCCTGCGCCTGGTGGACCTCGACCCCGTACCCGACCCGCACCGCGCGCCCGACGCGACGGGCCCGGCCGCCTGGGTACGCACCCGGCTGCGCGAGCCGGCGACCTGGCGTGAGCTGGGGTTCACGGTGGTGTCGGCGACGGCGCTGTGGTGGATGGACCTGCTGGTGCTGGCGTTCGCGCTGGTCGTCCCCGTCCTCGTCATCCTGTCGCCGGTCGACGACCCCGGCGCCTGGCCGCTGACACCGGTCGGCGTGGGCCTGCTCGCCGCCGCGCCGTACACGATCACCGCCTGGGCCGGCGCCCGCGCGGCCGTCACCCGCCTCATGCTGGCGCCCCGCGACGACGAACTGGGCCGCGCGCTCACCGACGTACGCGCCTCGCGCACCCGCCTCGTCGACGCCTTCGACGCGGAACGCCGCCGTATCGAGCGCGACCTGCACGACGGGGCGCAGCAACGGCTGGTCTCCCTCAACGTGATGCTCGGCCTGGCCGCGCTGGACGCCCCGCCGGACTCACCGGTCGCGGCCCGGCTGGCGGAGGCGCAGGAACAGGTCACGCTCGCCGTCGAGGAGCTGCGCGAACTCAGCCGGGGCGTCCACCCGAAGGCGCTGACCGACCAGGGACTGGCCGCGGCGGTGGAGAACCTGGCGGCGCGCTCCGCCCTGCCCGTCACGGTCGACATCCGCCTGCCGCACCGTCTGCCGCTCCCCGTGGAGACGGCCGCGTACTTCGTGGTCGCCGAGGCGCTGACCAACGCGGTGAAGCACAGCGGGGCGAGCGGGGCGCGGGTCCACGCCCGCCTGCACACCGACGTACTGACCCTGTCGGTCGGCGACGACGGGACCGGCGGCGCGGAGCCGTCGGCGGGAGGCGGCCTGGTGGGCCTGGCCGACCGCGTCGCCGCGGCCGACGGCCGCCTGCGCGTCTCCAGCCCGCAGGGCGGGCCTACGCTGCTGCACGTGGAGCTGCCGTGCCGCTGACCGTCGTACTCGCCGAGGACTCCCCGCTGATGCGGGACGGTCTGGTCGGCGTCCTCACCCGTTTCGGCCACGAGGTCGTGGCCGCCGCCGGGGACGCGGACGCCCTGACCACCGCCGTCCGCCGCCACCGACCCGACATCGTCGTCACCGACGTCCGCATGCCGCCGGACAACACGGACGACGGCCTGCGCGCCGCCGTCGCCCTGCGCCGCGACCACCCCGGCCTGCCCGTGCTGGTGCTCAGCCAGTACATCGAGCAGTCCTACGCCGCCCACCTGCTCGACCTGGGCAGCGACAGCGGCGTCGGCTACCTGCTCAAGGACCGCGTCAGCGCGGTGAGCGACTTCGTCGACGCGGTCACGCAGGTCGCGGCGGGCGCGACGGTCGTCGACCCGGAGGTCGTACGCCAGCTCCTCAACCGCCGCCGCGACCCCCTGCGACGCCTCACCCCGCGCGAGCGCGAGGTCCTCGCCCTGATGGCGGAGGGCCGCACGAACACGGCCATCGCCCGCGAGCTGTACGTCACGGAGGCGGCGGTCAACAAACACGTGAGCAACATCCTCCAGAAGCTGGACCTGCACCTGGACGGCCAGACCCACCGGCGGGTGCTGGCGGTGCTCACGTACTTGCGCGCCTGACCCCGGCGTTCAGCCGGCGACGTCCACCCCGTACCCGCGGGCGAGGACGTCGAGGCCGTGGTCGTAGCCCTGGCCGACGGCGCGGAGACGCCAGAGCGGGCCACGGCGGTAGATCTCGGCGAGCAGCAGCGTGCGTTCGGTGGTGGCGGCGTCCAGCGTGGCCCGGGCCACGGGCGCCCCGCTGCTGCCGGGGGCCGCCCCTATCTGGATGGCGCCGACCGTGCCGAAGGTGGCGGCGCCGTCGACGGCCGCGGCGACGACGACCTTCCGCGTCGCGGGCGGCAGGGACGCCAGGTCCAGGGCGATGGTCTGCTCGGCGGGCCCGCCGGTCAGCAGGCGCACCGTCCCTGCGGGGTTCTCCGGCGCCCCGTAGAACACGAAGTCCTCGTCGAAGGCGACCTGTTCGTCCTCGTCGAGGAGGAAAGCGACCACGTCGATCGCGCAGTCGGACCGCGAGGACCAGCCGGCGGTCACGTACCACTCCGGGGCGGGCCCGGCCTGCGGCATGGGCAGGTCGACGACACCGCCCCGCGGCAGCACCCGCGGCTCCTGCGACCGGAACGCCGCGGAGGGCAGGTCCGCCGTGGTGGGGGCGTCCAGCCAGCGCGGCTCGTGCACGGGGAGTTCGAGGGCGCCGATGCGCTTCATACGCCGGTCCTTCTCCCCTCCCGGCAGCAGGACGACGTCGGTGACGCTGGCGGAGAGGTTGATCGCGGCGGACCCGCCCAGCTCGACGACCCGGACCCGAGCGGCGGCGGCCTGGGCATGGACGCCGCCGAGCACACCCCTCGCCGGGCACCGCGTCCTCGTGCTCGGCGGCGGCCATGCCC
>MUNG01000388.1 GCA_002154585.1 Streptomyces pseudogriseolus
GCGGCAATCTCACCCTGGGAGTGACCCACCACGGCCGCCGGCCGCACACCGAACGACTCCCAGACCGCGGCCAGCGACACCATCACCGCCCACAGCACCGGCTGCACCACATCCACCCGGTCCAGACCCGGCGCACCGTCCTCCCCGCGCACCACATCCGTCAACGACCAGTCGACGAACTGGGCCAGCGCCTCACCGCACTCCGCGAACCGCTCCGCGAACACCGGCGAGGACTCCAGCAGCTCCACCGCCATCCCGGCCCACTGCGCCCCCTGCCCCGGGAACACGAACACCGGGTCCACGCTCTCGCCGATGCGCTGGGTGGCGCCCCGGGCGAGGGCGGGCGTGGTGGTGCCGGTGGCGAGGGCTTGGAGTCCGGCGAGAAGGGTGTCGGTGTCGCCGCCGACGACGACCGCCCGCTCCTCCAGGGCGGCGCGGCCCGTGAGGAGGGTGTGCGCCACGTCGGCCGGGTCGGGGAGGGTGCCGGCGGTGTCCGTCAGGTGGGACAGCAGTCGTTCGGCCTGGGCGCGCAGTGCGTCCGCGGAGCGGGCGGAGACCAGCCACGGCACGACGGTTCCGGCCGGCGTCGAGGCCGGGGCCGACGCGACGGACTCCGGCTCGACGACGGGCTGTTCGAGGATGACGTGCGCGTTGGTGCCGCTGACGCCGAAGGAGGAGACGGCGGCTCGGCGTGGACGTCCCTCCGGGTTCCAGGGCCGTGCCTGGGTGAGGAGTTCGACGTGTCCGGCCGACCAGTCGACGAACGGGGAGACCTCGTCGGCGTGCAGGGTTCTGGGCAGGATGCCGTGCCGCATGGCCTGCACCGTCTTGATGATGCCGGCCATGCCGGAAGCGGCCTGGCTGTGGCCGATGTTGGACTTCACGGAGCCCAGCCAGAGCGGGTGTTCGGCGTCGTGCTCCTGGCCGTAGGTGGCGAGCAGCGCCTGTGCCTCGATCGGGTCGCCGAGCTTGGTGCCGGTGCCGTGCGCCTCGACCATGTCCACGTCCGCGGCGGTGAGGCCGGCGTCCGCGAGCGCGGCGCGGATGACGCGCTGCTGGGAGCGTCCGTTGGGGGCGGTGAGGCCGTTGGAGGCGCCGTCCTGGTTGATGGCCGAGCCGCGGACGACGGCCAGGATCTGGTGCCCGTTGGCCCGCGCGTCCGACAGCCGCTCCAGGAGCAGCACGCCCACGCCCTCGGCCATGCCCATGCCGTCGGCGCCGGCTCCGAACGCCTTGCAGCGGCCGTCGGTCGCCAGGCCCCGCTGGCGGCTGAAGCCGACCATGCCGATCGGCTCGCCCATGACGGCGGCGCCGCCGGTCAGGGCGAGGGAGCACTCGCCGGAGCGCAGCGACCGGATGGCCAGGTGCATGGCGACGAGCGCGGAGGAGCAGCCGGTGTCCAGGGTCACGGCCGGGCCTTCGAGGCCCAGGGTGTAGGAGACGCGGCCGGAGGCGATGCTGGTGACGGTGCCGGTGATCAGGTGCCCTTCGAGGCCCTCGGGTGCTTCGCCGCCCGTGCCGTACCCCTGGTGGGACACGCCGACGAAGACACCGGTGTCGCTGCCGCGCAGGCTGTCGGGGGCGATGCCGGCCCGCTCCAGGGTTTCCCAGCTGGTTTCGAGGAGCAGGCGCTGCTGCGGGTCCATCGCCGTGGCCTCGCGCGGCGAGATGCCGAAGAAGCCGGCGTCGAACTCGGCGGCGTCGTGCAGGAATCCGCCCTCGCGGGCGTAGGTGGTGCCGGGCCGGTCCGGGTCGGGGTCGTACAGGTTCTCGACGTCCCAGCCGCGGTCGGCGGGGAGGGAGGTGATGGCGTCGGTCTCGTCGAGGACGAGCCGCCAGAAGGCGTCGGGCGAGTGCGCTCCGCCGGGGAAGCGGCAGCCCATCGAGACGATCGCGATGGGCTCGTCCTCGTGTGCGGGGCGGGCCGCGGCCGGGGCGGGCAGGGCGGCGGCGCGGTCGTCCGCCGTGTCGCCGGCGTCCTCGACGAGGTGCTCGAGCAGGTGCCGTACGAGCTCGTTGACGTTGGGGAAGTCGAAGACGACCGTGGCGGGGAGGCTCAGTCCGGTCGCCGCGTTGAGGCGGTTGCGCAGTTCGACGGCGGTCAGGGAGTCGAAGCCGAGTTCACGGAAGGCGCGCTGGGGGGCGATCTCCTCGCCGTCGGCGTGGCCGAGGGCGGTGGCGACCTGGGTGCGCACGAGGTCGGTGAGGGTGCGGACGCGCTCGGCGGCGGGCAGGGCGGCCAGTTCGGCGCGCAGGCCGCCGAGCCGGTCGGCCGACGTGTCCTCGTCGGGCGCGTCGGCCTTCATGGCCTCGGCGACCTCGGGGACCTCGTGCAGCAGGGGCCGGGGGTGGGCGGCGGTGAAGACGGGGACGAACCGTTCCCAGTCGATGTCGGCGACGGCGAGGAAGACGTCGTCGTGGTCGAGGGCCTGCTCGAGTCCGGTGACGGCCAGGTCGGAGTCCATGAACGGGATGCCGCGCCAGCGCAGTTGCTCGCGCACGACGTTGACGGCCATGCCGCCGCCCTCGGGGCTCCAGATGCCCCACGCGATCGACGTTCCGGTCAGGCCGCGGGCCCTGCGCTGGTCGGCGAGGGCGTCCACGTAGGCGTTGGAGGCCGAGTACGCGCCGTGGTCGCCGCTGCCCCAGGTGCCGGCGACGGACGAGTAGAGGACGAAGGCGTCCAGCCGGTCGTGGTCGAAGACGGCGTCGAGGTTGGCGGCGCCGAGCAGCTTGGCGCGGGCGCCCTCGGCGAAGAAGTCCAGGTCGGTCTCGGCGAGGGGGGCGAGCATGCCGACGCCGGCCGTGTGCACGACGGTGCGGATGGCGGGCCCGTCGGCCTCGACCTCGGCGACCAGGCGTTCCAGGGCGTCGCGGTCGGCGACGTCGCAGGCGGCGATGGTGACGCGGCAGCCCAGGGCGGTCAGTTCCTCGCGGAGCGCCTCGGCGCCGGGGGCGTCCGGTCCGCGGCGGCTGGTCAGCACCAGGTGCTCGGCCCCCTTGCGGGCCAGCAGACGTGCGGTGTGGGCGCCGAGGCCGCCGGTCCCGCCGGTGACGAGCGCGGCGCCGCTGGTGCGCCAGGCGCGCGGCGCGGGGCGTCCCGCGAGCGGGGCCCGGACCAGGCGGCGGATGTGGGCGGTACGGCCACGGAGGGCCGTCTGGTCCTCGTCGGAGCGGGCGGCGAGGACGGCGACGAGCCCGCGGGCGGTGTCCTCGTCCAGCTCGGCCGGCAGGTCCACGAGTCCGCCCCAGCGGCGGGGCTGCTCCAGCGCGACGACCCGTCCGAAGCCCCACAGGGCGCCCTGGAGCGGGTTGCGTACGACGTCACCGGTGCCGGTGGTGACGGCCTCGCTGGTCAGGATCCAGAGCCGGGCGTCCAGGTCGGCGTCCAGCAGCCCCTGGAGCAGGACGAGGGAGGAGGTCATGCCTGCGGTGGCGCCCGGGTGACCGGGAGCGGGACGCTCGTCGAGCGCGAGCAGGGAGACGACGCCCTGGACGGACGCCGGTTCGGCGGAGGTGGCCCCGGTGACGGAGAGCGCGTCCGCGAGTCGTGCGGCGACGCGTTCGCGGTCGAGGTCGCCGGCGTCCACGGCGATGGTGACGGTGGTCGCGCCGGCTTGGCTGAGGGTGCGGGCCACTGCGGCGACCAGAGGGGACCGCAGGTGCGTCTCCGGGACGGCGAGGAGCCAGGTGCCGTCCAGGGTTCTGGTGGCGGGCAGGTCGTGCGTGCGCCAGACCACCCGGTAGCGCCACCTGTCGACCGTGGCACGCTCCTTGCCCGCCTGACGCCAGGCGGACAGAGCCGGGACGACCTCGCCGAGGGCCTCGGTGGCCTCCAGACCCAGGGTGCGGGCGAACTCTTGGAGATCACCTTCCTGAACGGTGCGCCAGAACCGCTCCTCCACCGGGTCGGCGGCGGCCTGTGACTGGGGCTTCGGTGCGTCCAGCCAGTAACGGCGGCGCTGGAAGGCGTACGTGGGCAGGTCGACGCGGCGCGGGGACAGCCCCGCGAAGGCGGGCGTCCAGTCGACGGCCACGCCACGCGCCCATGCCTCGCCGAGGGAGATGTACAGGCGGTTCAGTCCGCCCTCACCCCGGCGCAGGGAGCCGACGACCACGGCGTCGGCGCCGGCCGTCTCCACGGCCTCGGCGACCGGCACGGTCAGCACCGGGTGCGGGCTCATCTCCAGGAACGCGCCATGACCCTCCGCGACCAACGCGGTGATCACAGGCTCGAGCAGGACGGTCTGACGCAGGTTGCGGTACCAGTAGCCGGCGTCCGTCTCACCGGCGTCGATCCACTCCCCCGTCACCGTCGACAGGAACGGCACCGACGGCTCACCCGCCGTGACCGGGGCAAGAAGCTCCGCCAACTCGGCCTGGATGGACTCGACATGGGCCGAGTGCGAGGCGTAATCCACCTCGATCCGGCGCACCCGCACACCGGACTCCTCCGCGTGGACCATGAGCTCGTCCAGGGCGTCCGCGTCACCCGACACCACCGTGGACGTCGGCCCGTTCACCGCAGCGACCGAAATACGGCCGTCCCAACGGGAGATCAGCGACTCGGTGTCCTCATGCGTCAGCGCGACGGACACCATGCCGCCCCGCCCCGCCAGCGCCACGATCGCCTTCGACCGCAACGCCACCACCCGAGCACCATCGACGACGCTCAGCGCACCCGACACCACCGCAGCGGCAATCTCACCCTGAGAGTGACCCACCACGGCCGCCGGCCGCACACCGAACGACTCCCAGACCGCGGCCAGCGACACCATCACCGCCCACAGCACCGGCTGAACCACATCCACCCGGTCCAGACCCGGCGCACCGTCCTCCCCGCGCACCACATCCGTCAACGACCAGTCGACGAACTGGGCCAGCGCCTCACCGCACTCCGCGAACCGCTCCGCGAACACCGGCGAGGACTCCAGCAGCTCCACCGCCATCCCGGCCCACTGCGCCCCCTGCCCCGGGAACACGAACACCGGGTCCACGCTCTCGCCCGGGCTGGTGGTGAGGCCGCGCGCGGTGTCGGCGGGCTGTTCGCCGCGGGCCAGTGCGCGCAGGCCGTTCAGCAGGGCCTCGCGGTCGGCGCCGACGACCACGGCGCGCTCCTCCAGAGCGGCACGGCCGGTGGCGAGGGTGTGGGCGACGTCGGCGGTGTCGTAACCGGCGGTCGTCACGCGGTCGGCGAGCCGCTGCGCCTGCTCCCGCAGCGCGGCTTCCGAGCGGGCGGAGAGCAGCCACGGCACGACGGCGTCGGCCCGGTCGGCGGCAGCCTCCCCCTCCTCCGCGGCAGCTGCCTCCAACTCCTCCTCGGCCGGCGCCTGTTCGAGGACGACGTGCGCGTTGGTGCCGCTGCCGCCGAAGGAGGAGACGCCGACGCGGCGCGGCCGGTCGACGGCGGGCCATTCGACGGCCTCGGTGAGCAGGCGCAGGGTGCCGGACGACCAGTCGACGTGGGGGGTGGCCTCGTCCGCGTGGAGCGACTTGGGGACGATGCCCTGCCGCAGGGCGGCGACCATCTTGATGACGCCGAGGATGCCGGAGGCGGCCTGGGTGTGACCGATGTTGGACTTCAGCGAGCCGATCCACAGCGGATGCTCGGCGTCGCGTTCCTTGCCGTAGGTGGCGAGCAGCGCCTGCGCCTCGATCGGGTCGCCCAGTGTGGTGCCGGTGCCGTGCGCCTCAACGACGTCCACGTCCGCCGCCGACACCCCGGCGTCCTCCAGGGCCGCGCGGATGACGCGCTGCTGGGAGGGGCCGTTGGGGGCGGTGAGGCCGTTGGAGGCGCCGTCCTGGTTGATGGCCGAGCCGCGGAGGACGGCCAGGATCTGGTGCCCGTTGGCCCGCGCGTCCGACAGGCGCTCCAGGAGCAGCACGCCCACGCCCTCGCCCCAGCCGGTGCCGTCCGCGTCGGCGGAGAACGGCTTGCAGCGGCCGTCGGGGGCCAGCCCGCGCTGACGGCTGAACTCGACGAAGTTGCGCATGGTCGCCATGACGGTGGCGCCGCCGGCCACGGCCATGGAGCATTCGCCGGAGCGCAGGGCGCGGATCGCGAGGTGCAGTGCGACCAGCGAGGAGGAGCACATGGTGTCGAGGCTGACGGCGGGGCCCTCGAAGCCGAGGCTGTAGGCGATGCGGCCGGACAGGACCGCGGCGGATCCGCCGGTGAGCAGGTGGCCCTCGACGCCTTCGGGGGCGCCGGTGCCGTCGATGGCGTACGCCTGGTTGCTGGCGCCGACGAAGACGCCGGTGGAGCTGCCGCGCAGGGCGGTCGGGTCGATGCCGGCCCGTTCGAAGGCCTCCCAGGTGGTCTCCAGGAGCAGGCGCTGCTGCGGGTCCATCGCCGTCGCCTCGCGCGGCGAGATCTCGAAGAAGCCGGCGTCGAACTCGGCCGCGTCGTACAGGAACGCGCCGTGGCGGACGTAACTCGTGCCGACGCGGTCGGGGTCGGGGTCGTAGAGCGCGTCCAGGTCCCAGCCGCGGTCGGTGGGCAGCTCCGAGACGGTGTCGACGCCGTCGGCCACGAGCTGCCACAGGTCCTCGGGGCTGCGCACGCCGCCGGGCACACGGCAGGCGGTCGCCACGATGGCGATCGGCTCGTGCGCCCGCGTCTCCAGGTCCGTGAGCCGGCGCCGCGTGTGGCGCAGGTCGGTGGTGACGCGCTTGAGGTATTCGCGGAGCTTGTCCTCGGTGTTGTCCGTGTTGCCCATGGCAGTCAGCCCTTCGAGAATCGGGAGGTCGTGTCGGGGGGACCGCTCAGGAGATCCCGAGTTCCCTGTCGATCAGGTCGAACATGTCCTCGTCGGAGGCGTCGACCAGTTCCTCGTCGACGTCCGTGTGCGCCGGGTCGCCGGTGTGCGCCGGGGCGGCGGTGGACGCCGGATCGCCGGGGGACGCCGCCCAGCTGTCCAGCAGTCCGCGCAGCGCGTCCGCGAGCTCCTGCCGGCCTGCGGGGTCGGCGGCGGCGCGGTAGGCCGCCTCGATCTCCCGCAGCCGCGGGTCGAGGACGGTGCCGGGAGCCTCGTCCTCGGGGAAGAGCTCGTCGTCGAGGTGGGCGGCCAGCGCGTTCGGCGTGGGGTGGTCGAACACGATGGTCGCGGGCAGCCGGGTGCCGAGCGCGGAGCCGAGGCGGTTGCGCAGTTCGACGGCGGTCAGCGAGTCGAAGCCCACGTCGCGGAACGCCTTGCCCGTGCGGACGCCGTCGCCGGAGCCGAGCACCGTGGCGACGTGGGTGCGGACCAGGTCGACCAGGCGGCGCCGCCGCTTGGCGGGGGGCAGGGCGGCGAGTTCGCCGCGCAGTCCGTCGGCGGCCGTGGTGTCGTCCTGCCCGGCGGCCTCCTCCTCGTGCCGCCGCGCCAGCAGGTCACGGACCTCGGGCACGTCGTCGATGAGCGGCCGGTGGCCGTGCGCGCAGTACGCAGGCACGAACCGGTCCCAGCGGATGTCGGCGACGACCAGGGTCGTGTCGCCGTCGGCCACCGCCTCGCGCAGCGCCCGCACGGCGAGCCCCGGTTCCATCGCGGGCACGCCCCGGCGCAGCAGCTGCTCCCCCACCTCGGCGTCGACCATGCCGCCGCCCGCCCAGGCGCCCCAGGCGATCGAGGTGGCGGGCAGACCGGCCGCCCGGCGCCGCTCGGCGAGCGCGTCGAGGTGGGCGTTGGCGGCGGCGTAGGGCGCTTGTCCGCCGTTGCCCCAGACGCCGGCCCCGGAGGAGAACAGCACGAAGGCGTCCAACGGCCGGCCGGCCAGCAGCTCGTGCAGGTGCTGGGCGCCGACGACCTTGGCGTGCACGAGGTCGACCGCCTCGTCCGCGTCGATGTCGGTGAAAGGCCGGGCCCGGTCGACGACACCGGCGGTGTGGACGACCGCGGTGAGCGGCAGCTCCTCCGGTACGCCGTCCAGGAGAGCGGCGAGCGCGGCACGGTCGGCGACGTCGCAGGCGGCGACGGTCACCCGGCAGCCCAGGGCGGTCAGCTCCTCGCGCAGCGCCTCGGCGCCCGGGGCGTCCGGTCCGCGGCGGCTGGTCAGCAGCAGGTGCTCGGCGCCCTCGCGGGCCAGGTCCCGGGCCACGTGGGCGCCGAGCGCGCCGGTGCCGCCGGTGACCAGGACGGTGCCGCGGGGCTTCCATCCGGGACGGGCGGTCGTCGGCCCCTCGTCCCGGGGCGAGCGGACCATGCGCCGGACGTACACGCCCCCGGCGCGCACGGCGAACTCCGTCTCCCGCCCCCGCTCCCCGGCGCCTTCCGCGCCGTGTCCGGAGAGCAGGACGGTCAGGCGGGGCAGCAGGCCGTGCGCGTCGTCCCCGGCGGGGAGGTCGACGAGGCCGCCGGCCCGCTCGGGGTCGTCGAGCCCGGCCACCCTCAGCAGGCCCCACACGGCGGCCTGTCCGGCGTCCGGGGCCTCCGTGGTGACGCCGGCCACGACCGCGCCCCGGGTCACCGCCCACAGAGGGGTGACGAGTCCAGCGTCCGCGAGCGCCTGGCTCAGCGCCATGGAGGCCAGCAGCCCGCGCGAGACACCGCTGCTCCGCTTGTCGGGAGCACCGTCCAGCGCGAGAAGCGACAGCACACCCGCGGGCGGCTCTCCCGAGGAGGTGAGGGCGGCCAGCCGTTCGGCGAGCACCACCCGGTCCGCGTTGTCCGGTACGTCAAGGCGTACGACGTCGGCGCCGGCCTTCGTGAGTGCATCGCGTGTCCGCAGCGTCAGCTCGTCGTCGGTCCACGTCTCCGGGACGGCGAGGAGCCAGGTGCCGTGCAGGCTGCCGGCGGCGGGCAGCTCACGGGGCTGCCAGACCACCCGGTAACGCCAACCGTCCACCGTGGCACGCTCCTTGCCCGCCTGCCGCCACGCGGACAACGCCGGGACGACCTCACCCAGGGCGTCGGTGACCTCCAGACCCAGGGTGCGGGCGACCTGCTGGAGATCGCCCTCCTGAACGGTGCGCCAGAACTGCTCCTCCACCGGATCGACAACTGCTGCCTGCGGTTCGGTCTTGGGTGCCTCCAGCCAGTAGCGACGGTGCTGGAAGGCGTACGTGGGCAGGTCCACGCGGCGCGGGGACAGCCCCGCGAAGGCGGGCGTCCAGTCGACGGCGACACCACGCGCCCATGCCTCGCCCAGAGACGTGTACAGGCGATCCAGGCCGCCCTCGCCCCGGCGCAGCGACCCTACGACCACGGCGTCGACGTCGGCCGCCTCCACGGTTTCGGCCACCGGCACGGTCAGTACGGGGTGCGGGCTCATCTCCAGGAACGCGCCGTGTCCGGACTGCGCCAGGCGCCGTACGACCGGCTCCAGCAGGACGGTCTGACGCAGGTTCCGGTACCAGTACCCGGCATCCGTCTCACCGGCGCCGATCCACTCCCCCGTCACCGTCGACAGGAACGGCACCGACGGCTCACCCGCCGTGACCGGGGCAAGAAGCTCCGCCAACTCGGCCTGGATGGACTCGACATGGGCCGAGTGCGAGGCGTAGTCCACCTCGATCCGGCGCACCCGCGTGCCCACTTCCTCGGCGTGGGTGACGAGCTCGTCCAGGGCGTCCGCGTCACCCGACACCACCGTGGACGTCGGCCCGTTCACCGCAGCGACCGAAATACGGCCGTCCCAACGGGAGATCAGCGACTCGGTGTCCTCATGCGTCAGCGCGACGGACACCATCCCGCCCCGCCCCGCCAGCGCGACGATCGCCTTCGACCGCAACGCCACCACCCGAGCACCATCGACGACGCTCAGCGCACCCGACACCACCGCAGCGGCGATCTCACCCTGGGAGTGACCCACCACGGCCGCCGGCCGCACACCGAACGACTCCCAGACCGCGGCCAGCGACACCATCACCGCCCACAGCACCGGCTGCACGACATCCACCCGGTCCAGACCCGGCGCGCCGTCCTCCCCGCGCACCACGTCCGTCAACGACCAGTCGACGAACTGGGCCAGAGCCTCACCGCACTCCGCGAACCGCTCCGCGAACACCGGGCTGGCGTCGAGGAGTTCGACAGCCATGCCCATCCACTGGGCACCCTGACCGGGGAACACGAACACCGGCGAGCCGGCCGACGGCGCCACGACACCGGACGCCACAGGCTCGCCACCCGCACCCACCAGCACCGCCCGATGCTCGAACACCGACCGCGACACCAGCAGCGACCACGCCACGTCCACCGGCCGCACCGCAGCCGACTCCAGATGAGTCTTCAGCCGCTCGACCTGACCTGCCAACGCACCTTCAGAACGCGCCGACACCAGGAACGGGAGGACCACCGTCTCGTCCACGGTCGAGGGCACGTCCACGGTGTCCTGGGTCACGGCCTCAGGCTCCTCGAGGATCACGTGCGCGTTCGTCCCGCTGATCCCGAACGACGACACCCCGGCCCGCCGCGGACGACCGTCCCGCGCCTCCCACTCACGGGCCTGCGCCAGCAGTTCCACCGACCCCGACGACCAGTCCACGATGGTGCTGGGCCGTTCGGCCGCGAGAGACCTGGGGAGGGTACGCGCCCGCATCGCCTCGACGGTCTTGATGATGCCGGCGACGCCGGAAGCGGCCTGCGTGTGGCCGATGTTGGACTTCAAGGACCCGAGCCACAGAGGATGGTCGGCGTCACGGTCCTTGCCGTAGGTGGCGAGCAGCGCCTGCGCCTCGATCGGGTCCCCGAGCTTCGTGCCCGTGCCGTGCGCTTCAACGACGTCCACGTCCGCCGCCGACACCCCCGCGTCCGCCAGCGCCGCCCGGATCACCCGCTCCTGCGAGGGACCGTTGGGCGCCGTGAGGCCGTTGGAGGCGCCGTCCTGGTTGACCGCGCTGCCACGCACGACGGCCAGCACCTGGTGCCCCTTGGCCTGCGCGTCCGACAGTCGCTCCAGCAGCAGTACGCCCACGCCCTCGGAGAGGGCGAACCCGTCCGCGTCGTCGGCGAACGGCTTGCAGCGGCCGTCGGGGGCGAGTGCCCGCTGACGGCTGAAGGCGACGAAGGGGCCGGGGCCCGACATCACCGTGGCCGCCCCCGCCAGGGCGAGGGAGCACTCGCCGTCACGCAGGGCGCGCACGGCCAGGTGCAGCGCTACCAGCGAGGACGAGCAGGCCGTGTCGACCGTCACCGCCGGACCCTCCAGCCCCAGCGCGTACGCGATACGCCCCGACGCCACACTGGCCGCGGCTCCGGTGGCGAGGTAGCCCTCGTTGTCACCGGAGGCGGCGCGCAGCCGGGTGGCGTACTCCTGGTCGGTGAGGCCGATGTAGACGCCCGTGGAACTGCCGCGCAGCGCCTTGGGATCCATGCCGGCGCGTTCGAGTGTCTCCCAGGTCGTCTCCAGGAGCAGCCGCTGCTGCGGATCCATCGCCAGCGCCTCACGCGCCGAGATGCCGAAGAAGCCGGCGTCGAACTCGCCCGGACCCTCCAGGAACCCGCTCTCACGGACGTAGCTGGTGCCGAGGTGATCGGGGTCGGCGTCGTACAGGGCGTCGAGGTCCCAGCCGCGGTCGGCCGGCAGCGGCGTGACGGCGTCCACTTCCTCGCTGACCAGCCGCCACAGGTCCTCCGGGCTGCGCACTCCGCCGGGGAAGCGGCAGCCCATGGACACGATCGCGATGGGATCGTCCGCGTGGACGTCGTTCGTGTCGCCCGTGTCGTGCGCGGTCGCCGCGTCCCGTCCCGGCTCCTCCGGCCGGCCGAACGCCCGCTCCTCGATGCAGGCGGCCAGGGCGGTGATGCTGGGGTGGTCGAAGACGACGGTGGTGGGCAGGGTGAGCGCGGTGGCGCGGTTGAGGCGGTCGCGGAGGGCGACGGCGGTCAGGGAGTCGAACCCCATGTCCTTGAAGGCCGTCTCGTCGCCGAGTGCGCCGGAGGCGGCGGGGTCCTGGGTGTCGTGTCCGAGCACGGCGGCCACGGCGGTGCTCACCAGCGCGCGCAGTGCGGCCGGCCGGCGGGCGGGATCCAGCGCGGCGATCTCCCGCAGTGCGCCTGCGTGGCTCTCGCTGCCGTCGGCACCGGTTCCGTCGCTGCCGGCGTCCGTGGTGGTCGCGGCGTCGGGCAGCTCCCGCAGGAGCGCGCTGCCGCGCACGGAGGTGAAGACCTCGGCGAAGCGCCGCCAATCGACGTCGGCGACAGCGACGAACGTGTCGTCGTGGTCCAGAGCCTGCTGGAGTCCGGTGATCGCGGTGGCGGGCTCGATCACGGGGACGCCTCTGCGGGCCAGGTCGCCCTGCACGGACTCGGCGATCATGCCGCCGCCGGCCCAGGGGCCCCAGGCCACGGAGAGCACGGGTGCGCCGTCGGCGCGGCGACGCTCGGCGCGGGCGTCGAGGATCGCGTTGGCGGCGGCGTACGCGGCATGGTCGGCGACGCCCCAGGTGCCGGAGATGGACGAGAAGTAGACGACCGCGTCCAGCTGGGCGGGGTCGAGGACGGCGTCGAGGTGTTCCGCGCCCAGCACCTTCCCGGAGAGGGTGGCCTCCAGATCCTCCGGCCCGGCGTCCGCCACGGGGCCCAGCGCGCTCACGCCTGCCGCGTGGACGACGGACCGTACGGGGGTGCCGTCCTCGGCGAGACGGGCGACCAGACCGGCCACCGCCTCACGGTCGGCCATGTCGCAGGCGGCGACCGTCAACCGCGTCCCGCGCGACTGCACTTCGG
This sequence comes from Streptomyces pseudogriseolus, assembly GCA_002154585.1. Taxonomy (GTDB): domain Bacteria; phylum Actinomycetota; class Actinomycetes; order Streptomycetales; family Streptomycetaceae; genus Streptomyces; species Streptomyces pseudogriseolus. Next base: position 12,648 of record MUNG01000388.1, read on the forward strand.
TGCGGAGTTCCTCGACGTGAGGGCCGTCGCCCGTACGCCCGGTGAGGACGACGTGCTCGGCGCCGTTGTCCGTCAGCCAGCGCGCGACGTGAGCGCCCAGCGCACCGGTGCCGCCGGTGACGAGGACGGTGCCGCGCGCCTTCCAGACGCGTGCGGGCGTCTTGCCGCCGGTGGGCGCGTGGACGAGCCGACGGCCGTACGCCTTGCCCTCCCGCAGGGCGACCTGGTCCTCCTCGCCGCCGGCGGCGAGGACGTCGGGCAGGACGGCCAGGGTACGGAGAGTGGCGACCGCGGGGAGGTCGACAAGTCCACCCCACCGCTTGGGGTGCTCCAGGGCCGCGGCCCGGCCCAGGCCCCACACGCCGGCCTGCACGGGAGCCGTCGGCGCCTCGTGCGGACCAACGCCCACGGCCCCCTGGGTCACGCACCACAGAGGTGCCCCGATCCCGGCGTCGCCGAGGGCCTGGACGAGGGCGAGGCTGCCCGCGAGCCCCTGCGGAACGGCCGGTCGGTCCGGCTGCGGACGCGTGTCGAGGGACAGCAGGGAGAGGACGGTGGTGACCGTGCCGGCACCGTCGATGCGGTTGAGCAGCGCCAGGAGGGCTTCCCGGTCCATGTCGTCGGACGCGACGGTGAGCGTCAGGGTGCGCACGCCTCGGTTCTCGAGCGCGGCCCGTACGGCGGTGGCCGCCTCGCCGTCCTCGACGGCCGCGGGGACGACGAGCAGCCAGGTGCCGTCGATGGCAGCCGCGGTCGAATTCGGGGCCGGGAGGGCTCGCCACTCGACCCGATGACGCCAGCCGTCGACGAGGCCGTGTTCCCGGCGCGACCGCCGCCAGGCAGCCAGTGCGGGAACGACGGCGTGCAGCCCCTGCTGACCGTCCTGGTCGGAGACACCGAGGGTGGCGGCCAGCTCCGACAGGTCGCCTTCCTCCACGGTGCGCCAGAACCGCTCTTCCACCGGATCGGCGGCGGTCTGCGGTTCGGTCTTGGGTGCCTCCAGCCAGTAGCGACGGTGCTGGAAGGCGTACGTGGGCAGGTCGACGCGGCGCGGGGACAGCCCCGCGAAGGCGGGCGTCCAGTCGACGGCGACACCACGCGCCCATGCCTCGCCCAGAGACGTGTACAGGCGATCCAGGCCGCCCTCGCCCCGGCGCAGCGACCCTACGACCACGGCGTCGGCACCGGCGGCTTCCACCGTCTCGGCCACCGGCACGGTCAGTACGGGGTGCGGACTCATCTCCAGGAACGCGCCGTGTCCGGACTGCGCCAGGCGCCGTACGACCGGCTCCAGCAGGACGGTCTGACGCAGGTTCCGGTACCAGTAGCCGGCATCCGTCTCACCGGCG
>MUNG01000389.1 GCA_002154585.1 Streptomyces pseudogriseolus
CCGGCATCCGTCTCACCGGCGCCGATCCACTCCCCCGTCACCGTCGACAGGAACGGCACCGACGGCTCGTGAGCTGTGACCGGGGCAAGAAGCTCCGCCAACTCGGCCTCGATGGACTCGACATGGGCCGAGTGCGAGGCGTAGTCCACCTCAATGCGGCGCACCCGCACACCGGACGTCTCCGCGTGAGCGACGAGCTCGTCCAGGGCGTCCGCGTCACCCGACACCACCGTGGACGTCGGCCCGTTCACCGCAGCGACCGAAATACGGCCGTCCCAACGGGAGATCAGCGACTCGGTGTCCGCGTGCGTGGCAGCGACGGACACCATCCCGCCCCGCCCCGCCAGCGCCACGATCGCCTTCGACCGCAACGCCACCACCCGAGCACCATCGACGACGCTCAGCGCACCCGACACCACCGCAGCGGCGATCTCACCCTGGGAGTGCCCGACAACAGCCGCCGGCCGCACACCGAACGACTCCCAGACCGCGGCCAGCGACACCATCACCGCCCACAGCACGGGCTGCACCACATCCACCCGGTCCAGACCCGGCGCACCGTCCTCCCCGCGCACCACATCCGTCAACGACCAGTCGACGAACTGGGCCAGCGCCTCACCACACTCCGCGAACCGCTCCGCGAACACCGGCGAGGACTCCAGCAGCTCCACCGCCATCCCGGCCCACTGAGCCCCCTGACCCGGGAACACGAACACCGGCGAACCGGCCGACGGCGTCACCACACCCGACGCCACCGGCTCACCCCCCACCAGCACCGCCCGGTGGTCGAACACCGACCGCGACACCAGCAGCGACCACGCCACGTCCACCGGCCGCACCGCAGCCGACTCCAGGTGGGCCGTCAACCGGTCGATCTGACCCGCCAACGCCCCCTCGGAGCGACCCGACACCAGGAACGGGAGGACCGCCGCCTCGCCCTCGGCCGAGGGCGCCACCGGGGCTTCCGGTGCCTCGCCCTCCTCCAGGATCACGTGCGCGTTCGTCCCGCTGATCCCGAACGACGACACGCCGGCCCGGCGGGGACGCCCGTCCGGCGTCTCCCACTCACGAGCCTGCGCCAGCAACTCGACCGACCCCGACGACCAGTCGACGTACGGAGTGGCTTCCTCGGCGTGCAGGGACTTCGGGGCGACACGTGCCCGCATCGCCTCGACCGTCTTGATGACACCGGCCATACCGGCGGCGGCCTGGCTGTGGCCGATGTTGCCTTTCACCGAGCCCAGCCACAGCGGCCGTTCGGCGTCACGGTCCCGGCCGTAGGTGGCGAGCAGCGCCTGCGCCTCGATCGGGTCACCCAGCTTCGTGCCCGTGCCGTGCGCTTCAACGACGTCCACGTCCGCCGCCGACACCCCCGCGTCCGCCAGCGCGGCCCGGATCACCCGCTCCTGCGAGGGACCGTTGGGCGCCGTGAGGCCGTTGGAGGCGCCGTCCTGGTTGATGGCCGAACCGCGCACCACCGCCAGGATCTGGTGCCCGTTGGCCCGCGCGTCCGACAGCCGCTCCAGCAGCAGCACGCCGACGCCCTCGGCCCAGTTGGTGCCGTCGGCTCCGGCGGAGAACGGCTTGCAGCGGCCGTCGGGAGCCAGGCCGCGCTGGCGGCTGAACTCGACGAACATGCCGGGACCGGACATCACGGTGACGCCGGCCGCGAGGGCGAGGGAGCACTCGCCGTTGCGCAGGGCGCGCACGGCCAGGTGCAGGGCGACCAGCGAGGACGAGCAGGCGGTGTCGACCGTCACCGCCGGGCCTTCCAGCCCCAGCGCGTACGCGATACGCCCCGACGCCACGCTGGAGGTGGTGCCGGTGAGGACGTGACCTTCGACGGCTTCGGTGGCTTCGTGGAGGCGGGGGCCGTACTCGGGAGCCGTGGCGCCGACGAAGACGCCGGTGGCGGTGGCGTTCAGGCTGCGGGGGTCGATGCCGGCGCGTTCGAGGGTCTCCCAGGCGGTCTCCAGGAGCAGCCGCTGCTGCGGATCCATGGCCGTCGCCTCGCGCGGCGAGATGCCGAAGAAGGCGGCGTCGAACTCGGATGCGCCGTCGAGGAATCCGCCTTCGCGGACGTAGGTGGTGCCGGTGCGGCCCGGGTCGGGGTCGAAGAGGCCGGCGAGGTCCCAGCCGCGGTCGGTGGGGAACGCGGAGAGGGCGTCCGCCTCGTCGGTGACGAGTCGCCACAGGTCCTCCGGGCTGCGCACACCCCCGGGGTAGCGGCAGCCCATGGACACGATGGCGATGGGATCGTCGTCGGTACGGGCGCTGCGGCCGTCCCTGCCGACGAAGGTGGAGGGCGTGCCCGCCGGCTCGTCGGTGTCGGCGCTCAGGCGGTCGGCGAGGCGGGCCGGGGTCGGGTACTCGTAGACCGCGGTCGCGGGGAGGGCGCGTCCGGTGAGGGCGTTGAGCCGGTCGCGCAGTTCCACGGCGGTGACGGAGTCGATGCCGAGGTCCTTGAAGGAGCGCCGGGGGTCGACGGCCGCGGGGTCGGTGTGGCCCAGGACGACGGCGGTGCTCTCCCGGACCAGGCGCAGGGCGTCGGCGTCGGAGGGCAGCGCCGGGGCGTTGTCCGACCGGCCCTGAGCGGTGTCGGGACGGTGGGAGCCCACGCCGGGAAGGTCCGGGCCGGCGTCCGGAAGAACCGGGGTTGCGTTCGCGGGAGCCGGGGTGGCGGCCCCGGAGATCCAGTGCCGGCGCCGCTGGAAGGCGTACGTCGGCAGGTCGACGCGGCGGGGCGTGAGTCCGGCGAAGACCGGTGTCCAGTCGACGTCGGCCCCCCGGGCCCACAGGGCGCCCAGGGACGCCTGGAAGCGCGCGGGGCCGCCGTCGGCGCGGCGCAGGGTGCCGGCGACGACGGCCTGGCGGGGACCGGCGGCGGTCTCGACGGTGTCCTGGACGGGGCCGGTGAGGACGGGGTGAGGGCTGACCTCGACGAAGGCGCCGTGGCCGGCGGCCGTGAGGGCGCGTACGGCGGGTTCGAGCAGGACCGGCTTGCGCAGGTTGTCGTACCAGTAGGCGGCGTCGGTGGGGCCGTCGAGCCAGTCACCGGTGACGGTGGACAGGAAGGGCACCTCGGGGGTGCGCGGGGTGATCGGGGCGAGCAGCCGCAGCATCTCGTCGCGGACGGGTTCGACGTGCGCCGAGTGGGAGGCGTAGTCGATGCCGACGCGGCGGGCGCGGACGTTCTCCCGTTCGGCGGTGGCGAGGATGTCGGTGACCGTGCCGGCGTCGGCGGAGACGACCGTGGAGGAGGGGCCGTTGAGGGCGGCGACGGTGACGCGGTCGCCCCAGCGGGCGGTGAAGTCGCGGGCGGCGTCCGGGGTGAGGGCGAGCGACACCATGCCGCTGCGGCCCTCCAGGGGGACGAGAATCTTGCTGCGGAGGGCGACGACCAGGGCCGCGTCCTCGAGGCTCAGGGCGCCGGCGACGCAGGCGGCGGCGATCTCGCCCTGGGAGTGGCCGACGACGGCGGCGGGCCGCACCCCGTGCGCCTGCCAGAGGGCGGCCAGGGACACCATCACGGCCCACAGGACGGGCTGGACGACGTCGGAGCGGTCCAGGGGCGGTGCCTCGGGGTCGCCCCGCAGGACGGCTTCGAGGTCCCAGTCGACGTGCGGGGCGAGGGCGCGTCCGCAGGCGGCGAGACGGCCGGCGAAGACCGGTGAGGTGGTGAGGAGTTCGGCGGCCATGCCCTGCCACTGGCTGCCCTGGCCCGGGAAGACGAACACCGGCCGGCCGATGTCGCCGTCGACCGGTCCGGCGGGGACGACGGTGGCGAGCTGGTCCAGCAGGCTCGCGGTGTCGGTGCCGACCGCCAGGGCGCGGTGTTCCAGGTGGGTGCGGGTGGTGAGCAGGGACCAGGCGGTGTCGACCGGGTCGGGCCGGACCGCGCGGACGTGACCGTCCAGGCGCTCGGCCTGGGCGCGCAGGGCCTCCGGCGTGCGGGCGGAGAGCAGCCAGGGCACGGTGACGGGGGCGGTGCGGGGCGTCCCCGCCGTGGAGGCGGAGGCGGGGGCGTCGGGGGCGGCTTCGAGGACGAGGTGGACGTTCGTCCCGCCCATGCCGAAGGAGGAGACGCCCGCCCGGAGAGGCGCGCCGGGGGTGTCCGGCGTCCAGGGGGCGAGGTCGCGCTGGACGCGCAGGCCGAGTCCGTCGAGGTCGATGGCCGGGTTCGGGCGCTCGTGGTGAAGACTGGGCACGAGGTGGCCGTGGGAGAGGCACAGCACGGTCTTGAGGAGCCCGGCGATGCCGGCCGCGCCCTCCAGGTGACCGATGTTGGTCTTCACCGATCCGACGGCGAGCGGGGCGCGGCGTCCTGCGGCGCGGCCGAGGACCTGGCCGAGGGCGGTGGCCTCCACGGGGTCGCCCACCCGGGTGCCGGTGCCGTGGAGTTCGACGTAGCCGACGTCGGCGGGGTCGACCCCGGCGCGCTCGTAGGCGGCGCGCAGGACGGCCTGCTGGGCGGTGGCGTCGGGGGTGGTGAGGGCGGCGCCGTCGCCGTCGTTGTTGGCGGCGCCGCCGCGGATGACGGCGTACACGCGGTCGCCGTCGGCGAGGGCGCGGCCGAGGAGCTTGAGGACGACGACTCCGCCGCCCTCGCCGCGTACGTAGCCGTTGGCGCGGGCGTCGAAGGTGTGGCAGGCGCCGTCCGGGCTGAGCGCCCCGAACTGGGCGGCGGCCAGGCTGCTTTCGGGACTGAGGTTGAGGTGCACGCCGCCGGCGAGGGCGAGTTCGCTGTCGCCGAGGCGGAGGCTGTCGCACGCGAGCTGGACGGCGGTCAGGGAGGAGGACTGGGCGCTGTCGACGGTCATGCTGGGGCCGGTGGCGCCGAGCGCGTGGGACAGGCGGTTGGCGATGAGGGCCCGGTTGAGCCCGGTGAGCGTGTGGTGTCCGGTGCGTGCGCCGGACCGCCGTACGACGTCGGCGTAGTCGCAGACGTCGGCGCCGAGGTAGACGGCGGTGGCCCGGGGGGCGGACGCGGCGGGAATGCCGGCGTGCTCCAGTGCCTCCCAGCCCAGTTCGAGGGCGAGCCGGGCCTGCGGGTCCATGGCGTCGGCCTCGCGGGGCGAGATGCCGAAGAACGCGGCGTCGAAGTCGGCGGGCGAGGTGAGGAAGCCGCCGCGGTGGGGTGCGGTGCCGCCGTTCGGCAGCGGCCAGCCGTCGGCGGGCGCGCCGTCGCGGCGGTCGTCGGGGGTGTCGGTGACGGCGCTGCGGCCCTCGGTGAGGAGGTTCCAGTAGGCGGCCGGGCCGTCGGCTCCCGGAAGCCGGCACGCGAGACCGACGACGGCCACGGGTTCGTGGCCCGGTGCGACGTTCCGGAGGTCGGTGGGCACCGGCTCGTTCATCGATGGCACTCCAGATACCGAGGGCGGGGGGCGGGAGCAGCCCTCACATTCGCACGCGGTCAGGGGGCGTTCCGCCGCCGTACGAAACGCTTTAGGGGAATTCCTAGGCACGTCGGGGGTGTCGCGGAGCCCGGTCCCCGCGGGGTCGTCGGCACGTCGCGGGACGGGGCGGGAACCTGGCGGCCTGCCTGCCCATAGCCAGGCCGGGCGGCGGGTCGCAAGGCGGAATGACTAGGCGAATGCTCGAATCCGATCGGGCACGCTGAGGAGTGCCGCATTCGGTGGTCGCTTCTTCCGGTGCGGCTGCCGGCCGTTTCCGGTTCGGGTGCCAATTCCTCGGCGCGGGTGCCGTTCTTGCGGCGCGGACATGTGACCGACAGGGCTCCGGCCGGTGAACCGTCCGTGGGGCCGTGGGCCTCGACTGAGGGAAGGTCGTATCCATGACACCGACGAGCGCGCCGGCGCCGTCGCCGTCCGTGCGGACGCCCACCGCGGCGGCCCTGGCCGCGTCCGCGGCGGCCGTCGACGGCGGCGTACTGAGCAACGCCGAGCTGGCGGCCTGGCTGGAGGACCGCCGCCGGGCGCAGACGCAGCGGGTGGAGCGCGTGCCGTTCGCGGAACTGGACGGCTGGGCCTTCGACGAGCGCACCGGCGACCTGCGGCACCGCAGCGGAGGCTTCTTCGCGGTGCACGGGCTGCGGGTGTCGTCGGACTTCGGGCCGGTACCGGCCTGGGAGCAGCCGATCATCGACCAGCCGGAGATCGGCATCCTGGGCATCGCGCTGCGCGACTTCGACGGCATCCCGCACCTGCTGATGCAGGCGAAGTCCGAGCCGGGGAACGTCAACGGGGTGCAGCTGTCCCCGACCGTGCAGGCGACGAAGAGCAACTACATGCGGGTGCACGGGGGGTCGAAGGTCCCCTATCTCGAGTGCTTCCGCCGTCCCGGGCCGGGTTCCGTTGTGGCCGACGTGCTCCAGTCGGAGCAGGGCTCGTGGTTCCTGCGCAAGCGCAACCGCAACATGATCGTCTCGGTGGGTTCCGGCATCGAGGCGGGCGAGGACTTCGCCTGGCTGACGCTGGGCCAGGTGAACGCGCTGCTGCGCGAGGACAACCTCGTGAACATGGACGCGCGCACCGTGCTGTCGTGCCTGCCGGACTGGCGGACGCACGCCGAGGAGGCGGTGCACCCGGACACCGACGTCCGCAGCTGGATCACCCGCCGGCGGGCCGAGCACGAGGTGCGGGTCACCCCGGTCGGGCTGGCGGAGACCAAGGACTGGACCGTGGGCGAGACCGAGGTGGCCCATGTGCACGGCCGGTACTTCAGCGTGGTGGCCGTGGACGTCGCGTCGGCCCGCCGGGAGGTGCGTGCCTGGTCCCAGCCGCTGCTGAAGCCGCACGGGACGGGCCTGGCGGCCCTGGTGGTGCGGCGGCTGAACGGCGTGCCGCACGCCCTGCTCCACGCCCGCGCCGAACCCGGCTTCGTGTCGGTCGTGGAACTCGGCCCGACCGTGCAGTACACGCCGGAGAACTACGCGCACCTGCCCGCCGACTCCCGCCCGGCCTATCTGGACGAGGTGCTGGCCCGTCGCGCCGGCGCCGTGTACGACGTGAGGCTCTCGGAGGAGGGCGGGCGCTTCCTGCACGCCGAGAGCCACTACGTCGTCGTCGAGACCGACGACGAACTGCCGGTGGTCTCGGACGAGTTCCGCTGGGTCTCCCTGCGCCAGGTGGACGAGCTGCTGCGCTACGGCCATCATCTCAACGTCCAGGCGCGGACACTGATCGCGGCTTGGAGGTCGCTGTGACGGACGGGACCATGACGAGAGAGACCGAGGCGAAGGCCCTCCTGACGACGGGCGCGGCGGCGCAGACGCAGGCGCGCACCGTCCGGCTGGGCGCGGTCGGGACCTCGTCGATCGCGTGGCGGCGGGTGCTGCCCACGGTGGTGCGCACCCCGGGGCTGCGGCTGACGGCCGTGGCCGGCCGTACCGCGTCGAAGGCCGAGGAGTTCGCGGAGCGTTTCGGCTGCGCCGCCGAGGAGGACGCCGAGGCGCTGCTCGCCCGGCCGGACATCGACGCGGTGTACATCTCGACGCCGACGGGGCTGCACCACCGCTTCACCGAGCAGGCGCTCAGGGCGGGCAAGCACGTCCTGGTGGAGAAGCCGATGGGAGTGGACGCGGCGGAGGCGCGTGCGCTGTGCGCGCTGGCCGCGGAGGGGGGTCTCGTCCTGCGGGAGAACGTCATGTTCCCGCACCACCCGCAGCACGCCCACGTCCGCGGTCTGATGGAGTCGGGACGGCTCGGCCGGCCGGCCTCCTTCCGGGCGGAGTTCTGCATCCCCCCGCTGCCCGAGGACGACATCCGCTACGACGCCGCGCTGGGCGGCGGCGCGCTGCTCGACCTCGGGGTGTATCCCCTGCGGGCGGCCTCGCTGCTGCTCGGGCCGGGCCTCGAAGTGGCCGGGGCCACCCTGCGGGTCCGGCCCGAGGACGGGCTCGACCTGTCGGGCCAGGTGCTGCTGGTGTCGCCGTCCGGCGTGCTGGCCGAGCTGTCCTTCGGGTTCGAGCATGCCTACGCGTCGGCCTACACGGTGTGGGGGGACCGGGCCCGGGTCACCGTGACGCGGGCGTTCACCCCGCCACCCGCCCATCAGCCGCTGGTGGTGCTGGAGGAGCAGAACCGCGAGGAGCGCCTGCACCTGCCGGCCGCCGACCAACTGCAGACGCTGCTCCAGGAGTTCGCGGAGCAGGTGCGCCGCGGCGGGGCCGGCCCCGAGGAGAGCGCCGTCCGCGCGGAGGCGGTCGCCGCGATGGAGCTGGTGGACGCCGTACGCGCCACGGCACGCCACGTCCCGGTCCCCCACCACCCGTACGACGCGCCCGCTCGACCGGGGCACGCGTCGTCGCCGGCGTCCGATCGCCACGCCCGGCCGTCGGACGTCCCCCCACCCTCTCCCTTAT
>MUNG01000039.1 GCA_002154585.1 Streptomyces pseudogriseolus
CGGCGACGTTCGGGTACGCCACCCCCTTGGCCACCCGGCCGGAGTACGCGCCCCCGGCCGGCCGGCCGCGCTCCGCGCCGTTTGCCGCGCGAGCGCAGGGCCCCGCAGCTGCCGGCGCTCGCGTGGCACGCGGCGCGGAGCGCGTGGGTGGCCGGGTGCACGTTCCGGGCGGGTGGCCAGGGGCCGCGTGTCACGGCTCGCGCCGGGGGCAGCTGCCGGCGCTCGCGTGGCACGCGGCGCGGAGCGCGTGGGTGGCCGGGTGCACGTTCCGGGCGGGTGGCCAGGGGCCGCGTGTCACGGCTCGCGCCGGGCGGGCGGGGCCCTGCGCTCGCGCGGCAAACGGCGCGGAGCGCGGCCGGCCGGCCGGGGGCGCGTACTCCGGCCGGGTGGCCAAGGGGGTGGCGTACCCGACCGTCGCCGGGCGCGTGCTCCGGCCGACGTCGGGTGGATACGCCCCGGCCCTCCCGTGGCCGAAGGCGCGCGTACTCCGGCCGGTGTCGGGCGGGTGTACCGCCGACCGAGGGTGCTGTGCCGGACTCACGCCGGTTGACTGCGGTCGGCGGCGTGCCTGCCAGGCGGCGTTGGGCGGCTCCCGTCTGATGGCGGTTCGCGGGGCGCTGCAACCCGCGTCCGACGGGAACCCTCGGTCAACATCCGTTGGGCGTGCGCACCCCGGTGGGCTGCGGTCGGCGGCGTGCTCGCCGGTTGGCGGGTCCACTCCAGCAGGCGTCGGGCTGGCGACCGCCGGTCGACACCCGTTGGCCGGGTGCTCGCCGGGTTGGCCGTGGTCGGCGGGGCGCGCGCCGAGAGGTGGGGCGTGCCTCCGGTCGCCGGTGCGGCGTCGCGTCCCCGTGCGTCAGGGACGGGGGCGCGACGCTGTTCCGTGGACCGGGGGTGCGCCCCGTGTGCGAGGGCGCGCCCGGTGCGCCAGGTGTGTGCGGCGCGTGAGCTCCGCGCGGGGAGCTGGGCGTTCCGGGTGCGGGTGCCACGACTGGCGGGCGGTTTCACCGCCGTCTTCTCGCGCGGGCGCGGGCCCGCGGCGACGATGTGTGCATGGCCACGCCACCGGTACCGCCCCAGCAGCCACCCGGCCCGCCGCACGGCGGAGGCTTCGGCCCGCCCGGCGACGACGGCGGGGGAGGTGGGCCGGGCCGTGGCCCGGGCGGCCGACGCCGGCTCGTGATCCTTCTGCTCGCCGTGGTCGTGGCGGCCCTGGTCGTCTCGCTCGCCGTGCTCGTCACGTCGGACGAGGACGGCCCGGACACGGAGCCCACCGAGACCGCCACCGGCGGTCCGTCACTGGACCTCCCGTCCGAGTTCCCGACCGGGCTACTGCCCTCGGACTTCCCCACGGAGCTGCCCTCCGGCTTCCCGACCGAGCTGCCCAGCGACTGGCCGAGCGGCCTGCCCACCGCGCTGCCCAGCGGACTGGAGTCGCTGCTCCCGGGGCTCGACGGCGTGGACGCTCCCTGACGTCCGACGCCCGAAGCGTTCCGCGGGTACCCCTGCGCTGTGAGGTGGGTCACCATGGTGAGGAGGAGGCCGTGGGCCGCTGCGAGACCTTAGGGGGTGCATCTCAGGGACGTCTCAGGGTGGCGGCCAGGAACCGCCGCCGACGCGGACCCGTTTTCAGGTCAGAGAGCGGCAGTGGCCGCGAAGGAGGCGACGTACATGTCGAAGAACGCGAAGATCGCCGCGGGGGGTGTGGCGGTCGGGCTCATCCTGCTCATCTGGCTGCCCTGGTGGGCCTCCCTCCTGATCATCCTGGGAGTCCCGGCGGCCGCCTACCTCACCCTGGACCCGTCCCAGCGGCGACGCCTGCGGCGGAACACCCGCAAGCAGCTGGGCCGCTGAGCCGGGGCACGTGGACCGCACAGAGACGTAGGCGCGTACGGACGCGCCGGCGGAGAGGCGGGCGCCCGCACGGCACCGGGCGCCCTGGCGTGCGGGCAGACGCGAGCGTCCACCCCGTACCCCGCCTCACAGCGGCCGTACGGCCATCTCGTCGAGCGCCTTGAGCAGTCCCGGCAGTTCCGGCCCCCGCCCGACCGGAAGGACCTCGCCGGGTTCGTCGTCGAGGAGGACGAAGGCGATGTCGTCCGTGCGCGCGACCAGCGACCACCCGGGCCCGTCCGCGCGCAGCGTCCGCGCACCGCCCGGTGCGAAGGACGACCGCACCCGCCCCAGCGGCGGCGGCGAGTCGACGTAGGCGCGCGCCTCGGCCAGCACCCTGCGGATCCCGCCGTGCCCGCCCTCCGACGCGCCCGCGCCCTCACCGCTTCCCGCGCCCTCACCCGCCGGCGCCGCGTCCGGCGCCGGGAACGCCGAGTCGTCGACCTGCTCCCGCCACGTCGCCCACTGGAGCGCGATCTCGTCGGCCCCCAGACGCCGCTGGGCCGGCCCCCACACCTCCGCGTCCGGCGGCGTCAGCGGCGGCATGTCCGCCACGTCGGGGGAGGGGTCGTGCGGCGCGGGCACGTTCGGCGCCGCCACGGCCACCGCGAGGGGCCAGCCGGGCAGCGCGGCGACGACCGTGCGCTCGTCCGGCGACAGATCGTGCTCCATGCCGCAGTCCCAGGACGCGATGGCCACGGCGACCAGCGAGACGTCGTCGACGACGACGGTCCACCGGGCGCCGGCCCCGTCCTGGCCGAGCACCAGCCCGTAGCCGTCGGCCACGGGCGGAAGACCGAGCGCCGAGCACGCCTCGGGGTAGTCGTCGCCCAGCACGCTGGGGAACTTCGCGGGCGTCAGCAGCGCCGCCGTCAGCACGTAGAGCGCGTCGTCGTCGGCGGCGACGGCTTCCTGGTCCGTCCCGGCCATCCCAGCCTCCCCATCGGTTCGTCCGTCGGCGCGCACCCTATGCCGACCTCGCGCCGCTTGTCACGACCTCGCACCCGCGCCCGGAGCTGCAGGTTTCCGGCCGGACGGGGCGAAACGACCCTGTGCGCGGACATGTTCGCGGACCCTGCACGAAAGCCCCGCACGGGCACGACACGCCTCAGGCGTCCCGCACCGCCAGCGCCAGGAACCGCGTGTCCTCGTCGACGTACGACGTCATGCGCCAGCCCGCGCCCGTGAGCAGCGCCCGCAGGTTCGGCTCGGCGCGCAGGTCGTCCGGAGTGAGCCGGCGACCCTGGCGTGCGGCGAGGGCGGCCCGTCCGACCGGGTGGAACAGGGCGAGCACCCCGCCGGGCCGCACCACGCGCCGCAGCTCCCGCAGGTTCTCGCCGGGCTGCGGCAGATGCGCGATCAGCCCGGCCGCGAACACGGCGTCCAGCGAGGACGAGCGCAGGGGCAGCGCCGCCACGTCCGTCAGCAGCAGCGCCCCGTCCCGGTTCCGGCCGGCCCGCGCCGCCTCCCGCAGCATCGCCGGCGTCAGGTCCGCGCCCAGCACCACCCCGGACCGGCCCACCGCCGCGCGCAGCGCGGGCAGCGCCCGCCCGGTCCCGCAGCCCGCGTCCAGCACCCGGCCGCCCTCGCGCAGCCCCAGCTCGGCGACCGCGGCGGCGTAGGCCGGGCCGTCGTCGGGGAATCGGCGGTCCCAGTCGGCGGCACGGGCGGTGAAGAACTCCTGCACATGTGTGTGGTCGTCGCTCATGCACCGCATGATCCCTCACCGGAACCGGCGACACCGTGTGCGCACGTTCGAGCATGATGCGGTCGTACCGCGCCACCGGCGCGTCAACTTCGCGCCGCTTTCGAAACGCGCCCCCTCGATGCGCCCGCGCCCCCTAGCGTCCCCGGGTCATGGGACACCTGGACCACGCCACCCTCGGGTGGCTCACCCCCGTGCTGTCGTACGCGATGGCCTGCACCGGCGCCGCCCTCGGGCTGCGCTGCACCGTCCGCGCGCTCGCCGCCACCGGCCGCGTGCGGCGCAACTGGCTGCTCACCGCCGCCTCGGCGATCGCCACCGGCATCTGGACCATGCACTTCACGGCCATGCTCGGCTTCGGCGTGAGCGGCACCGACATCCGCTACGACGTGCCGCTCACCCTGGCGAGCCTGGTGGTCGCCATGCTGTTCGTCTGCGCGGGGGTGTTCGCCGTGGGCCGTCACCCCGGCCGGGTCCAGGCCCTGCTGCTCGGCGGGCTCACCACCGGACTCGGCGTCGCCGGCATGCACTACCTGGGCATGGCGGCGGTCCGGCTGCACGGCGAGGTCAGCTACGACCCGGTGCGCGTCGCGCTGTCCGTCCTCATCGCCGTCGTCGCCGCCACGGCCGCGCTGTGGGCGGCCCTCGCCATCCGCTCCCCGGCCGCCGTCACCGTCGCCTCCCTGATCATGGGCGCGGCCGTCAGCAGCATGCACTACACGGGCATGCACGCGGTCGGCGTGCGGGTCACGCCCTCCGGGGAGCCGCTGCCCGGGGCGAGCGCCATGTCGTTCGTCTTCCCGCTCGCCGTCGGCCTCGGCGCCTACCTCTTCATCACCTCCGCGTTCGTGGCGCTGTCCCCGGCGGCCGGGGAACGCCACGCGTCCGCGTCCGCCCGCCGGCCGGCCGGGCACCCCGTCCCCTGACCGCCGTCCCCGCGGCCCGCCCGCACGACGCCCCTACGAGCGAGGAGTCCATGCGCACACCCCGGAGGACCCCGAGCGCCCCCGCCGAGGCACCGTCCCCGCCTCCCGTCCGCGGGCGGCGCGCCCACGCCGGACCGCCCGCCGACGAGGGACCGCTGTCCGCGGCGGACCCGGCGGGGGCGGGCGCACCGCGCCTGCGCGGCCCGTCCGGGCCCCGCACCGTCCGCGCCAAGATCATCTGCCTGCTGATGGTGCCGGTCGTCTCCCTGCTCGCCCTCTGGGGCTACGCCACTGTCACCACCGCGCAGGACGTCGCCCGGCTGCGCCAGGTGCAGCGCGCCGACGCCGCCGTCCGCGCCCCGGTCGCCGAGGCCCTCACCGCGCTCCAGGCCGAGCGCGCCGCCGCCGTGCGCCGCGCGTCCGACACGGCGGCCGTCGGGGACGCGGAACTCACCCGTCTCGCGCGGCGCACCGACCGGGCCGTCGCCCGGCTGCGGCTCGGCGAGGACCGTACCGTCGCCGACGGGCAGGCACTGCCCCGCGCGGCCGCCGAGCGGCTCGACGCCTTCGTCACCGCCGCGGAACGACTGCGTCCGCTGCGCGCGGAGGTCCGCGAGGGCCGGGCGGGCTGGGCCCGGACGTACGAGCGGTACACGGACGCCATCGCCGGGGCCTTCGGCGTGGGCGGCGCCCTCACCGGCGTCCAGGACGCCGAACTCGGCGCCCACGCGCGCGTGCTGCTCGAGTTCTCCCGCGCGGGGGAGGCCCTCGCCCAGGAGGACGCGATCCTGGCCGCGGCCCGGCTGCACGGCAGCCTCGCCGGGGACCGCCTGCGCCTGTTCACCGGGGCGGTCGAACTGCGCCGCACGCTCGCCGCCTCCGCCACGCCCGACCTGCCCGAAGCGGCCCGCACCGCCTGAAGCACGCTCGCCGGCAGCCGTCCCTACGCCGTCCTCTACACGGCCGAGGACAAGATCCTCGCCGCCGACCCGGAGTCACGGGCCGCCGAAGCCGTCCCCCGCGGCACCTGGGACGCGGCGCACGCCCGGGTGCGGGACGAGCTGAGCGCCGTCGAACGGCGGGCGGCGGAGTCGGTCGCCGGACGCGCCGACCCCGTGGAGCGCGGACTGCTCGGGCCGGCCGGTGCCGCCGTGCTGTTCGGCCTCCTCGCCGCCGGGGCGTCGCTCGTCATCTCGGTCCGCATCGGACGCGGCCTGGTGATCGAACTGGTCGCCCTGCGCGACGACGCCCTCGACATCGCGCACCGCAAACTCCCCGCGGCCATGCGGAAACTGCGCGGAGGCGGGGAGATCGACATCCGGGCGGAGGCCCCGCACGGCCCGCCCGCTCAGGACGAGACCGGCCAGGTCGCCGAGGCCCTCGGCACCGTCCACCGGGCCGCGCTGCGCGCCGCCGTGGAGCGGGCCGAACTGGCCGGCGGGATCAGCGGCGTCTTCGTCAACCTCGCCCGCCGCAGCCAGGTCCTGGTGCACCGTCAGCTCAGCCTGCTCGACAGCATGGAACGCCGCTCCGACGACCCGGACGAGCTGAGCGACCTCTTCCGCCTCGACCACCTCACCACCCGCATGCGCCGCCACGCGGAGAGCCTCATCATCCTCTCCGGCGCCGCCCCCGGACGCGCCTGGCGCAAGCCCGTGCCGCTGACCGACGTGGTGCGCGCAGCCGTCTCCGAGGTGGAGGACTACGCGCGCGTGGAGGTGCGGCAGCTCGCCGAGACGTCCGTCGCGGGCGCGGCCGTCGCCGACCTCACCCACCTCCTCGCCGAGATCATCGAGAACGCGGCGCAGTTCTCGCCGCCCCACACCCGGGTGCGGGTCACCGGGGAACCCGTCGGCAACGGTTACGCCGTCGAGGTCGAGGACCGCGGCCTGGGCATGGGCAAGGAGGCTCTCGCCGAGGCCAACCGCCGCATCACCGAGTCCGAGGCGCTCGACCTGTTCGACAGCGACCGGCTCGGCCTCTTCGTGGTCAGCCGGCTCGCCGCCCGCCACGCGATCAAGGTGCATCTCAAGACCTCCCCCTACGGCGGCACCACCGCGGTCGTCCTGCTCCCCACCGTGCTGCTCGGCGAACACGCCGAGCGGGACCGTCCCGGCACGCCACACGCGACACCCGCCGGGGACCACCCGGACCGGCGCGAGCCCGCCCCCGTCCCGCACACCGGAACAGGTTCCGTCCCGCACAGGCCCAGGGCGGTCGCCGCCCCCGACACCCGGCGTGCCCTGGTGGCCCCCGTCGCCGACCCGCCGCCGGACCACCGCACCGAGGAGGCGCACCCCGTGCCGCACGAGGACGCGGACACCGCACCCCGCGGTCCCCAGGGAGCCGCCACCTTGCGCCTGCACCGCCAGGAGGAGCAGGCCGGCTCCGACGACCTGCCCCGCCGGGTACGCCAGGCCAGCCTGGCGCCCCAGCTCCGCGACGGCCGGCCGGACACGCCCGGGCCCGCACGGGGCGGCGGCCGGGACGACGACCGCACCCCCGAACTCGTACGGGACCGCATGGCGGCCTACCGCGCCGGCTGGACGCGCGGCGGCGGCCGGCCGCCCGGCGCCGCCCCCGGCACGGAGAGGCCCAGCACCGAAGGAGACCCCGCATGATCCAGGAACCGCGCACCGGCACAGCCCGGCGCTCCGGCGAACTCGACTGGCTGCTCGACGACCTGGTGCTCCGCGTCGCCGACGTACGGCACGCCGTGGTGCTGTCCGGCGACGGACTCGCCATGGGCGCCTCCGGCGGCCTCGGCCGCGAGGACGCCGAGCACCTCGCCGCCGTCGCCTCCGGTTTCCACAGCCTCGCCAAGGGCGCGGGACGCCACTTCGGGGCCGGCGGCGTACGCCAGACCATGGTCGAGATGGACGACGCCTTCCTGTTCGTGGCCGCCGCGGGGGAGGGCTCCTGCCTCGCGGTGCTCACTTCCGTCACCGCCGACATCGGCCTCGTGGCCTACGAGATGGCACGGCTCGTCCGGCGCGTGGGCGAGCACCTGGACACCGCGCCGCGCGTCGCCGCCCGGCCGCCGGCCGGATGAGACGAGGAAGCGGTCCCCGCAGATGACCGACGACACGACCGGCGCCCCGCGCGAACCGGGCGGCCAGTGGTACGACCAGGAGGCAGGCCCGCTGGTCCGGCCCTACGCCGTGACCGGCGGGCGCACCGCACCCGGCCCGACCGGCGTGCGCTTCGACCTGATCGCCCTGGTCACCCTGGACCCCGCGGCGCCCGCCGACGACGACCCCGCGCTCGGCCCGGAGCACCGCACGCTGATCGACCTGTGCCGCCCGGAGACCCAGTCCGTCGCCGAACTCGCGGCCGGCGCCGACCTGCCCGTCGGCGTCGTCCGGGTCCTCCTCGGCGACCTGCTGGAACGAGGCCGGGTCACCGTCAGCCGGCCCGTACCACCCGCCCAGCTGCCCGACGAGCGGGTGCTCCGCGAGGTGATCGCGGGCCTGCGGGCGCTGTAGCGGACCACCCACGGCCGACGGCACGACAGCAGCACCTCGACGAAAGAGCGTCGCACTACCCTCACGAAAGAAGCGAACGATGACCCCCGAACACCCCGACGCCCCCGCCGGCGAGACGACGGCTCTGGCGCTGAAGATCCTGGTCGCCGGCGGTTTCGGCGTGGGGAAGACCACGCTGGTGGGCGCGGTCAGCGAGATCCGGCCACTGCGCACCGAGGAGATGCTCAGCGAGGCCGGGCGGACGGTGGACGACACCGACGGCGTCGACCACAAGGTCACCACGACCGTCGCCATGGACTTCGGCCGCATCACCATCCGCTCCGGGCTCTCCCTGTACCTCTTCGGCACCCCGGGCCAGGACCGCTTCTGGTTCCTGTGGGACGAACTGGCGCAGGGCGCGCTCGGCGCGGTCGTCCTGGCCGACACCCGGCGGCTGGAGGACTGCTTCCCCGCGGTCGACTACTTCGAGCACCGGAAGATCCCCTTCGTCGTCGCCGTCAACTGCTTCGCCGGCGCCCGGCGGCACGACACGGGCAGCGTCTGCCGGGCGCTCGACCTCGACCCCGGGACGCCGGTGGTGCTGTGCGACGCCCGCGAACGCGTGTCGGGCAAGGAGGTGCTCATCCAGCTCGTCGAGTACGCCGGACGCATGCACACCGCCCGGCTGCTCGACTCGGTGGGATGACCGCGGCGGGGAGCGGGCCGACCCGGCGCCCCGCCCGCCGTCAGTCCGCCACGCCCTTTTCGGCCAGCACCTTGTCGACACGGACCCGGACCAGCAGCTCCCCCGGCACGCCGTTGCGGGCGCCGAACTCCTCGGCGCGGTCCTCGCCCATGTAGCGCGCGCCGATCCGGGCGGCCCAGTGCCGCAGCTCCCCGGGATCCTCCGAGAGTTGCGCCCGGCCCTCCAGGATCACGTACGCGAAAGGCGGCCGGTCGTCGTCCACGCAGAGGGCGATCCGCCCGTCACGGGCCAGGTTGCGTCCCTTCACGGTCGCCGCGCCGGTGTTGAACACCACCTCGTCCCCGTCGAGCACGAACCAGACCGGTGCCAGATGCGGACGTCCGTCGGCCCGGACGGTGGCCAGTTTGCCGGTGCGGGTGCCGTTCGAGACGAACGCCCGCCACTCTTCCTCGGTCATCTTGTGTCCCATGGCTCTCATCTTCCTTGCCCGTCGCCCGGTCGTGGGTAAGGCTGGCGGAGGGACCCTCCCGACCGGAGGGGACGACACGGGGCACACGGGGACAACAGGGGGAGACACACGACATGGGGCAGAACCAGGGACTCGACTGGCTGCTGGACGACCTGACCCAGCGCGTCGAACACGTACGGCACGCGCTGATCCTCTCGAACGACGGCCTGGTGACGGGGGCGAGCACGGGCCTGCGCCGCGAGGACGCCGAGCATCTGGCCGCCGTCTCGTCCGGGCTGCACAGCCTCGCCAAGGGCTCGGGGCGGCACTTCGGCGCGGGCGGGGTGCGCCAGACGATGATCGAGTTCGACGAGGCGGTGCTCTTCGTCACCGCCGCCGGCAGCGGAAGCTGCCTCTGCGTCCTGAGCGGCGCCGAGGCGGACATCGGACACATCGCCTACGAGATGACGCTGCTCGTCAACCGGGTCGGCGAACACCTGGACGTCGACACCCGCCGACCGGAACCGGGCGCGGGCGCCTGACCAGCGCCTTCGTCGTTACGGGGCGAGTTATCCACAGGGTTGGCACGCTGCGTGACGAAATGGCTACCGTCTTTCCCGGAGCGGGCGCGACCGGCGCCCGCCCTCCGAACGCACGGGGGAGACGAGCATGTCCCGACAGCAGACGACCACCACCACGACCACCACGCGGCGATCCGTCACGGCCTTCGACACGAGTGTCCGGCCGGTCGTGGCGACCGACGACTCCTGGGTGACGACCGGCCGCGCGGCCCGCGAACTCGGCCTGCGACGCATGGAGTTCGACCTGGGCGTACGGCTCGGCCGCATCCGTACGGAGCCCGGCCGGACGCCGGGGGAGCGGCGGGTCGCGCGGGCCGAGATCGAACGGCTGCGCGCCGGACCGGGGTTCCCCGAGTCGCTGCGCCGCAGCGTGCACGCCGTGGGGACCGCGGAAGGCGCCGCGCTGCTGGACGTGGCGAAGACGCGGTTCACCCGGCTGGCCAGGCTCGGCCTGCTGGTCCCGGTGGCGTTCCACCTCAACCGCTACCGTGCCGTGGTCTGGCTCTATCTCGCCGACGAGCTACGGCTGTTCGGCGACGACGCGAAGAGCGCGCCGCTGCTGACCGGGCGTACGCCCGAGGGACTGCGCGGTCTGCTGGACTCCGGGATCGACCTGCGGCCCCGCAACTGGCGCAGCAGGCACCTCGGTTTCCTGCTCCGGGAGGACGAGGACCCCTGGGCCCGTGCGGGCGCGGTCGCGTCGTTCCTCGAACCGCTGCACGTGGCGCAGGTGGTGCGGGACCCCTACGACCGGTCCCACCTCAACGGGTTCCGCCGCCGGCCGCCCGGCGGCGCGAGCCCCGACTCGCCGGGGGCAGGGATCGCGGCGGACCTCATGACGGCGTGCGACCCGGACGAGATCGCCTGGCTGCGGGCCGACCTGGCCCGCCTCGTGGACGAGGCCCGAGCCCACCGCCCGGCGCCCCGGCCGCCCGCGTCCCGCAGGCCGGTGCTCTCACCGGCGTCGTCCCGGCCCGCGCCTCCGTCCCGCCCCGACACTCCGGACACCCCGGCCGCCGGCGACCGCGCCAGACGCCGAGGCCTGCTCGCCCGCTGGCGCCACCGAACCGCCCGGACCGCCCGGACCGCATCGCGCCCCTGAGCCGGCGGTGCGCGGTGACGGGCCGCGTCTCACCTCACAGCGCCCGGAAGAGACCTTCCTGGACGACCGAGACCAGCATGCGGCCCTCCCGGTCGTAGATCCGGCCGCGCGCCAGCCCGCGGCCGCCCGTGGCGATGGGCGACTCCTGGTCGTACAGGAACCACTCGTCCGCCCGGAACGGCCGGTGGAACCACATGGCGTGGTCCAGCGACGCCATGTCGAAGCCACGCGGACCCCACAGCGGCTCCACCGGGATCCGCACCGCGTCCAGCAGCGTCATGTCGCTGGCGTACGTCAGCGCGCAGGTGTGCACCAGCGGATCGTCGCCCAGCGGCCCGACCGCGCGCATCCACACCGCGCTGCGCGGCTCCGCGCCCTCGATCTCGTCCGGCTTCCAGCGCAGCCGGTCGACGTAGCGGATGTCGAAGGGCTGGCGGCGCGCCATCCGCTCCAACTGCTCCGGAAGCGCGCCCAGGTGCTCGCGGATCTCCTCCGCGACCGTCGGCAGCGACTCCGGGTCCGGCACCTCGCGGGCCGGCGGCAGCTGGTGCTCGAAACTCCCCTGTTCAGGCTTGTGGAAGGAGGCGGTCAGATTGAAGATCGTCCGGCCCTGCTGCACGGCGGTGACCCGGCGGGTCGTGAACGACCTGCCGTCCCGCACACGCTCCACCTGGTACACGATCGGCACCCCGGGCCGGCCCGGGCGCAGGAAGTACGCGTGCAGCGAGTGCACCGGGCGGTCGCCCTCCGTGGTGCGGCCGGCCGCGACCAGCGCCTGGCCCGCGACCTGTCCCCCGAAGACCCGCTGCAGGGACTCCTGCGGGCTGCGGCCGCGGAAGATGTCGACCTCGATCTGCTCCAGGTCGAGCAGATCGACGAGGCTCTCGGCCGGGTTCGTCATGGGTGCGTCTCTCCTGTGCTCAGAGCTGGCCGACGGCGGTGACCCGCACGACGGCACGGCCCTCCGCGTCGGAGGCGGTCAGGTCGACCTCGGCGCTGATGCCCCAGTCGTGGTCGCCGTTCGGGTCGTCGAAGATCTGGCGGACCCGCCACAGCCCGTTCTCCGGCTGCTCGTCGAGGATCAGCAGCTTCGGCCCGCGGGCGTCGGGACCGGTGCCGAGTTCCTCGTACTCGTCCCAGTACTTGTCCATCGCCTCGCCCCACGCGTCCGCGTCCCAGCCGGACTCGCCGTCCAGCTCGCCCAGTTCGTCCACCTGGTCGAGGGCGGCGAGCTCCACCCGCCGGAACATGGCGTTGCGGACCAGGACCCGGAAGGCGCGCGCGTTCGCCGTGACCGGCTTGACCTGGTCGGCCTTCTCCTGGGCCTCCTCGGCGGTCATCTCCTCCGGGTTGGCGAGCTGCTCCCACTCGTCCAGCAGGCTGGAGTCGACCTGGCGCACCGTCTCGCCCAGCCAGGCGATCAAATCCTCCAGGTCCTCCGACTTCAGGTCGTCGGGGACGGTGTGCTCCAGCGCCTTGTAGGCGCTGGCGAGGTAGCGCAGCACGATGCCCTCGGTGCGGGCCAGTTCGTAGTGGGACACCAGCTCCGTGAAGGACAGCGCCCGCTCGTACATGTCCCGGATCACCGACTTCGGCGACAGCGGATGGTCGCCGACCCACGGGTGGGACTTGCGGTACGTGTTGTACGCGTGGAAGAGCAGCTCCTCCAGCGGCTTCGGGTAGGTGATGTCCTGGAGGCGCTCCATGCGCTCCTCGTACTCCACCCCGTCGGCCTTCATCGCGGCGACCGCCTCGCCGCGCGCCTTGTTCTGCTGGGCGGCGAGGATCTGCCGCGGGTCGTCCAGCGTGGACTCCACCACGGACACCATGTCCAGCGCGTACGACGGCGACTCGGGGTCCAGCAGCTCGAACGCGGCCAGCGCGAACGTGGACAGCGGCTGGTTGAGCGCGAAGTCCTGCTGGAGGTCGACGGTGAGACGCACGATGCGTCCCTCCGCGTCCGGCCGGTCGAGCTTCTCGACGATGCCGCCGTCCAGCAGCGACCGGTAAATGGCGATCGCCCGCCGGATGTGGCGCAGCTGCTGCTTGCGCGGCTCGTGGTTGTCCTCCAGCAGCCGGCGCATCGCCTCGAAGGCGTTGCCGGGCCGGGCGATCACCGACAGCAGCATGGTGTGGGTGACGCGGAAGCGGGAGGTCAGCGGCTCCGGCTCGGACCCGATGAGCTTCTCGAAGGTCTGCTCGCTCCACGCGACGAAACCCTCGGGAGCCTTCTTGCGCACCACCTTGCGGCGCTTCTTCGGGTCGTCGCCCGCCTTCGCCAGCGCCTTCTCGTTCTCGACGACGTGCTCCGGCGCCTGGGCGACCACGAAGCCCTCGGTGTCGAAGCCGGCCCGCCCGGCGCGCCCCGCGATCTGGTGGAACTCCCGAGCCCGCAGCGTGCGCACCCGGTTGCCGTCGTACTTGGTGAGCGCGGTGAACAGCACCGTGCGGATGGGCACGTTGACGCCCACCCCGAGGGTGTCGGTGCCGCAGATGACCTTCAGCAGGCCCGCCTGCGCCAGCTTCTCCACCAGCCGCCGGTACTTGGGCAGCATGCCGGCGTGGTGCACGCCGATGCCGTGCCGCACGTAACGGGACAGGTTGCGGCCGAACTTGGTGGTGAAGCGGAAGTTGCCGATCAGGTCGGCGATCCTGTCCTTCTCCTCCCGCGTGCACATGTTGATGCTCATCAGCGCCTGCGCCCGCTCCACCGCCTGTGCCTGGGTGAAGTGCACGATGTACACCGGCGCCTGGCGGGCCTCCAGCAGATCGGTCAGCGTCTCGGTGAGCGGCGTGTACCGGTACTCGTACGACAGCGGCACCGGCCGGGTCGCCGAGCGGACGACGGCGGTGGGGCGGTTCGTGCGCCGGGTGAGGTCCTTCTCGAAGAAGGAGACGTCGCCCAGCGTGGCCGACATCAGCACGAACTGCGCCTGCGGCAGCTCCAGCAGCGGAATCTGCCAGGCCCAGCCGCGGTCCTGCTCCGCGTAGAAGTGGAACTCGTCCATCACGACCTGGCCGACGTCGGCGTCCTTGCCGTCGCGCAGCGCGATCGACGCGAGCACCTCGGCGGTGCAGCAGATCACCGGGGCGTCGGCGTTCACGGACGCGTCGCCGGTGAGCATGCCGACGTTCTCGGTGCCGAAGATCTTGCACAGCTCGAAGAACTTCTCCGAGACGAGCGCCTTGATGGGGGCCGTGTAGAAGGTGACCTCGTCGCGCGCCAGCGCCGCGAAGTGGGCGCCCGCGGCGATCATGCTCTTGCCCGAGCCGGTCGGCGTCGAGACGATCA
This sequence comes from Streptomyces pseudogriseolus, assembly GCA_002154585.1. GTDB lineage: Bacteria > Actinomycetota > Actinomycetes > Streptomycetales > Streptomycetaceae > Streptomyces > Streptomyces pseudogriseolus. The sequence continues at coordinate 14,118 of MUNG01000039.1, forward strand.
CGTTCGCCCCCGACACCACCTCGATCAGCGCCTCCACCTGGTGCGGATAGAGGGTGAGGCCGCGCTCCTGCGCCCACGACTCGAAGGCTTCGTACAGGGCGTCGGGGTCTGCGGTCGGCGGCAGCTGATCGATGAGGGTCACCACCCCATCTTGCCTGCCCGCACACCCGATGCGGGAATCGGCTGTCGGCTCGAAGATCGCTACCGCTACGCTGTGTCGCCGGCGCAGCGTCAACGTCCCCGGTCAACCGGGCGGCGGTGAAAGAGGAATGGGGCGGGCACAGGCCATGATGGGACCAGCACACTCACTGTCGGGCGCCGCGGCCTGGCTGGGGGTGGGGGCGGCGACGGCCGCGGCCGGACGCCCCATGCCCTGGCCGGTGCTGCTGGCCGGCGCGCTGATCTGCGCGGGCGCCGCGCTCGCCCCGGACCTGGACCACAAAGCCGCCACCATCTCGCGGTCCTTCGGCCCCGTCTCCCGCTGGCTGTGCGAGATCGTCGACAAGCTGTCCTACGCGGTCTACAAGGCGACGAAGAAGCCGGGCGACCCCCGTCGCTCGGGCGGTCACCGCACCCTCACCCACACCTGGCTGTGGGCGGTCGCCATCGGCGCCGGCACCTCCGCCCTGGCGATCACCGGCGGCCGCTGGGCGGTCCTGTTCATCCTCTTCGTGCACATGGTGCTGGCCATCGAGGGCCTGCTGTGGCGGGCGACGCGCGGCTCCAGCAGCGACGTGCTGGTGTGGCTGCTGGCGGCGACCAGCGCCTGGATCATCGCGGACATCCTCGACCAGCCCGGCAACGGCGCCGGATGGTTGTTCACCGAGCCGGGCCAGGAGTACTTGTGGCTCGGCCTGCCGATCGTCCTGGGCGCCCTGGTGCACGACATCGGGGACGCGCTGACCGTCTCCGGCTGCCCGGTCCTGTGGCCCATACCCGTGGGCCGCAAGCGCTGGTACCCGGTCGGCCCGCCGAAGGCGCTGCGGTTCCGCGCCGGCAGCTGGGTGGAGCTGAAGGTGCTGATGCCGGTGTTCATGGTGCTGGGCGGGGTGGGCTGCGCGGCGGCGCTCAACGTCATATAGCCGCGTACAGCGGCGGCGCCCCTGTGCGACGGCGGACGCGCGGAACGGGCGGCCGCCGGTCAGCCGCCGCCCTCACCGCCGTAGCGGCGCTCGAACCGGGCGATTCGGCCTTCGGTGTCCACGGTCCTGGCCTTGCCCGTGTAGAACGGGTGGCTCTCCGAGGAGATCTCCACGTCCACCACCGGGTAGGTCTCGCCGTCGTCCCACTCGATGGTCTGCCCGCTGGACGCGGTGGACCGGGTGAGGAAGGCGTATCCGGCGGCCCGGTCCCGGAAGACGACCGGGTGGTACTCGGGGTGCTTGTCCTTCTGCATGGGTGCTCCTCGGGCGGCTGGGTTCCGCGGCCGGGTAGGCGGGTTCAGCCCGGCAGGCTGTCCTCGTCCACGATGTGCACGGCGGCCTCCTCGGCGGAGGCGGCGGCGCCGTCGATGCCGACGTCGCCGGCGACCAGCGCCTCCTCCTCGTCCTCGTGCGCCCCTTCGTCGGGGGCGACGAGCCGGCCGGAGCGTGCCGCACCGACCTCGTTGTCCAGGAGTTCCCCGTCGGTGCCGGTGGAATCCCCGAGGTCGTCGCCGTCCGGCACGGGGAGGTCGGGCAGCTCCTCGGCCAGCCGCTGGTCCAGGGTCTCGCCCTCGTGCTGCTCGGCGGCGGTCACACCGTAGTGCTCCACCGCCCAGGGCCGCTCCGGAGGGGACCAGCCCCGGTCGAGGGGGTCGGCGACACCGTCGGTCTCCAGCGTGTCCTCGGCGTCCAGCAGACCGGCGTCGTCCTGGATCTCGGACGCGTCGGGCTGGTAGACGTCGTCTCCCCAACCGTCACCGCTGTTCACGGACACCTCCAGGGGGTGGGGCGGGCCGCGTCGCCCGCCGTGGCCCGCACGGGCCGTCTCCACGGGCACCGAGCCCGTTCGGACCCGCTCCGCTACCCGGACGCTCCCCGGGCCGATGCCTGCCTCCAGCCTTCCACCGGATCTCCCGACCCCGCAACGCCACAGGCCGTAACCGGCAAACGCCGGCCCGCTGTCCTGGCCGGTGGGCGGTGGCCGGCGCGCCGACGGGCCGCGGCGCCTGTGGTGTGGCCGCGCGGCGCGTGCGAGCGGACCCGGGGGCGCCACGGGGACGCATCGGACGCGCATCCGGCTGGGCGGCAGGCGGCGCCTGCGACGCAAGGCGTTGCCTGGGCGGTGGGCGGCGGGCCGGTACACCGCCGCGCGTAGGTACGCGCCGCCTGCGACGAGAGCCCTCGCCTGGCGTGCTGTGCGGCACGCCGGCCCCGCACGGGTGCGGGCGCGCCAGGCGCGAGCCGCGTCGGGCGCGCCAGGCACCCCCACGCAAGGCGCCACACCGCCGCGCGCGGGCGCACCGGCCTACCCAACAGACGGGCGCGGCCGGTGCCGGACATCCCGCCTCGGGGATACCGCGGGTACCGGGGATACCGGGAATGACCCCCGACCCCCAGCGGCAGCGTCCCCTCAGCCGTGCCAGCTGCGCCACAGCGCCGCGTAGGCCCCGTCCGCCGCGACCAGGTCGTCGTGGCTGCCCAGTTCGCTGATGCGGCCGTTCTCGACGACGGCGATGACGTCCGCGTCGTGGGCGGTGTGGAGACGGTGGGCGATGGCGACGACGGTGCGGCCGTCGAGGACGCGGGCCAGGGAGCGCTCCAGGTGACGAGCGGCGCGCGGGTCGAGCAGCGAGGTCGCCTCGTCGAGGACCAGCGTGTGCGGGTCGGCCAGCACCAGCCGGGCCAGGGCGATCTGCTGCGCCTGTGCGGGAGTGAGCGCGAAGCCGCCCGAGCCGACCTCCGTGTCCAGGCCGTCCTCCAGCGCCCGCGCCCAGCCGTCCGCGTCGACCGCGCCGAGCGCCGCCCACAGCTCGGCGTCCTCCGCGTCGGTGCGGGCGAGCCGCAGGTTGTCGCGGAGGGAGCCGACGAAGACGTGGTGCTCCTGGTTGACGAGGGCGACGTGGGAGCGGACCCGTTCCGCGGTCATGCGGGACAGTTCCGCTTCGCCGAGGGTGACGCGTCCCTCCCGGGGCGCGTAGATCCCCGCGAGCAGCCGGCCCAGCGTGGACTTGCCCGCACCCGAGGGGCCGACCAGGGCCATCCGGGTCCCCGGCGGCACCTCCAGGGACACCTCGCGCAGGACGTCGACGCCCTCCAGGTAGCCGAAGCGCACGGTGTCCGCCCGCACCCGCCGTCCCTCGGGCGTGACCGCCGGGTCCCCGGCGTCGGGCTCGATGTCCCGCACGCCGACCAGCCGGGCCAGCGACACCTGCGCGACCTGGAGCTCGTCGTACCAGCGCAGGATCAGCCCGACCGGGTCCACCAGCATCTGCGCGATCAGCGCGGCCGTGGTGAGCTGGCCGACGCCGATCCACCCCCGCAGCACGAACACCCCGCCGATCATCAGGACGGAGCCGAGGACCGTGACGTGGGTCATGTTGATCACGGGGAACAGCACCGAGCGCAGCCACAGCGTGTAGCGCTCCCAGGCCGTCCACTCCCGGACCCGCTGGTCCGTCAGCGCCACGCGGCGTGGGCCGAGGCGGTGCGCCTCCACCGTCCGCCCGGCGTCCACGGTCTCGGTGAGCGCGGCGGCCACCGCCGCGTATCCGGCCGCCTCCGAGCGGTACGCGCGCGGCGCCCGCCGGAAGTACCAGCGGCACCCGGCCACCAGCAGCGGCACCGCGACCAGCACCGCCGGCGCCAGCTCCGGCGCGGTGACGACCAGTCCGCCGAGCAGCAGGGCCGCCCACACCACGCCGATCGCCAGCTGGGGCACGGCCTCGCGCATGGCGTTGCCGAGCCGGTCGATGTCGGTGGTGATGCGGGACAGCAGGTCACCGGTGCCGGCCCGTTCCAGCACGCCCGGCGGCAGTCCCACCGACCGCACCAGGAAGTCCTCGCGCAGGTCCGCCAGCATCCGCTCGCCGAGCATCGCGCCGCGCAGCCGTACCTGCCGCACGAACCCGGCCTGGACCATCAGCGCGGCCACGAACAGGGCCGCCGTGACTTCCAGGTGCAGCTCCCGATCCCCGGACGACACCCGCTCCACGAGCCCGCCCAGCAGGTACGGGCCCACCATCGAGGCGATCACGGCCACCGTGTTGACGGCGACCAGCAGGAGGAAGGCCCGCCGGTGCCGGCGGAGCAGCTCGGCCACGTACGCGCGTACGGTCGCGGGCGCGCCCACCGGCAGCGTGCTGGCCGCTGTCGGGGCCGCCGGGTCGTAGGCCGGTGGCGCGACGCCGATCATGCCTTCTCCTCGATCTCTTCGAGCTCTTCCAGTTCCTCCAGGCCGTCCGGGACCTCACCCGTGGGCCGCGCTCCGTCGTCGGCGTGGAGCGCGACGGCCGGCGCCGTCTCCTCCTCGGTCTCGCGAGTCACCACGGCCCGGTAGCGGGGCTCGGTGCGCACCAGCTCCCGGTGACCGCCCACCGCGACGACCGTGCCCTCGTGGAGGAACACCACCCGGTCGGCGCGGTCCAGCAGCAGCGGGGACGAGGTGAACACCACCGTGGTCCGCCCGGACCGCAGGCCGCGCACGCCTTGGGCGATGCGCGCCTCGGTGTGCGAGTCGACGGCCGAGGTCGGTTCGTCCAGCACCAGCACCTCCGGGTCCGTGACCAGCGACCGGGCGAGCGCGAGCCGCTGGCGCTGCCCGCCCGACAGCGACCGCCCGCGTTCGGTGATGCGGGCGTCCATCGGGTCCTCGGCGCCCAGCGACCCCTGCACCAGCGCGGCCAGCACGTCCTGGCACTGCGCGGCCTCCAGCGCCGCCCCCGGGTCGACCGCGCCGGACGCGGGCACGTCCAGCAGCTCCCGCAGCGTGCCGGAGAGCAGCACCGGGTCCTTGTCCTGCACCAGCACGGCCGTACGGGCGCTGTCCAGCGGCAGTTCGTCCAGGGGCACCCCGCCGAGCAGCACGGAGGTGCCGTCCTGCGCGGCGTGCCCGCCGAGCCGTTCGGCCAGCCGTCCCGCCGCGTCCGGGTCCCCGCACACCACGGCGGTGAGCAGCCCGAACGGGGCGCACAGCCCCGTCTCCGGGTCGTACAGGTCGCCGGCCGGGGTCTCGGCGGCACGCGTGCCGTCGGTGTCCGTGGCCCGCTCCAGCGCCAGCACCCGCGCGGCCCGCCTGGCCGAGGGGCGCGAGAAGGAGTAGGCCATCGCGATCTCCTCGAAATGGCGCAGAGGAAACGTAAGGAGCATCACCGAGCTGTAGACGGTGACCAGTTCACCGACGTCGATCCGGCCGTCGCGGGCCAGACGGACGCCGTACCAGACCACCGTGATCAGCAGCAGGCCCGGCAGCAGCACCTGGACGGCCGCGATCAGCGACCACATGCGGGCGCTGCGCACGGCCGCGTGGCGCACCTCCTGCGAGGCGCGTCGGTAGCGGTCGAGGAACAGGTCCTCGCCGCCGATGCCGCGCAGCACCCGCAGTCCCGCGACGGTGTCCGAGGCCAGCTCGGTGGCCCGTCCGGCCTTCTCCCGCTGGACGTCCGCGCGCCGGGTGGCCGGGGGCAGCAGCGGCAGCACCGCGAGCGCCAGCACGGGCAGTCCCACGGCGACGACGGCACCCAGAGCGGGCTGGTAGACGAGGAGGCCGACGGTGACGGCGACGATGGTGACCGCGGCGGCGGTGAAGCGCGACAGTGCCTCCACGAACCAGCCGATCTTTTCCACGTCACCGGTGGAGACGGCGACGACCTCGCCCGCGGCCACCCGCCGGGTCAGCACGGAGCCCAGCACGGCGGCCTTGCGGCCCAGCAGCTGCTGCACCCGGGCGGCCGCGGTGATCCAGTTGGTTACGGCGGCGCGGTGCAGGAAGGTGTCGCCGACCGCGACGCCCGCGCCTGCCAGCGCCATCAGCCCGCCCGCCAGGGCGAGCCGCCCGCCGGAGCGGTCGACCGCGGCCTGGACGGCGACACCGACGCAGAACGGCAGCGAGGCCACGGACCCGAAGTGCAGCAGGCCCCAGGCCAGTGACTTCAGCTGTCCGCCCAGCTGGTTGCGGAAGAGCCACCACAGGAATCGAGGACCCGAGCGGGCGTCGGGCACGCCCGGATCGGGGTACGGAAGGTCGTGAATCTGCATGATGTCCCAGTGGCTCGGAGCAGGGGCCGCGACGCCCACGGACGGCGGCAGCAAACCGTGACAGGTTGGCTCCGTGACGCATCCCCGGGCAACCGGTTTTTCCCGGCCACGGCCCGTGTGCCGGACGCGTGTGTCCGGGGCCGGTGTCAGCCCTCGCCGTCGCGCGCCCGCCCGGTCGCCCCCTCCTCGCAGGGCGGCACCTGCGGACCGTCGACCAGGGTGTTCAGCAGCTCACCGAGCTGCTCCCGCTCCCGTTCCCCCAGCGGGGCGAGGATCTCCGCCGCGGCCGCCCGCCGTGCGGCGCGCAGTTCGCGGAGCGTCTCGCGGCCCGCGTCGGTCAGCTCGATGCGGATGACGCGCCGGTTGGCCGGATCCGGGACCCGGCGCACCTTGCCGTGCGCCTCCAGCCCGTCGACCAGCGTGGTCACCGCGCGAGGTACCACTTCGAGCCGCTCCGCGAGGTCGGCCATGCGGGGCGGCGAGGCGTAGTGCGCGAGGGTGCGCAGCAGCCGGGACTGGGCAGGAGTGATGCCGAGCTCTCGCCGCTCCAGATGGCGTTTCTGGATGCGGTGCACCCGGCGGGTGAGCCGGAGCAGCTGTTCGGCCAGCAGGCCGTCGGGGTCGGAGGCGGGCGCGGCGGTCATACGGGAACATTATCAGGATGACGTTCATTGTGAATACAGGTAACAATGAATGTCGATCACCGACGTCCGTACCCCGTACCCGGTACCCGGAACCCCGAAGGAGACCATGCACCCCGATCACGCCCCCGCATGGACGCCGCCCGCCGAGGCCGAGCAGGAACCCCGGCAGGTGCGGCGCATCCTGCGCCTCTTCCGTCCCTACCGCGGCCGCCTCGCGATCGTCGGGCTGCTCGTCGGGGCGTCGTCGCTCGTCTCGGTCGCCTCGCCGTTCCTGCTGAAGGCGATCCTCGACGTCGCCCTGCCCGAGGGCCGCACCGGCCTGCTCAGCCTGCTGGCGCTGGGCATGATCCTCAGCGCCGTGCTCACCAGCGTCTTCGGCGTGCTGCAGACGCTGATCTCCACCACCGTGGGCCAGCGCGTCATGCACGACCTGCGCGCCGCCGTCTACGGGCGTCTCCAGCGCATGTCGCTCGCCTTCTTCACCCGGACCCGCACCGGCGAGGTGCAGTCCCGCATCGCCAACGACATCGGCGGCATGCAGGCCACGGTGACCTCCACGGCGACCTCCCTGGTCTCCAACCTCACCAGCGTGGTCGCGACGATCGTGGCGATGCTCGCGCTCGACTGGCGGCTGACGGTCGTCTCGCTGGCGCTGCTGCCGGTCTTCGTCTGGATCAGCCGCCGCGTCGGCAACGAACGCAGGAAGATCACCACCCGGCGGCAGAAGCAGATGGCCGCGATGGCGGCCACGGTCACCGAGTCGCTGTCGGTCAGCGGCATCCTGCTGGGCCGCACCATGGGCCGCTCCGACTCGCTGACCGCCGCCTTCGCCGAGGAGTCCGAGCGTCTGGTCGACCTGGAGGTGCGGTCCAACATGGCGGGCCGCTGGCGGATGGCGGTCATCACGATCGTCATGGCCGCCATGCCGGCGGTCATCTACTGGACGGCCGGCCTCGCCGTGCACTCGGGCGGCCCGGGGGTGTCCCTCGGCACCGTCGTCGCGTTCGTCTCGCTCCAGCAGGGCCTGTTCCGCCCGGCGGTGAGCCTGCTCTCCACCGGCGTGCAGATCCAGACCTCGCTCGCCCTCTTCCAGCGCATCTTCGAGTACCTCGACCTGCCGGTCGACATCACCGAGCGCGAGGATCCGGTGCGCCTGGAGCGCGTGAAGGGCGAGGTCCGCTTCGAGAACGTCACGTTCGGCTACGACGGCAAGGGCGGCCCCGTCCTTGACGGCATCGACATCACCGTCCCGCCGGGCGGCAGCCTCGCCGTGGTCGGACCGACCGGCGCGGGCAAGTCCACGCTCGGTCACCTGGTGCCCCGGCTGTACGACGTCACGGGCGGGCGGGTCACCCTGGACGGGGTGGACGTGCGCGACCTCGACTTCGACACCCTGGCCCGCGCGGTGGGCGTCGTCTCGCAGGAGACGTACCTCTTCCACGCGTCGGTCGCGGACAACCTGCGCTTCGCCAAGCCCGACGCCACCGACGAGGAGCTGCACGCGGCGGCGAAGGCCGCGCAGATCCACGACCACATCGCGGCGCTGCCGGACGGGTACGACACCGTGGTCGGAGAACGCGGTCACCGCTTCTCCGGCGGGGAGAAGCAGCGGCTGGCGATCGCCCGCACCATTCTGCGCGACCCTCCGGTGCTCGTCCTCGACGAGGCGACCAGCGCGCTGGACACCCGTACCGAGGCAGCCGTGCAGGCCGCGATCGACGCGCTGTCGGCCGACCGCACCACCCTCACCATCGCCCACCGGCTGTCCACCGTCCGCGGCGCCGACCAGATCGTGGTGCTGGACTCCGGACGCGTGGTGGAGCGCGGCACCCACGAGGAGCTGCTGGAGCGCGAGGGGCGGTACGCGGCCCTCGTGCGACGGGACGCCCGGCTGGAGCCGAACCCCCGACTGGAGCCGACTAGCTGAAAATATGCCGGGTTTGTGACGATATGCGGGTTACCGTGCCCGCATGCAGACGAACACTCCGTCACGGAACTCGATCCGACTGACGCGCCGCGGCCGCTTCGCCCTGGCGACGCTCGGGGCCGTCGTGGCCGGCACCGCCGTGGCGGTGCCGCTGCTGATCATGGGCGACGACGAGGAGCCCCGTCCCGAGACCCTGGTCGTCCCCGCGGGATGGCGGGCCGCCCAGGTCTACGCCGCCATCGACGAGTCCCTCGACCTGCCCGCCGGCACCACCAGGAAGTCCCTCGCCAAGGCCGCCCTGAAGCTGCCGAACGAGGCCGGCGGCAACCCCGAGGGCTACCTCTTCCCGGCCACGTATCCGCTCCCGGAGAACGCCACCCCGCAGAAGATGCTGGCCCGTATGGTCGACACGGCCAACGAGAAGTTCAACGGCGCCCCCGTCGCCGCCGGCGCGCAGCGCAACGCGATGAACGTCTACCAGGCGGTCACCGTCGCCAGCATCGTCCAGGCCGAGGCCGCCACCAAGGCCGACATGGGCAAGGTGGCCCGGGTGATCTTCAACCGGCTGGAGCGCGGCATGCCGCTGCAGATGGACTCCACCGTCGACTACGCCCTCAACCGCACGAAGGCGCGCACCACCCCCGCCGACACCGAGGCCGACAGCCCGTACAACTCGTACCGGCGCATGGGGCTGCCGCCCACCCCGATCGACAACCCCGGGGAGGACGCCGTGCGCGCCGCGATCAACCCCGCCCCGGGCGACTGGCTCTACTTCGTCACGGTCCGGCCGGGGGAGACCCGCTTCACCGCGGACCTCGCGGAGCACCAGCGCAACGTGGCGGAGGCGGAGGCCGAACGGAAGAAGGCCACGGAGAAGTCCGCGCAGCCGTCCGCGACATGACCGCCGTTCAGGCCGCGGCGGGCTCCTCGGCCAGCAGCCGCCGGATGTCCCGCACCGCGGCCCGCCCGGCCCGGTTGGCGCCGATCGTGCTCGCCGAGGGACCGTAGCCGACCAGGTGGATCCGCGGGTCGGTGACCGCCCGGGTGCCCTCCACGCGGATCCCGCCGCCCGGCTCCCGCAGCCGCAGCGGCGCGAGATGGTCGATCACCAGCCGGAACCCGGTCGCCCACAAAATCACGTCCGCCGCGACCCGGCGCCCGTCGTCCCACACCACACCCTCGGGCTCGATCCGGTCGAACATCGGCAGACGGTCGAGCACCCCGTCCGCCAGTCCCCGCCGGATCGCGTCGTTCAGCGGCAGCCCCGTCACGGAGACCACGCTGCGCGGCGGCAGCCCCTGCCGGACGCGCTCCTCGACCAGGGCCACGGCCGCACGGCCCGCGTTCTCGTCGAAGGGCTCCTCCCGCCACACGGGCGGCCGCCGGGTCACCCACGTGGTGGCCGCCGCGTACGGCGCGATCTCCAGGAGGTGTTGGGTGCCGGACGCGCCGCCGCCCACCACGACCACCCGCAGCCCGGCGAACGCCTCCGGACCGGGGTAGTGCGCGGTGTGCACCTGCCGTCCCCGGAAGGTCTCCTGACCCGGGTAGCGGGGCCAGAAGGGGCGGTCCCAGGTGCCGGTCGCGTTGATCAGCGCGCGGGTCGCCCAGGTGCCGTGCGAGGTCTCCACCAGCAGCCGGCCGCCGGGCCCCTCCCGTACCGCGTGCACGTCCACCGGACGGCGCACCCGCAGGTCGAACGTCCGTTCGTAGCGGTCGAAGTACGCGCTGATCACCTCGGAGGACGGCCGCAGCGGATCGGCGTCCGTCAGCTCCATCCCGGGCAGCGCGTGCATCCCGTGCACCTTGCCGTACGTCAGCGAGGGCCAGCGGAACTGCCAGGCGCCGCCGGGCCCGGGGGAACGGTCCAGGACCACGACGTCACGGTCCGGCGCGAAGCCGCTGCGCCGCAGGTGATAGGCGCTCGACAGTCCTGCCTGCCCGGCGCCCACGACGACCACCTCGACCTCGCGCACATCGTTCACGCTTCCACCAACACGCACGGTGGGGTGGATCTTCCCGCTGGGGCTCCTCCGGGAAGCACGCCGTGTGCGTCAGGATGGGCGCATGTCCGACGCCTTCACCACCCGAGTCCTGACCCTCACCACCGGCTCCGCCGAGCGGATCGTCGACCTCACCGGCGACTGCGAGGCCTTCCTGCGGGAGACGGCGGCCGGCCGGGACGGCCTGCTCAACGTGTTCGTGCCGCACGCCACCGCCGGCATCGCGGTCATCGAGACCGGCGCCGGCAGCGACGACGACCTGTTGTCCGCGCTGCACACCCTGCTGCCCGCCGACGACCGCTGGCAGCACCGGCACGGCAGCCCTGGCCACGGCCGCGACCACGTCCTGCCCGCCTTCGTCCCGCCGCACGCCACGCTCCCGGTGATCGACGGCCGCCTGGAACTGGGCACCTGGCAGTCGGTCTGCCTGGTCGACACCAACCGCGACAACCCCGACCGCAGGGTGCGCCTGAGCTTCCTCGGCTGAGGCGGACGCCCGCGAGCGCTGCAGCCGCCCCTCAGCCGAGCGTCCGCACCACCGTGACCGGGCAGTCCGCGTGGTGCAGCAGCGCCTGGCTCACCGAACCGAGCAGCATCCCGGCGACCCCGCCATGGCCGCGCGCCCCCGCCACCACCAGCTGCGCCTCCCGCGTCGCCGCCAGCAGCGTCTGCCGCACCCGGCCCCGCTCGACGCGCTGCTGGACGGCGACCCCCTGGTGCGCGGTCGCCCACGGCTGGATCACGCCCTCCAGCAGGTTCCGGTGGCGCTGTTCGAGCTGATCGAGGTCCACCACCACGCTCAGCGGGTCACCGGGGTCCTCGTACGGAGTGGACTCGCTCCAGGTGTTCCAGACGTGCATGGCCGTCAGCGGCGCCCCGCGCAGTTCCGCCTCCCTGAAAGCGAAGGACGCGGCGGCGTTACCCGCGGGCGAGCCGTCCGCGGCCAGCAGTACGGGACCGTGCGGGTCGGGCCGCCCGCGCACCACCATGAGCGGCCCGTGTCCGTGCGCCGCCAGCTGCATGCTCGTCGAGCCCAGCAGCAGGTCGCCGAAGAGACTCCGGCCGCGCCGCCCCAGCACCGTCAGCACCGCGTGCCGCGACTCGGTCCGCAGCACGGTCAGGGCGTCGCCGGACACCACGCTGCGGGTGACGTCGAGTCCCGGGACGCGCTCGTGGATCCGCTGCTCTGTCTCGGCCAGCACCCCGTGGATCATCGGATCCAGGTCCGCCGGGCGGGCGAACGCGTGCACGATACGCAGCCGGGCCCCGCGCAGCCGCGCCTCCTCGGCCGCCACGTCGGCGGCGGCGAGGCTGGAGGGCGAGCCGTCCACGCCGACGATCACCGTGTCGTCCACCACACACTCCCGTCCCCGGAAGGTGCCACCGAGTACCCACGCCGCCGGTCCGCTACGCGCCCGATCCCCCCCTTTGTCCGGCGCACCTCTCTGACCTGCGGCGACACGGAGTCCCCGGAGATCCTTGCCGCGATCGCGGCGGCTGTCCATCCGTGACAACACCCATGTTCCGGCCGAATGGCGGGATGGCACCATTGCGGCGGTGGGGGTCGCGACCCGGTGCGGTGCGCCGGTCCGTCCGGCCCCGCACATCGGACGACATGAGAAGAAGACGGAAGGGGACGGGCTGTGCCTGCTCCACGGATGAGCGCGACACCGCTGCCGGGCATCGGTGTGAAATACGACCTCACCACGCGTGAGCACGAGCACCTGTCCGTCATCGCGCACCGCGACGGCGCCCGGACGGTCAACGTCTACCGCTCCGACGACCCCGACGCCTGCGCCCGCTCGCTGCGGCTCAGCGTCGCCGAGTCGGCCGCGCTCATCGACGCGCTGATGCCCGCCCACCACAGCCCGAACCTGCTGCACACCACCGACCTGGGTCTGGTCGCCGAGCGCATCGAACTGTCCTCGGTCTCCCACTGGAACGGACGGCTGCTCGGCGAGACCCGCATGCGCACCGACACCGGGGCGTCGATCGTCGCCGTCCTGCGCCGCGCGGAGGCGATCCCGTCACCCGCGCCGGATTTCCGGCTCGCCGGCGGGGACACACTGATCGTCATCGGCACCCGCGAGGGCATCGACGCCGCCGCCGAGATCCTCGGGCGGGAGTGACCGCGTGCACTCTTCCGCCATCTTCCTCATCGAGTTCGGCGCCATCATCCTCGGGCTCGGTCTCCTCGGCCGCCTCGCCGGACGCCTCCAGTTCTCGCCCATCCCCCTCTACCTGCTGGCCGGCCTCGCGTTCGGCGAGGGCGGCCTGCTGCCGCTCGGCGCCAGCGAGGAGTTCGTCGCCATCGGCGCCGAGATCGGCGTGATCCTGCTGCTCCTCATGCTCGGCCTCGAGTACACGGCCAGCGACCTCGTCTCCAACCTCAAGACGCAGTACCCCGCCGGTCTCGTCGACATGACGCTCAACGCCCTGCCCGGCGCCGCCCTCGCCCTGCTCATGGGCTGGGGCCCGGTCGCCGCCGTGGTGCTCGCGGGCGTCACCTGGATCTCCTCCTCCGGCGTCATCGCCAAGGTCCTCGGCGACCTCGGCCGCCTCGGCAACAGGGAGACCCCGGTCATCCTCAGCATCCTCGTCCTCGAGGACCTGGCGATGGCCGTCTACCTGCCGATCATCACGGCCCTGCTGGCGGGCGTCAGCCTCGCCGCGGGCAGCGTCACCCTCGCCATCGCGCTGGGCGTCGCCGGCCTCGTGCTCTTCGTCGCCGTCCGCTACGGCCGCGTGATCTCCCGCTTCGTCTCCAGCGACGACCCGGAGAAGCTGCTGCTCGTCGTGCTCGGACTGACCCTGCTGGTCGCCGGCCTCGCCCAGCAGCTCCAGGTGTCGGCCGCCGTGGGCGCGTTCCTCGTCGGCATCGCCCTCTCGGGCGAGGTCGCGGAAGGCGCGCACAACCTGCTCGCCCCGCTGCGCGACCTGTTCGCCGCGGTGTTCTTCGTCTTCTTCGGCCTGCACACCGACCCCGAGTCCATCCCGCCGGTCATCCTCCCGGCGCTCGGCCTGGCCGTCGTCACCGCCCTGACGAAGATCGCCACCGGCTGGTGGGCGGCCCGCCGGGCCGGGATCTCCGTCAAGGGCCGCTGGCGCGCGGGCGGCACCCTGGTGGCGCGCGGCGAGTTCTCCATCGTCATCGCCGGACTCGCGGTCACCGCCGGCATCGAGCCCCAGCTCGGCCCGCTGGCCACCGCGTACGTCCTGGTCCTGGTGGTGCTCGGACCGCTCACCGCCCGCTACACGGAGCCGATCGCGATGCGCCTGGCCGGACGCGTGAAGCCCGCGCCCGACAGCGCGTCGGCCCAGCTCGCCACGCCCGCCGCGGAGACGCTGGAGCCGGTGGAGGACGGCGGCCGCGACCGCTGACTTCCACCGCCCCGTGCGTACGGCCCGGACAGCCCCGCGAGGGAGCCGCCCGGGCCGTCGTGCGTCCGGGACGCGCCTCAGTCGGTCAGCCGCACCGGCATCAGCAGCGAGAACGTGTGCTCGTCGTCGGGCCGGCGGAGCACGAGCGGCGCCGTGGGCGCGCCGAACTCCAGTACGAGCCGGTCACCGCCCGCCGCGGCGAGCGCGTCCAGCAGGAACGCCCGGTTCACCGCGACGAGGTCTTGGCCGTCGGCGCCCTCCGGGACGGGGACGGCCCGGCCGTCCTCCGTCACCTCCAGCACCGTCAACTCGTACCCCGTCCCGCCGTCCTCGTGCAGCCGCACCGGACCCGTGCGCACCGCCTCCGTGAACGCCGCCACGTCCACCTCGGCACGGCGTCCGGCGGGCAGCCGCACCAGCCGCCGGTAGTCCGGGAAGTCCTGCTCCAGACACCGGCCGCCGGTCTGCCGGTCACCGGCCTCCAGGGTCACGCGGCCGTCGTCCACGACGAGGCGCACCTCGTCCGCTCCGTCCAGCAGCGCCCGCATCGCGTCCGCGAGCGGCAGCGGCACGGTCGCCTGCACACGGCCGCCGCCCCCGTGCCCGCCGGCGGCGGTGCGCGCCACCGCCATCCGGTAGCGGTCGGTGGCCACGGCGTGCAGCGTGTCGCCCTCGGCGTCGAGATGGACGCCGGCGAGCACCGGAAGCTCCGGGTCGGTCCCGGCCGCGAAACGGACCGCGTCCAGCGCGGCGGCCAGACCGGGACCGGACACGGACAGCCGCGCGGCGGTGCGGGGTGTGGTCATGAGGGGGTACTCCCTGTCGTCGAGAAGGTCCACAAGCGCGGAGAACTCGGCACGGGCGGCCGACAGCCCCTCCTCCAGCCGGCGCAGATGCGCCCGGAGGAGCCCGCGTACGAGATCGGTGTCGGCGGCCGTCCAGCCGGCCAGGACCAGCCGGACGTCCGCCAGCGGCATGCCGGCGCGGCGCAGCCGGGACAGCACCCGGGCCTCGCCGAGCTGCTCCGGCGCGTACCAGCGGTAGCCCGTGACCGGGTCGACCTGGTCGGGGACCAGGACACCGGCACGGTCGTAGAACCGCAGGGCGCTGACGCCCAGCCCGCTCGCGCGGGCCATCTCACCAATGCTGCGCATCTCGCTCTCCACACCTCGGACCCTGCCGCCTCGACCAGGTCGAGGGTCAAACCCCGCCTCTCCGACGCGTACGGCCGACCGGGTGACGATGTCACCCCCGCGGGCGGAGCTGGAGCCCACGGCGTACCACCGGCGCGCGGCGGCGCGTTGCTCCGGCATGGACAGCACTGGGACGGCGCGGCGCCTTCTCGGGCACGGCGCCGTGAGCGGGCCGTACGCGCGACTGACCGGCGGGCATGTGGCGAACACACCGATCTACGCGGAACTCGTCGCGGAGTGGCGGGCGAAGGGCCACACCGTACCGGGGCATCCGGACGGGCTGTGGGCGTCCTTCGCCGTCGTGACCGCGAGCGACCGCGGCCCGGCGCCCCACGTGCCGTTCCGCGTGCCCGTTCCCCTGCTGGGACCCGCGACGTCCTCCGCGAGGGCGGTGTGGGCGCCCGAGGCGAGGGCCGCGGAGGCGCCCGAGGCGGGGGTCGCGGAGGCGCCCTCGGCGGGGGCCGGTGAGGTGTCCTCGGAGACGTCCGAGGAGGCGCCCGAGCCGGACCTCACCAGCAGTCCGGACCCCCCTGATCCGCGCTGACCGGCGCGAGCACCGCGAGCGTGCCGGTCGCCCGGCGCAGCGCCCGTTCCAGCGGCTCCGCCGCGTGCAGGGTGCCGGAGCCGTCCGGCGGGACCAGCCACTCCAGCCGCCCGGAGGGACGGTACGGCGGCGGCACCGCGACCCAGGACCCGCGCCCCACGTGCCGTACCCCGAAGCCCACCCACTCGCTGCCCGGGTCGGGCGGCAGGAAGAAGCCCACCCGGCGGGCCATGACGTCCACCAGCGTCGGTCCCGGCAGTTCGAGCGGATCGCTCCACAGCAGGTCCAGGGCCAGCAGCCCGAGCCGGTCGGGCACGCTCAGCACGTCCCAGTACCGGCCCGCCGCGAGCAGGGCCGTCCCCTCACCGTGATCCCACTGGCGTTTGCACTCCTGCGGGTCGAGGGCCGCGGCGGCCAGCCATTCGACGGCCTGTTTCCACCTCATGTCGTGCATGTCCCACCCCGGGCACGGTCGGGCGCGCCGCTGCGGACGCGTGCGATAGCGCCACATGGTGGTGCATATATCTGTTCTCCGGAAGGGGTGGGGCGGGTACCGCTTTCCGGTGCGGGAGGGACCGGACGCGGAACACCCCCGGACCGGGGACCCGGCCGGGGGTGTCTGTGCCGTCGGAGGGGGACCTCACCTCGCCGGTCCCGCGCACTCAGTCGCCGCTTCCGCCGCTCTCACGCTCCCGCTTCTTCAGCCGGGCCGCCTCCTTGCGGACCTCGGCCTGCGTGGCGCGCTCCCGCTCCAGCCACTCGGGGCGCTCCTCCTTCAGCGCCTCGATCTGCTCGGTGGTGAGCGGCTCGGTCACCCCGCCACGGGCCAGACCGGAGATCGAGACGCCCAGCTTGGCCGCGACCACAGGGCGCGGGTGCGGGCCGTCGCGCCGCAGGTCTCGCAGCCACTGCGGGGGATCGGTCTGGAGCGCGTTCAGTTCCGCGCGCGAGACCACGCCCTCCCGGAACTCGGCGGGGGTGGCCTCGAGGTACACACCCAGCTTCTTCGCCGCGGTCGCGGGCTTCATCGTCTGGGTGCTCTGGTGCTGCGTCATGGCGTCCAGGGTATCGAGCGCGTGCACGGCCGCCGACCACGGCCGGTAACCTGGCCAGGTGACCGGCCCGGAAGTGTCCCCCTCGTTCCGCCTCGTGTACGTCCCCGGTGTGATGCCCGACAAGTGGGTGCGCGTCTGGAACGAGCGGCAGCCCGACGTCCCGCTGACCCTCACCCAGGCGCCCGCGGAACCGGCGCACCGGATGCTGCTGGACGGCGAGGCCGACGCGGGCCTCGTCCGGCTCCCCGTCGACCGGACGGTGCTCAGCGCCATCCCCCTCTACACCGAGCAGACGGTCGTCGTGGTCCCCAAGGACCACCTGGTCACCGCCGCTGACTCGGTGACCGTCGAGGACCTCGCGGACGACATCGTGCTGCACCCCCTCGACGACGTGCTCGGCTGGGAGTCCCTGCCCGGTCGCCCCGCCCTGGAACGCCCGGCCACGACCGCCGACGCGATCGAGCTGGTGGCCGCCGGGATCGGCGTGCTCGTGGCGCCGCTGTCCCTGGCCCGGCTGCACCACCGCAAGGACCTCACCCACCGCCCGCTGGAGGACGGGCCCGCCTCGAGCGTGGGCCTGGCCTGGCCGGAGGCGGCGACCACGGACCTGGTCGAGGACTTCATCGGCATCGTGCGCGGCCGGACCGTCAACAGCACCCGTGGCCGTCGGCCGCAGCCCGCACAGGACAAGCACGAGAAGCCGGACAAGCAGGAGAAGCGGAAGAAGGACGGCGCCACGCAGGGCGACGCCGGACGCCGCCGGCAGCCCTCCGCCGGGGCCGCGGGCCGCACCAGGCGGACAACCGGCGGCAGGACCGGCGGGAAACCCGGCGCCGGAACGGCGAAGAACCCGCGACGGGGCAAACCCCGCCGCAGGTCCTGAACCGCGGGCCGCGGACGCGTCAGCGCACCGTGCCGGAGGGCGACGGCGCCGGGGAGGCCGTGTTGAGGTCCTCCAGCTCCTTCGGGATCGGCAGGGCGAGCACCGGCGCGCCCGCCTGCGGCGCCGGCGGCGTCACCTGCTCGTTCGGCAGCTTCGGCGGGCTGGTCTGCTGGAAGTTCACCTGCTCCTGATTGACCAGACCGGTCTTCTCCAGCACCGTGATGTGGTCGAGCACCGTGTCGTTCGCCTGGTCCGCCAGCTGCCGGACCAGCGTGTTGCGGGTGTTCGCCCGGATCTTGGCGATCACGGGGAAGATCTGCCCGTGCGTGATGCGCATGATGTTCACGGCCGTGGAGTCGAACTCCTTGCCGCTGGTGGCCTTCACCGTCTCCACGAACCCCTGCTGCTGCGGCGACGCCTGGTTCGGCAGCGTGATGCCGAGCTCCAGGGAGATCTTGCGGCAGCTGGCGTCCAGCCGGCCGTGTCCGACCACCAGGTGCTCGCCCGCCTCCTTCATCTCGGGCGTCGTACCCCGCTCCATCGCCAGCAGCCCCAGCGGGTGCTCCCACAGTCCGGCCGCGCGCACCTTGACCACGAAGTCACGGTCCGCCTCGGTCAGCGGGCCGTAGTTCGTGTTGGCCACCACCCGGTCCTGCTTGGTGGATGTGGTCTGTACGCCCAGCATGGTGGGATAGGCGAGCGCGGTGAGGGTCAGAATCATGGCTCCGCCCACGAACGCGGTTCCTGCCGTGCTGCGCGAGATGCGCATCGTGCCTCCTGGGTTGAGAACGGCCCAACACCAGGGAGTACGGACGGAGAGCGCGTAACAATCACCGTTCGGGAAAAAATTTTGGGCCGCTTCGGGACGCGTGCCTCGCGTGCCGCGTCCGCCGCGTGTCGGGCCGGTGCCGGTCGGCTCCGGCGGGCGGTCCTGGTCGGGCACGGCGGGGTGGTTGCGGTCAGCCCCGGAGGGCGGTTCCGGTCAGGCCCGACGGGCCGCTTCGGCCAGCCACTCCCGGGCCGCGTGCGCCGTGAACTCCGCCTGGCCGCCGCCCAGCAGCAGGTCGGCCGTGGCGAACTCCGGCGCGTCGGCCTGCGCGGCGACGTAGGGGACGGCGATGCAACGCATACCGGCCGCGTGCGCGGCGGCCGCGCCCGGCGCCGCGTCCTCGACCACCACGCAGTCCGCCGGGTCCGCGCCCAGCCGCCGCGCCGCCTCCAGGAACACGTCGGGGGCCGGCTTGCCGTGGGCGACCTCGTCGGCCGACACGACGGTACGCAGATACGCGTCCAGGCCGGTGCCCGCGAGGATCGCCCCGATCGCCTCGGCCGAGGAGCCCGACGCCACGGCCGTCGGGACGCCCTCGTCCGCCAGCCGCTCCACGAAGGCGCGCATCTCGGGGAACACCGTCGTCCTCGTCCGGGCCAGCTCCAGGTAGTGGCGGTTCTTGACCGCGACCAACTCGTCCACCGACGCCGACAGGCCGAACCGGCGGCGCCAGTCGGCGACCGTCTCGCGGGTGCTGATGCCGACGTACCGCTCGTGCTCCGCCCAGCTGAAGTCCGGGACGCCGTACGCGTCGAGCGTGCGGCGGCCCGCCTCGTAGTAGTTCGGCTCGCTGTCCACGAGTGTTCCGTCGAGATCGAAGACGACCGAGAGACTGCCGAGTGCGCGCATGCGTCCAGCATCGCAGGGGCTCGGTGGGCCGTCCGGCCCGCACACCCGGGTCATCCCCGCGCCGACCGGCCGATCGACTCCACCAGCGGCAGCAGCCGGTGCGGCACGCGCTCCCGCAGCGCCACCTCGGTACGGGTGCGGACCACGCCCGGCATCCCGATCAGCTTCTGGATCACGTCCTCCAGGTGGGCGTTGTCCCGGGCCACCACCCGGGTCAGCAGGTCGCCGCCGCCCGTGATGGAGAACGCCTCGACGATCTCCGGTACCGCGGCCAGCGCGTCCCCCACCTCGTCGAGGTGCCCCTGGGTCACCTCGACGTGCACGAACGCCAGCACGGGATGGCCCAGTGCGGCGGGGGAGAGGGCGGGGGCGGTGCCGGTGATCACGCCCTCGCGCTCCATGCGGTCGAGCCGTGCCTGGAGCGTGCCGCGCGCCACGCCGAGGATCCGCGCGTACTCACGGACGCTGGTGCGCGGCTGCTCCAGCAGCAGCCGCAGGATGCGGGTGTCGAGTTCGTCCACGGCCACGAGGTCGTCGCTCCGGAGTCGGCCATTGGCATGGAGATGGCCCAAGGGATGCCGCGAGAACAGTACCAATGGCTCACTCCACGGAGGCTCGGTTGAGCCACTGGTGGCGAAGATGCTGATATGGGTGTGTCGATGGCGCTGCGGAACCGCGGCGCCTTTTTCATGCCACGACACATCACGACACACGTCGTACGAGACGCCAGGGGGCGGTAGGTGCTGAAGAAGGTGTTCATGGCGCCGGATCCCGGACGGATCCGGCTGCGGTTCGCGACGCGGGCCGTGTTCGGCATCGGGGCGGCCGTCGTCGCCTGCGGACTCGCCGGGCACTCCCTCACCGGCGCGATCACCGGCGGACTCGCCGCGCTCCTCGCCCTGTTCACCGTCACCGACGCCACCGTCCGCGGGCAGGCCGTCACCACGGCCCTCCTGCCCGCCGTGGGCCTGCCCGTGCTGGCCGCCGCCACGGTCCTCCAGGACCACCCCGTGGCCCGCGACGCGGCCTTCCTCGCCGTGGTCGGGCTCGGCGTGTACGCCAGGCGCTGGGGACCCCGCGGACACGCCCTCGGCGTCTTCGCCTTCATGACCTACTTCGCGGCGCAGTTCCTGCACCCCAGGACCGGGCAGCTCGCCGAGCTGTCCGCCTCCGTACTGCTGTCCGTGGCGATCGCGGCCGCGGTGCGCTTCGGACTGTGGTGCTACGAGCGGCGGCTGCCTCCGGCGGCCGTGCCCGCACCGCCCGGCGGCACCGGGCTCGCCCGCGTCACCACCCGCCAGGCCGTCCAGGCGACGGCCGGCGCGGGCTTCGCCCTGCTCGTCGGCCAGCTGGTGTCGGGGGAGCGGTGGTACTGGGCCGTCGGCGCGACCTGGTGGGTGTTCGTCAACACCACCTCGCGCGGCGAGACCCTGGTGCGCGGCTTCCGCCGCGTCCTCGGCACGGTCATCGGCGCCGGGCTCGCCCTGTTCGTCGCCGTCCCGGCACACGGCGACGCGACCCTCACCGCGCTGGTCGTCGCCGCCGCCGTCTTCGGCATCTTCTACACGGCGGCCGTCTCGTACACCTGGATGATGCTCTGGGTGACGGTCCTCGCCGCCATGCTGTACGGCCTGCTCGGCGTGCTCACCCCGTCCCTGCTGGCCCTGCGCATGGCGGAGACCGGTGTCGGCGCGCTCGGCGCGGTGCTGGCGGTGGTGTTCCTGCTGCCCGTGTCCACGCACAGCGTCACCGACGCCTGGATCCAGCGGGCGCTGCGCTGCGTGCACGCCTGCACGGCGCAGACGGCCGCGCGGCTGGCCGGCGACCCGGACGCGGACCCGGCGCCCACGGTCGTGGAGCTGGAGCAGCTGCTCGCCCGGGTGCGCCTGTCGGTGGCGCCTCTCGTGCACCCGCTGAACCCGATGCTCGGCCGCAAGCGGCGGGCCCGCCAGGTGCTCGCGCTGCTCGACGACTGCGCCCGCGAGATCCGCGGCCTGGTCGCCGTCGCCGCCGACCCGGAGGCCTCGCACGACGCCCGCCTGGCCGCTGCCTGCTGGCGCGTGGAGGCGGCGGTCGAGGCCCTCACGACGGGCCGCGACATCGAACCGCGCACGCCCCCCGCCACGACGGAACCGGCCGCCCTCGCCCACCTCCACACCCTGGAACGCACCCTCGCGGAGCTGTCGACACCACTGCGGACACCGCCGGGCTCACCCCTGGTCGGCGCGTGACGGCCTGCGCGGCCGACGGTTGACAGGCGACCCGGACGCGGGTCGCCCCCGTCCGGGGAGCTGTCGGACGCGGCTGCTGGGCAGCGCCTTCAGCGGGGCGCGTGGTCGCGCCGCATGCAGGCGGGTGCCCCATCCGCAGGGGCACGTCACTGGTGTGTGCCCATCGCCCTGTCACGGGGTCGCTCCGCCCCCGAGGGGCACGTCACCGATGGCCGCCCGTGGCCCGGCCGCGCGCATCGGCCCACCCGCCACAGCCGCTCGGTGAACCCGCGCCGACGCCCTTCGCCGCCACATGTCACGTCGCGCCCGGGCAGCGCCCTCACCGGCCGGGGCCGCCGGCGGACCGCACCCGGCCGGTGACGGCGCCGCCCGGGCGCGACGTGACATG
>MUNG01000390.1 GCA_002154585.1 Streptomyces pseudogriseolus
GGGGCACTTCAGGGGGAGGACTCGGGAGTGGGGCGAGCGGGGCCGTCGTGGCGCTCGGGGCGCCGGGGACGGCCCCGGCCGCTATGACCCCGGGCATGGCTCAGGCCATGTCCCCGGAGACCTTCTTACGGCGCAGCGCGTAGGCGCCGGTGCCGAGGACCGCGAGCGCGGCCAGGCCGCCCGCCGTGACACCGGGCTCCGAGGCGAGACCGCCGCCGCCGGTGTGCACGCCGCCGTGCGGCTTGTCGTGCTTCCACTCCTTGTCCTGCTTGCCGCTCCAGGAGTCCTCGCTCTCGGAGTCGTCCTTCTCCTTGTAGGTCTCGGGGTCGTACTTGGGGTCCTTGGCAGTGCCCCAGTCGTCGCCGCTCACCGCGGACAGGGCGCCGCCGCCCGCGTGGACTCCGCCGTGCGGCTTGTCGTACTTGTCGTCCTTCTCGTCCTTGTCGTACTTGCTCTCCTTGCCGTAGTCCTCGCTGTAGGAGGACGAGTCGTGTCCGCTGTCACCGTCGTGGTCGGCGTAGGCCGCGGGCGCGGCGATGGCGAGAGCCGCCGTGGCCGTCGCGGCGGCGAGCACCATGCGGGCAGAGCGCATCTGAGAGTCCTTCCGCTGGAGGCCGGGCGGCTGACTCCGCGTCAGCACGACTCTCCCGGGCTCCGGCCTGATCCACGCTCAGCCATGTCGCGCGGCCCCACCATCCGGGGCGATCACACGGGTTAACTCCCCCACCCCTCCGGCGGTGCGCCGGCTCACTTCTGCCGGGTCCGGCGACCTCTTGCCGGGACTCCGGGACGGCGCCTAGCCTGCTTTTGTGCCGCTGATAAACAAAACCCGCTCGCACAGTGCAGTGCCGGGTACCGACCTCGTCCGACTCCGACTCGCCCTGACCGCCTTCTTCGCCCTGGACGGCTTCGTCTTCGCCGGCTGGGTCGTGCGCATCCCCGCCGTCAAGGAACAGACCGGGGCGTCCGCGAGCGCCCTGGGGCTCGCGCTGCTCGGCGTCTCCGCGGGCGCCGTGATCACCATGACGCTGACCGGGCGGCTGTGCCGCCGGTACGGCAGCCACCTGGTGACCGTGGTCTGCGCGGTACTCCTGAGTCTCAGCGTGGCCCTGCCGCCGCTGACCCACTCCGCGCTCGCGCTGGGCGCCGTGCTGCTGGTGTTCGGCGCGGCCTACGGCGGGATCAACGTGGCCTTCAACAGCGCGGCCGTCGACCTGGTGGCGGCGCTGCGGCGGCCCGTCATGCCCAGCTTCCACGCCGCGTTCAGCCTGGGCGGCATGGTCGGCGCGGGGCTCGGCGCCCTGGTGGCAGGCTCCCTGTCGCCGGCCCGGCATCTCACGGGGCTCGCCGTGGTCGCGCTGCTGGTGACGGCGGTGGCGGGGCGGGCACTGATGCGGCTGGAGCCGCTGACCCCGGCGAGCGGGGCACGGCCCGCCGAGACCGCCCCGCCCCGGCACGACCGGCGCACCCGTGCCCTGGTGATCGTCTTCGGGCTCATCGCGCTGTGCACCGCCTACGGCGAGGGCGCGCTGGCCGACTGGGGCGCCCTCCATCTGGAGCAGGACCTGGACGCCTCGCCGGGCGCCGCGGCGATCGGATATCTGTGTTTCGCGCTCGCCATGACGATCGGCCGGCTGAGCGGCACCACGCTGCTGGAACGGCTGGGCCGGACCCGCACGATCCTGGTGGGCGGCTCGACCGCCGTGGCCGGCATGCTGCTCGGCGCGCTGGCCCCGTACCTGTGGGCGGCGCTGCTGGGGTACGCGGTCACCGGGCTGGGGCTGGCCAACCTCTTCCCCGTGGCCGTGGAGCGGGCGGGCGCGCTGGCGGGCCCGAGCGGGGTGGCGACCGCCTCCACGCTGGGCTACGGCGGGATGCTGCTCGGCCCGCCCGCCATCGGCTTCATGGCCGACTGGTACAGCCTCCCGGCCGCCCTGACCAGCGTGGCGGTGCTGGCGGCTGTGGCCACCGCCATCGGGTTCACGACCCGGCACGTGCGGACGGACTGAGCGGCGGCGGGGTACCCGGTCCGTCGGCGTCCGCCGGTCCTCCGCCCGGCGGACGCCGCAAGCGACCACCGCGTGGATCCGGGAGAGAACGTGAGCGAGCAGCAGAACCCCGTCGACCAGCACCCCACCCCCGACTTCCCGTCCCAGGACCAGCCGCACCCGGGCTGGACGGGCCCCATGGACCCGCCGCCGGACCACGGTGAGGACTCCTACCGGGGCAGCGGACGCCTGACCGGCCGTACGGCCGTGATCACGGGCGGGGACTCCGGCATCGGCCGCGCGGTCGCCCTGGCCTTCGCCCGTGAGGGAGCCGACGTGGTCTTCACGTACCTGGAGGACGAGAAGGACGAGGCGGACGAGACCGCACGCTGGGTGGAAGAGGCCGGGCGGCGTGCCGTGGCCGTCTCCTGCGACATCCGGGAGGAGGAGAACTGCCGGGCGCTGATCGACCGGGCGGTCTCCGAATTCGGCGGCATCGACATCCTGGTGAACAACGCCGCGTACCAGATGTCCCAGCCGGACGGCATCGAGGCGATCAGCACCGAGCAGTTCGACCGGGTGCTGCGCACCAACCTGTACGGCATGTTCTGGCTGTGCAAGTTCGCCGTGCCGCACCTGCGCGAGGGCGGCAGCATCATCAACACGGCTTCCGTGCAGGCGTACAAGCCGAGCCCGCACCTGCTGGACTACGCGACGACGAAGGGCGCCATCGTCACCTTCACGCAGGGGCTGGCGCAGATGCTGATCGAGCGGGGCATCCGGGTCAACGCCGTGGCACCGGGCCCGGTGTGGACGCCGCTGATCCCGGCCACGCTGCCGGACACCGCGGAGTTCGGCAAGCAGGCGCCCATCGGGCGTCCGGCCCAGCCGGCCGAGATGGCGCCGGCGTACGTGTTCCTCGCCTCGCAGGAGGCGTCGTACATCACCGCCGAGATCGTGAACGCGACGGGCGGGACGCCGCTGCCGTAGGACACCAGGAAAAAGCGCTGACCGCTCCCCCGCTCCGTGGGGCAGACTCCCGGGCATGGAGAATGCCGTGGAGACTGCCTGGTACCTGGACATACTCGAGGCCGAGGGCCGCTCGCTGGCCGACGCCGCGGAGCGGGCGGGGACGGACGCCCCTGTGCCCACCTGCCCGGACTGGCGGGTGCGGGACCTGCTGCGGCACACCGGCGTGGTGCACCGGTGGGCGGCGGGCTTCGTCGCCGACGCGTGCCCGACGCCCCGCCCGATGGAGGAGCACCCCGGCCTGGACGGGCCGGAGCTGGTCGCCTGGTACCGCGCCTGCCATCGCGCGCTGCTCGACACCCTCGGCGGGGCGAAGCCGGACGCGGAGTGCTGGACCTTCCTGCCCGGCGCGGTCTCCGGCCTCGGCTTCTGGGCCCGCCGCCAGGCCCACGAGACGGCCGTGCACCGCTACGACGCGGAGGCGGCGCGCGGCGGCGCGCCTACGCCCGTCGCCACGGACTTCGCGGTGGACGGCGTCGACGAACTGCTGCGCGGCTTCCACGCCCGCCGCAGGAGCCGCGTCCGCACCGAGGAGCCGCGCGTGCTCCGGGTGCGCGCGACGGACGCGGACGCGGTGTGGACCGTACGGCTGTCGCAGGAGCCGCCGGTGACCACACGGGACGCGGCCGGGGACGCGGAGTGCGAGGTGTCCGGCCCGGCGGCCGCGCTGTACCTCGCCCTGTGGAACCGGCTCCCGCTGCCGGCGGTGTCGGGCGACGCGGCGCTCGCGGCGCTGTGGCGGGAGACGTCCGCGGTCGGCTGAGGCGCCGGCGCCCGGGGTGCTTGCCCGCCGGCCGCCCGCCTGTTTCACTGCCGGAATGCGTGAGCAGGGGGAACATCGGGCGCGCGGGGGCGGCCGGCGCGGACAGGCCGAGCGGGACGCGATCACCGTGGAGACCGGGTACGCGCTGTGCAGCGCGGCCTTCGCGGCGGCGGTGGTCTTCGGGGCCGTGGCGGGCCCGGTGCTGCTGTTCGGCCTGCCGGCCGCGCTGGAGACGGTGCTGGTGCGCGGGGGCGGCGTGCTCGCGGGGGCGCTGTTCGCCGTCCGCACCGTGTCCGTCCTGGTGCGGTTCCGGCGGGCGGCTCAGCCCAGCCAGCCGGGCCGCACGAGCCCCGACTCGTAGGCGAGGACGACCAGTTGGGCGCGGTCACGCGCGCCCAGCTTCACCATGGTGCGGCTGACGTGGGTTTTCGCGGTGAGCGGGCTCACCACCAGGCGCCGGGCGATCTCCTCGTTGGTCAGGCCGAGTCCGACCAGCGCCATCACCTCCCGCTCCCGCTCGGTCAGCTCCGACAGGACGCCGGCCGCGGCCGGTTCCTTGGAGCGGGCTGCAAATTCGGCGATCAGGCGGCGCGTCACACCGGGCGACAGCAGCGCGTCGCCGTCGACCACCGCCCGTACCGCGCGCAGCAGTTCGTCCGGCTCGGTGTCCTTCACCAGGAAGCCGGAGGCGCCGGAGCGGATCGCCTCGAAGACGTACTCGTCCAGCTCGAAGGTGGTGAGCATGACCACCTTCACGTCGGCCAGGTCCGGGTCCTCGGTGACACGGCGGGTCGCGGCGAGGCCGTCCAGCGCGGGCATGCGGATGTCCATCAGCACGACGTCGGGCCGCAGCTCCCGGATCAGACGCAGGGCCTCCTCGCCGTCGGCCGCCTCCCCGGCCACCGTGATGTCCGGCTGTGCGTCCAGCAGGGCGCGGAACCCCGCCCTGACCAGCGACTGGTCGTCGGCGAGCACCACTCGGATCACCGGTCCTCCTCGGCCTCGATCGGCAGTACGGCCAGCACGCGGAACCCTCCGTCGGGCCGGGTGCCCGCCTCGATGGTGCCACCGAGCGCGGCGGCCCTCTCCCGCATCCCGGCCAGCCCGTTGCCCGTGCCGCCCGCGTCGGCGCCGGTGGCCGGCCCGTCGTCGTCGATCAGCAGCCGCAGCCGCCCGGCGCGCCGCTCGACGCGCACGCGCGCCTCGCGGGAGCCGGAGTGCCGTACGACGTTGGTGAGGGCCTCCTGGACGATGCGGAAGGCGGCCAGGTCGGCGCCGGGCGACAGCCGGGGCGGCTCCCCCTCCACGGTGACGGTCAGTCCCGCGTCCGCGGCCTGCTCCACCAGCTCGGGCAGCCGGTCCAGGCCGGGCGCCGGGGCGCGCGGGGCGGCCCCGGGGGCGCGCAGGGTGTCGAGCACCTGACGCACCTCGCCGAGCGCCTCCTTGCTCTGCGCCTTGATGGTGGTGAGCGCGGTGCGCGCCTGCTCGGGGTCGCTGTCCAGCAGGGCGAGTCCGACGCCGGCCTGCACGTTGATGACGGAGATGCTGTGCGCGAGCACGTCGTGCAGCTCCCGGGCGATGCGCAGCCGCTCCTCGTCGGCGCGGCGCCGTTCCGCTCGGGCCCGCTCGGCCCGCTCGCGCGCCCACTGCTCACGGCGGACACGGGCCAGTTCCGACACCGCCAGCAGCGCCACCACCCAGGTGGCGACGACGATCTCCTCGGTCCAGGAGGCCGCGTCGTCCCCGGCAGGGGGCAGCCACCGGTACAGGAGGTGGACGAGCAGCAGGTGCCCGGCCCAGAGTGTGCCCATCGCCGCCCAGGCCGCGTACCGCCGCCCTGAGACGACGGCGGTGAAACAGGCCACCGCGACGGTCAGGAACACCGGCCCGTACGGGTATCCGGCCCCGAGGTACACCAGGACGGCGGCCACCGTGCCGCCCAGCACGGCGACGGGGTGCCGCCACCGCCACAGCAGCAGCGCGCCCGACACGAACAGCAGCACCCGTCCCCACGGGTCGAGAGCGGCCCGCTCGCCCGCCTGGGCGTGGTCGGCGAAACCGGAGCCGATCACCACGAAGGCGGTGAGCAGCACGGTCGAGGGCCACGGCCACCGGGCGCGCCGGGCCGACTCCAGGTCCTCGTCCCGCTCGGCGGCGCGACGGCTCCACCCGGGCGGCCCGTGCCGCCACCACCGGGGCGGCCCGCCGGGGCCCCACGCCTCCGGCGGGCCGGTACGGGGCCCACGCTGTTCGTCCATGTCGGCCACGCTAGACGCCGTGTCGCGCCGGTGGCGTCGGCCGGACGGCGTGATCACGGATACTCCCGGGGAAGTACGGACGCCTCGGCGGGGCTGCGGATGCGAAACGGGGCGGGGCGGGGGCGGGTCGCGGGACGCGGTACGTCGCAGGGCACCCTGGGGTGCCGGCCAGACGCCGACGCCTGCCTGCCGGCCGGGAGCGACGGGAACTTGGGTGCGGGTCACCGCCATGCCGGTGCAGTGGCGCGGTACACCGACGGCCTGCTGGGCGCAGTGCGTCACCGGCCACCCGAGGGCACCGGCGACCGACGACGGAGCCCCCGCCCGAGCGCACCAGGAGCATGGCGCCGGACTTCGCCGAGGGGTGTCCGCCCCTCACACCCGACCGGGGACCATCGACATCGGGCCGACGCGCCTCAAGAGGCGGCGTCGGCCGGCCGCAGCCCCACCGTGCGGGCCAGCCCGGCGACCGTATGGCGGAAGAACGCGTCGCGCTCCTCCACGACCCGGGTGAACTGCCCGAACACCTCGAAGCCGATCAGGCCGAGCAGCTGCGCCCAGACGGCGACGCACGCCGGCGCCACCGCGGGCGGCAGGTCGGGGACGAAGTCCGCCGCCATGCGCGCGGCCTCCGACTCCAGATCCCCCGGCAGCGCCGGGACGTCCAGCTCGCCGGCCCGGTGGGCGTCGCGGACGACGTCGATGAGGGCGAAAGCGACGCGGGCGGCGGCCGGGACGGTCGAGGCCGGCGCGGCGTAACCGGGCACGGGTGAGCCGTAGATGAGCGCGTACTCGTGCGGCTGCGCCAGCGCCCAGCCGCGGATGGCCTCGCACACGGCGGCCCAGCGCTCCCCGGGCGCGGCGCCGGCGGACCCCTGCAGGGCCGCCTCGGCCGTCTCGCCGAGGGAGTCGTAGGCGTCGATGATGAGCGCGGTCAGCAGGTCGTCGCGGCTGGGGAAGTAGCGGTAGATCGCGGAGGACGCCATGCCGAGCGTTCTGGCCACGGCCCGCAGGGACAGCTCGGCGGCGCCCTCCTCGGCGAGCCGCCGTCGCGCCTCCTCCTTGATGGCAGCCGTGATCTCGATCCTGGCCCGCGCGCGGGCGCCGTGCGGAGTGCTCGTCATGCCGTCAGTGTTCCACGAAAACAGAGCGGTGCACACAAACGAGAGCACTGCTCTTGCATTGCCTCACGAGAGCAGGCATGCTGAAGGAGAAGCGAGAGCAGTGCTCACATATCAGAGCGGCGCTCTCACCCATGCCCTTCCCGGAGGTCCCGATGTCGTCGTCCACGCCGTACTACCTCACCGCCGGTCCCGTCGCCGCCCGCTTCAACCGGATCGTCGGCTGGCTGGCCCGGCACGGCGTCAGCGTCGCCGGCACGGCGGAGCTGTCCGTCCGGGGGCGCAAGAGCGGGCAGATGCAGCGCCTCCCGGTCAACCCGCACGTCCACGCGGGAGAGCAGTACCTCGTCTCGGCGCGCGGGCACTCGCAGTGGGTGCGCAACATGCGGGCCGCCGGCGGCGGTGAACTGCGCGTGGGCCGCAAGGTCCGCACGTTCACGGCGGTGGAGATCCCCGACGCGGAAAGGCTGCCCGTGCTGCGCACCTACCTGGAGAAGTGGGGCTGGGAGGTCAACCAGTACTTCCAGGGGGTCACCGCCTCGTCCTCCGACGAGGAACTCCTGGCGGCGGCCCCCGACCACCCGGTGTTCCGGATCGCTGTCCGGAACTGAATCACTGTCCGGAACCGGCCTCGCCGCCGCCCGCCGGACGCCGGTCCAGCGCCATCAGCGCACGGTGGGCCAACGGGTGGGTGCGGACCAGCTCGCCCAGCGTCGTCGAGCCCTGCGTGATGTCCTTGAACGCCTTCCACGCCGGGCGGAAGCCGGTCAGCACCGCGTGGAAGACGCCCGGCCGCTGCTCGAACGCCGCGAGCATCCGCTTGCCGACGCTCATCTCCACGCCGAGGCCCGCCTTCACGGCGAACGCGTAGTTGAGGGCCTGCCGGCGCGTGTCCACGGCGTCGTGCGCCTCGGCGATGCGCACCGCCCACTCCCCCGCGAGCCGGCCGGAACGCAGCGCGAAGGAGATGCCCTCGCGGGTCCACGGCTCCAGCAGACCGGCCGCGTCACCGCAGACCAGCACCCGGCCGCGGGACAGCGGCGAGTCGTCGGCCCGGCAGCGGGTCAGGTGCCCGGAGGAGATGGCCGGTTCGAAGCCCGCCAGACCCAGCCGGGCGATGAAGTCCTCCAAGTACCGCTTGGTGGCCGCGCCTTCGCCGCGGCGCGAGATGACGCCCACGGTCAGGGTGTCGTCCTTGGGGAAGACCCAGCCGTAACTGCCGGGCATGGGGCCCCAGTCGATGAGCACCCGGCCCTTCCAGTCCTCGGCGACCGTTTCCGGCACCGGGATCTCCGCCTCCAGGCCCAGGTCGACCTGGTCCAGCTTGACCCCGACGTGCGCCCCTATGCGGCCGGCGCTGCCGTCGGCGCCGACCACGGCGCGCGCGAGCACCGTCTCGCCGCCCTGGAGGACGAGGGCGACCGTGCGCCGGTCCGGCACGGCCGAGCCGTGCTGCTCCACGCGCTGCACGGCGGCGCCGGTGCGCAGTTCGGCCCCGGCCTTCTGCGCGTGCTCGACGAGCCGCATGTCGAACTCGGGCCGGTTGATCAGCCCGAACAGCATCTGCCGGGAGCGGCGGGTGCGGGTGAAGCGGCCGTTGCTCGAGAACGTCACGGCGTGCACCCGGTCCTTGAGCGGCAGCTCGAAGCCGGGCGGCAGCGCGTCGCGCGACGGGCCGATGATGCCGCCGCCGCACGTTTTGTAGCGGGGCAGCTCCGCCTTCTCCAGCAGCAACACGCGCCGCCCCGCGACCGCCGCCGCGTAGGCCGCCGACGCCCCCGCGGGTCCCGCGCCCACCACGACGACGTCCCACACCTGCCGCACGTCGTCCGCCGAAGAGTTGTCGCTGCTCACGATGGTTCGCTGCTCCGTCCACGCCGCCTGCCGCTGCTGTCCTCCCGCATCCTACGGCGGCGGTCGTCACGGTCCGCTGTGGGAGGATCGGCGGCGTGAGTGGCCCTTACACGGGACACTCACGCACACCACACGATCATCGCGTACCGCGAGGTACGCACTTGCACAACGTCGCACCCACAAGGAGCGTGCCCATGTCGTCGAATCCGGTCGCCGTGACCGTCGCCTCACTGATGCCCAGGGCGAAGGAGGAGCTCACCGAGCTGGTGGCCTTCAAGTCGGTGGCGGACTTCGACCAGTTCCCGCGCGAGGAGAGCGAGGGCGCCGCCCGCTGGATCGCCGACGCGCTCACCGCCGAGGGCTTCCAGGACGTCGCCCTGCTCGACACCCCGGACGGCACCCAGTCGGTGTACGGCTACCTGCCGGGCCCTGAGGGCGCGAAGACCGTGCTGCTGTACGCCCACTACGACGTGCAGCCGCCGTTGGACGAGGCCGGCTGGGCCACTCCGCCGTTCGAGCTGACCGAGCGCGACGGCCGCTGGTACGGGCGCGGCGCCGCCGACTGCAAGGGCGGCGTCATCATGCACCTGCTGGCGCTGCGCGCCCTGAAGGCGAACGGCGGCGTGCCGGTGCACGTGAAGATCATCGTGGAGGGCTCGGAGGAGCAGGGCACCGGCGGCCTGGAGCGGTACGCCGAGGAGCACCCCGGCCTGCTGACCGCCGACACGATCGTCATCGGCGACGCGGGCAACTTCCGCGCCGGCCTGCCGACCGTCACGACCACGTTGCGCGGCATGACGCTGGTGCGGGTGCGGATCGACACGCTCGCGGGCAACCTGCACTCCGGCCAGTTCGGCGGGGCCGCGCCCGACGCGCTGGCCGCGCTGGTGCGGGTGCTGGACTCGCTGCGCGCCGAGGACGGCAGCACGACCGTCGACGGGCTGGCCGGCGACGACGCGTGGCAGGGCATCCAGTACGAGGACGAGCAGTTCCGCAAGGACGCCAAGGTGCTGGACGGGGTCGGGCTGATCGGCTCCGGCACGGTCGCCGACCGCATCTGGGCCCGCCCCGCGGTGACCGTGCTCGGCATCGACTGCCCGCCGGTGGTCGGCGCCACCCCGTCCGTGCAGGCGAGCGCGCGGGCGCTGATCAGCCTGCGGGTGCCGCCGGGCGTGGACGCGGCGAAGGCGACCGAACTGCTGCGCGCGCACGTGGAGTCCCACACGCCGTGGGGCGCGCGGGTCACCACCGAGCAGATCGGCCAGGGCCAGGCGTTCCGCGCCGACCCGGCCAGCCCCGCGTACCAGGCGATGGCGGAAGCGATGGCGGTGGCGTACCCGGGCCAGGAGATGCAGTACGCCGGCCAGGGCGGCTCGATCCCGCTGTGCAACACGCTCGCCGCCCTCTACCCGGAGGCGGAGATCCTGCTGATCGGGCTGAGCGAGCCGGAGGCGCAGATCCACGCGGTCAACGAGAGCGTGTCGCCCGACGAGCTGGAGCGGCTGTCGGTCGCCGAGGCGCTGTTCCTGCGCATCTACGCGTCCGGCGCCGCCTGACGGCTCCCTCTGCCGAGAGCAGAGCCTCCCGCCTCGGCCGGGGGCTCTGCCCTACGGTCGTGGGCGTGGACGTCGTGGAGCTGCTCCCCCGCCTGGTGATGCTGCGCTTCCCCGTCGGCCAGGCGTACGTATGGCGTGACGGCGCGAACGCGGTGACGCTGGTCGACGCCGGGCCCGCGGGGTCGGGCGCGCGGATCGTCGAGGCGGTGACGGCCCTGGGCGTGCGGCCCGGGGCCGTCCGGCGGGTGGTGCTCACCCACTTCCACGAGGACCACGCCGGCGGCGCGGCGGAGGTCGCGGCGCTCACCGGCGCGGAGGTCCTGGCCCACCGGCTGGACGCGCCCCATGTCCGCGGCGACGCGCCGGGCCCGCCGCCGGCGCTGGAGGACTGGGAGGGCCCCCTGCACCGGCGCGCGCTGTCCCTGCTGCCCCCGGGCGAGTACGAACGCCCGTCCACCGTTACGGAGTTGTCCGACGGCGACGTCCTGGACGTGGGCGGCGGGGGCCACGTCCTGCACGTCCCGGGCCACACCCACGGCAGCATCGCGCTCCATCTCCCCGACGCGGGCGTGCTCTTCACCGGCGACACGGTGGCGGTGTCCCCGGTGGACGGCACGCTGATCCCGGGCGTCTTCAACCTGGACAGGCGGCAACTCCTCGCGTCCTGCGCCCGCCTGGCCGCCCTCGACACGGAGACGGCCTGCTTCGGCCATGGCGACCCGGTGCTGACGGGGGCGGGCGGGAGGC
>MUNG01000391.1:0-1098 GCA_002154585.1 Streptomyces pseudogriseolus
GTGGTGCTGGCGGAGCTGCTGGACAACGCCACGACCTACAGCGCGCCGGGCACCCCGGTGGAGGTCAACATCCAGGCCGTGCCGTCGGGTGTGTGCTTCATCGTGGACGACGCCGGTCTGGGCATGGACCAGGAGACCAAGGACCGGGCCGCGGCCCTGCTGTCCGCCGAGGGCGCGGTCGACATCACCGGTCTCGGTGACCCGCCCCGGTTCGGTTTCGCGGTGTGCGGCATGCTCGCCAACCGCTACGGCTTCCACGTCTCCGTCGGCTCGGTCTCCCCGTACGGNNCCGAGCCGGAGCGGCAGCCCGCCGAGGAGGGGCAGGAGGAGACTCCGCAGCGCCTGGCGCCGGTGCCCGTGGGCCCGTCGCGCGTGGTGGGCACGACGTCCGGCGGGCTGCCCAAGCGGCGGCGCCGTCAGGGCCCCATCGCGGTGGTGCCGCCCCCACCGGACCCGGCCGCCGTCGACGAGGAGACCTCGGAGTCGTCCGGCGAGGTCACCGCGTCGCGCCTGGGGGCGTTCGCACGCGGCACCCACCTCGGACGGACCACGAACACCACGGAAGGACCTGACCACCAGTGAAGACCGACCTGTCGTGGGTGCTGAACGACGTGCTCGAGGTGCGCGNNCCGTCCTCGTCTCGGGCGACGGCCTGCTGCTCCAGCGTTCGGACGACATCTCGCGCGACGACGCGGAGACCAACGCGGCCGCGATGAGCTCCATGCAGTCGCTGAGCCGGGCGGTCGCCGGTTTCGTCGGCGCGGGCCACGGCATCTGGAAGCAGACGCTGCTGGAGTACGACGGCGGCTGGATCTTCCTGATCGCGGCCGGGCAGGGCTCCTACCTGGCGGTCTCGGCGGCGGTGGACGTCGACATGGAGGCGGTGTCGTTCCGCATGCAGAAGACGGTGACGGCGCTGAACAAGGCCATGAGCGTGGCTCCCCGCTCCGACAACGGTGTCGGCTGATGACGGGTCCCGCCGAGGAATCACCCGTCACCAGTGACTTCGTCCGCTCCTACGTCATCACCGGCGGCCGGAGCCTGCCGTCCTCGGACGAACTGGCGCTGCACACCCTGGTCACGCTGGCCCCCGAGCGG
>MUNG01000391.1:1114-22254 GCA_002154585.1 Streptomyces pseudogriseolus
CGAGGTGGCCGGCCACCTCGGCCTGCCGGTCGGGGTGGCCCGGCTGCTGCTCACCGATTTATCGGAACAGGGGCATCTGCTCCGCCGGGCCGAGCCGCCCCGGGCCCAGAACGTTGACAGAGCGACCCTCGAGAAGGTTCTGCATGGACTCCAATCCCTCATCGGCTGAGACGGCCCAGAAGTCCATCTACGTCTCCAGCGCGGTGACCAACGCCGCAAAGATCCTCGTCGTCGGGCACTTCGCCGTGGGCAAGACGACCTTCATCGGCTCGCTGTCGGAGATCACGCCGCTGCGCACCGAGGAGAAGATGACCCAGGCGTCGGCGCACGTCGACGACCTCAGGGGCGTCACCGGGAAGACCACCACCACGGTCGCCCTGGACTTCGGCCGTCTCACCCTCAGCGACGACCTGGTGCTGTACCTCTTCGGCACGCCGGGGCAGCAGCGGTTCATGCAGCTGTGGGAGGACATGGCGCGCGGGGCGCTGGGGGCGCTGCTGCTGGTCGACCCGGCGCGGCTGGAGGAGACCTTTCCGGTCATCGACCTCATCGAGGGGTACGGCCTGGAGTACGCCATCGCCGTCAACTGCTTCGACACCGCCCCCCTGTACGAGGAGGCGGAGGTGCGTGAGGCGCTCGACCTGCTGCCGGACACCCCGGTCGTCCACTGCGACGCCCGGGACCAGCAGTCGTCCGCGAAGGCGCTGATCGCGCTGGTGCGGCACCTGCTCGACCGCACGTCCTGACCTCCTCGCGTCCGCCCGGTCCGGGGGCCGGGGCCTCGGCCTACCGGCCCCCGGCTCCGGTCCCCGGCTCACGGTTTCACTAAGGAAGACCTCATGGAAGCTCACTCCCCGTCCGCGTCGGGTGCGGGCAGATGCCCGATGCACGACGCCCGTTTCGCCACCGATCCGCACCAGGTCTACGACCAGCTGCGGGAGCACGCCCCGGCCGGTCCGGTCGAGCTGGCCCCCGGGGTGGACGCGACGCTGGTCGTCGGGCACGAGATGGCGCTGCGGGTGCTGCAGAACACGGAGCTGTTCGCCCGTGACGCCCGCCGCTGGAAGGCCCTGAACGAGGGCCGTATCGCCCTGGACAACCCGGTGCTGCCGATGATGGCGTACCGGCCGAGCTGTCTGTTCACCGACGGCGCGGTGCATCTGCGGCTGCGCAAGGCCGTGGTGGACAGTCTGGCGCGGCTCAGCACCACGCGGATCCGGCGTGACGTCGAGCCGATCGCCGACTACCTGATCGACCGGTTCAGCGAGCTGGGCCGGGCCGACCTGCTGGGCGACTACGCCAAGCTGCTGCCGCTGCTGCTGTTCAACAAGATGTTCGGCTGTCCGGCGGACATCGGCGACACCGTCACCGCCTCCATGTCGGCGATCTTCGACGGCAAGGACGCGATACGGGCCAACGAGGAACTGACCGCGGCCCTCATGGAGTTGATCGCCATCAAGCGGCGCCGGCCCGAGGACGACGTCACCTCCTGGCTGATCCAGCACCCCGCCGGGCTGACCGACGAGGAACTCAAGGACCAGCTGGTGCTGTTGATGGGCGCCGGCATCGAGCCGGAGCGCAACCTCATCGGCAGCTCGCTGATGCTGCTGCTGTCCGGGTCGGGCGCCCGGGACAGCGGCATGCTGATCGAGGAGGCGATGGACCACGTGCTGTGGAACCAGACGCCGATCGCCAACTACGCCACGCACTACCCCGTGCGGGACGTGGACCTGGGCGGCCATGTGGCCGAGGCCGACACCCCGGTCGTCATCTCCTTCGCCGGCGCCAACGCCGACCCCGCGCTGGAGGAGGCCCGCCGCGCGCACAGCAAGGGCGCCCATCTGGCCTGGGGCGCGGGCCCGCACGCCTGCCCCGCGAAGGACCCGGCGCAGGTCATCGCGACCACCGCGATCGAGCGGCTGCTCAACGCGCTGCCCGACCTGGCGCTCGCCGTGCCGGAGAAGGAACTCGAGTGGCGGCCCGGCCCGTTCCACCGTGCGCTGGTGGCGCTGCCGGTGACGTTCAGCCCCACGCCGGCCACCCGGGCGGCCACCGCCCTGCGCGAGCGGGCCGCCGCGATGCCCGAGGCGGAGCGGCCGGCGGCCGCCTCGTCGTCCCAGCCGGCCCGTCAAGCCCCGACGCGCAGGAAGGGATTCTGGAGCAGCTTCCTGGACGTCTTCCGCGTCTGACGACCGACGTCCGATCTCCGACGCGGGTCGGAACTGCGGGTGGCGGAAGGGCAGTTGGCAAGTGCCTAGCATGTGACAGGTGCAACACTCAACGACACATGACATACATAGTCGGAAGGGTAGGTTCCGGCGGTAACGGTAGCGTCCAGCCGAAGGAGCACCACGTGACCGCCGTTGGCGACATAAGCGGCCCCACCATCAGCGACCGCCGAGCCGTCATTTCCCTCCTCCGTCACCTTCGTTCACCGGAGGGGCAGGCCGACCCCCTGCCCGTCTGGGAAGGGCTGCGCTCTCTGGGGGACGTGGTGCGCGCCCCCTGGGGTGCCTACTTCGTCACCTCGTTCGAGGCATGCAGCCAGGTCCTGCGGTCCAGGAACTGGCTCGTGCCGGACTTCGCCTGGCAGGAGCGGCAGCCCGACCCGCGCCGCTGGCAGGAGCTCGCCACCCAGGAGCTCACGGGCACCCTGTCCCGGATCAACGCCCCCTCGCACACCTGCCAGCGCCGCGCGCTCGGCAACCCCTTCGACCGCACCACCCTGGAGGGCCTGCGCCCGGCGGTCGCCCGGATCGTCACCGGCCTGCTCGACGGCCTGGAGGAGCGGCTGCGGGCGGACGGGGAGGCCGACTTCGTGCAGACGGTCGCCGAGCTGCTGCCCGTCCGCACGGTCGGCGAGTGGCTGGGCATCCCCGAGGAGCACCACGCGCACATCCTGGACTTCGCCCACCGGCAGGCGTACGCGCAGGAACTCTTCCCGACCAAGGAGCAGCTGGCGCAGGCGGGGCAGGCCACGCTGGAGATGCGGGCCTTCTTCGGCGAGCTGATCCGCGAGCGGCGGGCGCGCCCTGGCAACGATGTCCTCACCGGCTGGATCCGCCACTGGGACGCCCACTTCGCGGACGACCCGGAGGCCGCGGCGCGGGTGATCTACCACCTGACCATGTTCATCACCATCGCCTCGCTGGAGACCAGCGCGGTGCTGCTGACCAACGCGGTCCGCTTCGCGACCGAGGAGCCCGCCCGCGCCGAATGGCTGCGGGCGCACCCCGAGCACATCGACGACCTGATCGAGGAGACGCTGCGCTACGACCCGCCGGTGTGGCTCAACTCCCATGTGGCCGCCGACGACACGGTGCTGGCCGGCACCCCGCTCGCCAAGGACACCACCGTGCACATCCTGTACGGGGCGGCGGCCCACGATCCGCGCCGCAACCCCGACCCGCACGTCTTCGACATCCTGCGCGACGGCGGCCACATCACGTTCGGCAGCGGCGCACACTACTGCCTGGGCGCTCCCCTCGCCCGGTTCGAGGCGCGCGAGGCGATCGCGCAGATCCTGGAGCGCTTCCCCACGCTCCGCCCGGCCGGGCCGCCCGCCTACGACAACTCCCGTCTCGTCTTCCGCCGCATCACGTCCCTGAAGGTGACCGCATGACCGCATCGCCCCTCGCCGAACTCCCCGCCGACCAGGTGCTGAAGACCGTGCGCACCTACCGGCAGGGGCCCCTGCTCACGGTCGAACTGCACCTTCCCGAGGAGGGGAACGCGGTCGGCGACGCCATGCTGGACGACCTCCTCACCGTCCTCGACCACCAGGACCCCGGCGTACGGGTCCTGGTGCTGTCGGCGGCCGGGGACGCGTTCTGCCTCGGCGGCGACCGGCGCGAGTTCCCGCAGCAGCTGGACGCCGACCCGACCGGTGACGGCATACGCGTCTCCGGGAAGAAGGCCCTGCGGGTGTGCGAGGCGCTCACCGCCAACCCGGCCGTCACCGTCGCCCGGGTCCAGGGCAGGGCGGTCGGCGCGGGCGTGGGTCTGCTGCTCGCCTGCGACCTCCGGGTGGGCGTGGACACGGCCACGTTCCGGCTGCCGGAGCTGGCCCTCGGGGTGCCGCCCGCGTGGGGCGGGCTGCTCCCCCGGCTGATCAGCGAGGTCGGGGTGGCGCGGGTGCGTGAACTGCTCCTGACCGCGCGGGTCTTCGACGCCCAGGAGGCCCTGGCCCTGTCCTTGCTGCACAAGGTGGTGCCGGCGGACGCGCTCGACGACGCGGTGATGGCGTATGCGAAGCCCGTGCTGCGGCGTCCGGCGTCGGCGGTGCGGGTCACCAAGGCGATGCTCCAGTCCCTGGCCGCCCCGACCCGGCTCGCCGACGTCTCCCTGTTCGACCCGGAGCTGCTGACGGCGGTCCTCACCGGTCAGCGCGCCGCGGGCACCGCCCGCTGACCTGGTGGCCCGCGCACGGCGGCACCCGTCGGGAACGGGTGCCGCCGTCGTCGTACGCGCCCGCGCGCTGGCGCGGGCGCGGGCGCGGGAAAATCCGTTGCGCGGGGCGGGCCGCCGCCCGACGCTTGGTGCCCATGCCCACCTCGACGATCCGGCCCGCGACCCCGGCCGACGCCACCGCCGTCACCGCCCTGATGAACCAGGTCGACGAACTGGAGATCGGCCGCCCCGAGACCGATCTGCACACCGTGCTGGCCGACCTGGAGCATCCCGACACCGACCTGGAGCGGGACTCCTGGCTGGTGACGGACGACGGACAGGTCGTGGTCTTCGGCCTGTTGTGGGACCCGTCGGGCGGTGAGCGCATCGACGTGGACCTCTACGCGCTGCCCTCCCACCAGGCGGAGGCCGCCCGCACGGTGGCGGCGATGGAGGCCAGGGCGCTGGAGAAGGCCCGGGCCAACGGCGCCGCCCGCGCCGTGGTGCACCTGCACCTCAACGCGGCGCCCACGCTCGACACCGGGCTGCTGACGGAGCGGGGCTGGCGGGTGGTCCGCCGCTACCACGTGCTGCACCGCCCCCTCGACCCCAC
This sequence comes from Streptomyces pseudogriseolus, assembly GCA_002154585.1. GTDB lineage: Bacteria > Actinomycetota > Actinomycetes > Streptomycetales > Streptomycetaceae > Streptomyces > Streptomyces pseudogriseolus. The sequence continues at coordinate 6,117 of MUNG01000391.1, forward strand.
GCGGGACCCGCTGCCCGAACCCCCCGCCGGCGTGCGCGTGCGCGCCTGTGCCACCGAGGAGGACCGGGTCCGGGTGCACGCCCTGTACCAGGAGTCCTTCGCCGGGCACTTCGACTTCCAGCCCCGCTCCTACGCGACCTGGCTGCACGATGTGGACGCCCGCGGGATGGACTGGAACCTGGTGTGGATCGTCACCGCCGACGACCTGGGCGACTGCGGCTTTCTGATGGCGCGCGGCGACCGCGAGGCGATGGGCTGGATCCGCAGCCTCGGCGTCCTGCCCGCCGCGCGCGGCCGGGGTCTGGCCGGTTGTCTGCTGCGTCACGCCTTCGGGGTGTTCGCGGCGCGCGGCCGGGACACGGTGGGGCTCGGCGTGGACACGCGCAACGCGACCGGTGCGCCCCGCCTGTACGAGCGGCACGGGCTCACGCTGCACTACGCGGTGGACACCTGGGAGACGACGGTGCGGTGACCGCGCGGCGGTGAGGACCGGTCAGGCCACCGCGAGTCCCTCGACGGGGCCGGACAGCGCGGCCTTGAAGTGCCGGGTCACCTCGTCGGCGAGCACCTCGCTCTCGCCCTTGAGGAGCGCCTCCACCACCTGGGCGGCGACGTCCCGCGGGTCGTTCTTCGGCACGTCCAGGGCGCGGACCATGTCGGTGTCGGTGTAGCCGAGGTGGACGCCGACGACCTGGGTGCCCTGACCGGCGAGCTCCCCGCGCAGGGAGTTGGTGAGCGACCACAGGGCGGCCTTGCTCGCGCCGTACGCGCCCGCGCCGGACGCCCAGGAGAGCACCGAGTGGACGTTCACCAGCGCTCCCCCTCCCCTGCGGGCGAGCACCGGGGCGAACGCCCGGGTGACGCGCAGCGCGCCCAGGACGTTGATGTCGAACAGGTGCGCCACGTCGGCGACGCCGTTGTCCAGCAGGCCGCCCGGGATGGTGGCGCCCGCGTTGTTGATCACGATGTCGACGTCCGGCGCCTGCTCGGCCAGCCGGGCCACGGACGCCTCGTCGGTGACCTCCAGGGCCAGCGGCACGAGCCGTGGGTCCGCCGAAGGCCCGGGGTGGCGCGCGGTGACGTACACCGTCTCGGCGCCGGCCTCGAGCAGCGCGGCGGCGAAGGCCTCACCCAGACCGCGCTGACCGCCGGTGACCAGCGCGCGGGCTCCCTTGATCTCGGTCATTGCTCTGCTCCTCGCATGGATGCACACGGACGCGCGTCGAAGCGCGACAGGGTGCGACGTAAGTAAAAGCGTTTTGCTTCTGTCGCCCACAGTGCGCCGGAATCGCGACAGAGTCAAGTACGATTGACGTATGTCATGGACCTCGACCGAGCGCTACCTCATCCGCCCCGCCGCGGGCGGGCTCGCGCTGGTGCAGGAACTCCTCAACACGCGCGCCATCCCGCCGTACGGCGAGGACGTGCTCGCCGGCGAGGAGACCGGCGGCCGGTGGCTGCGGGACGTGACGGCCTCCTGGGCCGAGGCCCACGGCTGGCCGGGCCCGTCCGGGGAGCCGCGCCCCGAGGACCTGGATCGGGTGAGGGCGCTGCGGGAGCGGCTCGCCGCCCTGGTGACCGGCGAGGCCGAGCCGGTCCGGGCCCCCACCGACGTCTCCCTGCGGCCCGGCCTGGACGAGGCGGGCCGGGTCGCCCTGGTGCCGGTCGGGAGCCCGGGCGAGTGGCTGGAGGCGTCCGTGTGGGCGCAGGTGCTGCTCGCGCAGACCGACGGCACCTGGCGGCGGCTCAAGCTGTGCCGGGAGCCGGGCTGCCGGTCCGCGTTCTACGACCGCTCGCGCAACAACAGCGGCGTCTGGCACGACGTCCGCCGGTGCGGGAACGCGGCGAACCTGCGCGCGTCCCGGGCCCGCCGCAAGCAGCGGACCGTCGGGGCTCTCAACGGGGAGGCGACGGCCGGGGAGTGAACCGGCGCGCGGCGCCCGGTCGGCCGGGCCGTCTGCGAGAATGGGCGGCGTTCACGGGGCGCCCCGCACGCGGCGTCCCTCGTCGGTCCAGGAGCGTTCACGGTGTCGCCACAGCACGGAACCCGCCCGTCCGGGCACGGCGGCGGACGGCCCCGGCGGCGCGACCGGACGGAGCCCGGCCCGGACCGCGCGCCCGCCGTCGCGGACCGTGACGAGCTGCGCGCCGACTGCTCCTCCTGCTTCGGCCTGTGCTGCGTGGCCCTGCCGTTCGCCCGATCCGCCGACTTCGCCCGGGACAAGCCCGCCGGACGGGCGTGCGGCCATCTGCGGGACGACTTCGGCTGCGGCATCCACGCCCGGCTGCGCGACGAGGGCTACCGGGGCTGCACCGTCTTCGACTGCTTCGGCGCCGGGCAGAAGGTCTCGCAGGTCACCTTCGGCGGCACCGACTGGCGGCGGGATCCCGCGTCGGCGTCCGCGATGTTCGCGGTGTTCCCGGTCATGCGGCAGCTGCACGAACTGCTCGCCTACACCGCCGAGGCGCTGGACCTCCCGGCGGCCCGTCCCGTGCACCGCGAGCTGCGCCGGGCGCTGGCGCGGATCGAGAAGCTGACCCGGGGAGACGCCGAGTCGGTCGTCGCGCTCGACGTGAACGCGCTGCGCGGGGAGGTCAACCCGCTGCTGCTGCGGGCCAGCGAGCTGACGCGGGCGCGGGTGCCGGGCAAGAGGAAGGACCACCGCGGGGCCGACCTGATGGGGGCGCGGCTGTCCGGGGCGGATCTGCGCGGGGCGAGTCTGCGCGGGGCGCTGCTCGTCGGCGCCGACCTCACGGGCGCGGATCTGCGCGACGCGGACCTGATCGGCGCCGACCTGCGCGACGCGGACCTGTCCGGCGCCGATCTCACCGGCACCCTGTTCCTCACCGGGGCGCAGCTGACGGCGGCGCGGGGCGACGCGGCGACGACGCTGCCGCCGTCGCTGGGCCGCCCCGCCCACTGGGCGCGCGAGGGATCAGCCGGCGTCGTGGCCGACGCGTAGCCGGACCTGTCGCTCCAGGCGCCGCAGGCTGTCGTCGAGGGCGCCGGTCACCTGCTCCTCGCCCGGGTCGTGGCCGCCCTCGAAGAAGGAGAGGTGCACGGTCACCTCACTGGTCCCGCCGTCGATGCCGGCGACCTGGAGCCACCCGGCGTAGCCGCCCTGTTCCCGTGTCCCCCATTCGATGCGCATCTGGTCCCGCTCGGCGCGCAGCAGGGCGGAGGTGTCCTCGTCGGTGCGGTCCTCGTGCACGGTCACGGCGGGCGGCCGCTCGGCGCGCACATGCAGGTCCGCGGGCAGCCAGTCACCCATCCGGCCGACGTCCGCCGCCTGGTCGAAGACCTGCTCGGGCGGGGCCGGCATGGTGTGCGAGCGCTCGTACTCGGTCATCGGTGCACCGTCCTCGGTCGGTCGCGGCGTCCGGGGCCGGCCCGCGGCGGCGGGCGGCGACCCCGGCGCACGGGTCATTCGTTGCCGAAGACGGCCTTCTGCACCTCGTTGGGACCGTCGAACCGCTTGGTCCCGGTCTCCGACAGCTTCTTGACGAGGCTGTCGTCGGCGCCGTTGCTCCTCGCCACCGAGACGAGGTCGTCCTTGGCGGCGGGGTAGTCGGCGCCCTTGAGCGCCTTCTGCAGGTCGATCGGGCTGAGGTCGGCCATGGCGAGCCTCCCGTGGTGTTTCCGGCGCGGCGTGTCCGCGCGAGGACCGGCCGGGTACCCGGCGCCCGGCGAGCCGATGCACCTGTGACGCGGAGGTCCGGCACGGACCGATGACTTTCCGGGCGCGCCCCCGTCTACCCCACCGAAGCCCCAAGGGGAACGACGCGAGGACAAGGACGACATCATGAGCGACGGCCACTCCTACACCCTGACCCGCACCCTGGACGCCCCCGCCGCCGCGGTCTACCGGGCGTGGACCACGCCCGACGCGTACGCCCGCTGGGCGTACGCCGCGCCCGGCTCGGTGCGGATGGACGTGCGGCCGGGCGGCGCCTGGCAGGCCATCATGGTCACGCCCGACGGCACCGAGGTGCCGCTGACCGGGTCCTACCTGGAGGTGGAGGAGAACCGCCTGCTGGTGGTCGGCATGGACGTGCCCGGGCGCGCCGAGCCCTCCGTGATGGTGGTGGAGCTGGACGGGGACGGGCCGAAGACGCGGATCGAGCTGCGACAGATCTGCGACACCGTGGAGGAGCGGGACATGGCCGAGCAGGGCAGCACCATGCTGCTGGACAGCCTGACCCGGTTCCTCGCGGAGGGTCCCACGGCCTGACCGACTCGCCTGGTCGCGGACGCCCACCGGTGCGACGCTGGGGTGGTCAGGTTCCGGACGAACAGCCTGGAGGGAGACCGATGGGACGGGACGTCCCGGCGCTCACCTTCACCCGCGAGGACCGCCGCCGCTACCGGATCAAGATGCAGCAGTGCCTCGACGCGCTCGCGCAGATGCTGCGCGAGTCACGTTTCGAGGCCGAGCGGCCCCAGGTGGGTCTCGAGATCGAGCTGAACCTGGTCGACGACCGGGCCGAGCCCGCGATGCGCAACACCGACGCGCTGGAGGCGATCGCGGACCCGGCCTGGGACACCGAGCTGGGCCGGTTCAACCTCGAGATCAACATCGCGCCCCGGCGGCTCACCGAGGGCGGTCCCGACGCGTGGGAGTCCGAGATCCGCTCCGCCCTGAACCACGCGGAGGAGCGCGCCCGTTCCATCGGCACGCACCTGATCATGACGGGCATCCTCCCGACCCTGCGCCACGAGGACGTCGGGGAGGGCGCCCTGTCGGAGAACCCGCGCTACCGGCTGCTCAACGACCAGATCTTCGCGGCGCGCGGCGAGGACCTGCACATCGAGGTGACCGGCATCGACCGGCTGCGCACCTACGCGGACACCATCACCCCGGAGGCCGCCTGCACCAGCACGCAGTTCCACCTCCAGGTCGACCCGGAGGACTTCGCGGCGTACTGGAACGCGGCGCAGGCGATCGCCGGGGTGCAGGTGGCCCTGGCGGCCAATTCGCCCTTCCTGTTCGGCAAGGAGCTCTGGCACGAGACACGGGTCCCCCTGTTCGAGCAGGCCACCGACACCCGTCCCGAGGAGATCAAGGTGCAGGGGGTGCGGCCCCGGGTGTGGTTCGGGGAGCGGTGGATCACCAGCGTGTTCGACCTGTTCGAGGAGAATCTGCGCTACTTCCCCGCCCTGCTCCCCCTGTGCGACGACCAGGATCCCGCGGAGACCCTGCTGCGCGGCGACATCCCGGACCTCGGCGAGCTGACGCTGCACAACGGCACCATCTACCGCTGGAACCGCCCGGTGTACGCGGTCTCCCGCGACAAGCCGCACGTGCGGGTGGAGAACCGGGTGCTGCCCGCCGGCCCGACCGTCGCCGACACGCTCGCCAACGGCGCCTTTTACTACGGGCTCACCCGCGGCCTGGTGGAGGAGGAGCGGCCGGTGTGGTCGCGGATGTCCTTCTCCGCCGCCGAGGACAACCTGCGCACGGCGGCCCGGTACGGCATCGACGCGCGGCTGTACTGGCCCGGGATGGGCGAGGTGCCGGCGGCGGAGCTGGTCCTGCGGCGGCTGCTGCCGCTGGCGCACCGGGGCCTGGAGCTGTCGGGCATGGACGACGCGTGGCGGGAGCCGCTGCTCGGCATCATCGAGCAGCGCTGTGTGACGGGACGCAACGGCGCGGTGTGGCAGAAGGAGATGTTCCACCACATCGACGCGACCACGCACTGCGGGCGGCACGAGGCGCTGCGCCGCATGACGCAGCAGTACATCGACTACATGCACCTGAACGCGCCGGTGCACACCTGGCCCGTGGAATGAGGTGCGGGCGGCGGCCCCGTGCGCTCAGTCGCCGGCCCGCCGCAGGAGGTCCGTCACCTCCCGCCGCACCGCCTCGCGCGCCTCACCGCTCAGGCCGCCCGGCGCCGTGCCCTCCAGGGCGTCGAGCACTCCGTCCGGGTCCGCCGGCGCGGGCACGCTGCCGCTGACGACCTCGCCGCCGTCCCGTACGGCGGTGAACAGCCGCCGCCCGCCGGCCCCTTCGGCGTGCACGGCGGTGGCGACCACCAGGGGCGGCGGGCCGCCCAGGTCGCCGGGCGCCTTGTAGTAGGCGCTGGCGAGCGGACGGCGCCAGCGGAGCGCCAGCAGCAGGGGGCGTTTGGCCACCACCTCCGCCAGTTCGGCCTCGTAGGCGCCGTCGTGGTCCATGACGGTGGCTCGCGCGTCGAGGACCAGCGCAGGGGGCAGCAGACAGCGCAGGGTGCTGCCGACGATGTTGCCGCCGACGGTGGCCGTCCGGCGCACGGCTCCGGTGCCGACGGAGGCGGCGGCCCGGCGCAGCACCTCCGGCACCCGTTCGTCGACCTGGTGCAGCAGCACGGCGGCGCCCAGGGTCTCGCCGTCCACCACGGTGGCCTCGGGCAGCCGGCGCAGGGACAGCGCCTGTTCCGGGAAGCCGTCGCGCTGCCACTGCGCCCAGACGAGCGTGGCCCCGCCGACGGGCACCGCCCCCTCGGCCAGACACCGCCGGGCTTCGGACAGGGACGTGGGCAGACGCAGCAACACGGCGATCGACCTGCTTTCCTCGGCGCATGGTCCAACTGGGGTGGGGCGTACGACACTTCACGGGAGAGGGGGGACCGGCACCGCATTCTCACCAGCCGTCCGGGGGCGCGTACAGGGCTCACGCGCGCGAGGTGTGCTCCGGTCGGCGGCACCTTGCGCACGGCCGTGGGTTTGCCCCATGGTTGACGCGCGTCACACGGCTCGTTGCTCACCCGATCCCGTACCGGAGGCGGACACCGCATGTTGAAACGCGCACTGAGACTCGTCCTGTCTGTTGTCATGCTCATGGCTGGTTTGGCGGCGGGGTCCCTCGCCACCGCCGGGACCGCGCACGCCGACGGCTGCTACACCTGGAACCGCACCCTGTCCCAGGGCGCGTCCGGCGCCGACGTCACCCAGCTCCAGATCCGGCTGAGCGGCTATCCGGGCTACGGTGCGGTGCTGGCCGTCGACGGCGAGTTCGGCCCGGCCACCGCCGCCGCCCTCAAGCGCTTCCAGTCCGCCTACGGCCTCGCCGCCGACGGTGTGGCCGGCCCCAACACCTTCAGCAAGCTGTACGCCCTCCAGGACGACGACTGCACGCCGGTCCACTTCGACTACGCGGAGCTCAACCGCTGCAACTCGACCTGGTCGGGCGGCGCCGTGAGCGCCGCGACCGCGAAGGCGAACGCGCTGCGCACCATGTGGAAGCTGGAGGCGCTGCGGCACGCGCTCGGCGACCAGCCGATCCGGGTCACCAGCGGCTTCCGCTCCCAGTCCTGCAACAGCGCGGTGGGCGGCGCGAGCAACAGCCGCCATCTGTACGGCGACGCCGCCGACCTCGGCGCGGGACCGCACTCCCTGTGCACCCTGGCCAAGCAGGCCCGCAACCACGGCTTCAACGGCATCCTCGGCCCCGGCTACCCGGGCCACAACGACCACACGCACGTCGACCACCGCGGCAGCCGCTTCTGGTCGGCCTCGACCTGCGGCATCTGACGCCCGCCCGCACACCGGGAAGACGCCGAGGGGGTCCCGCACGGGACCCCCTCGACAACTCTCGAGGCGCTCAGGCCTCTTCGGCCCCGGCCCGCCGTTCCCGCAGCAGGGCCGCGCCCGTCGCGAGGGCGCCCAGGCCCTCCCAGGCCGCGACGCCGAGGAACGCCTCCGGGGCCCTGCCGGTGACCACGGCGGCCGTGAACACCGCGCAGGTCAGCAGCCGGAACGGCACCGTCCAGCCGAAGAACGCCCGCCAGTCGGCGAGCGCGGCCAGGACGTAGTACACGCCCATGTTGAGCGCCGCCGTCGACGACGCCGTGACGAACGCGGACGTGTGGTCACCGCTCCCCCGCCCGCCCGGCGCCGTCAGTCCCAGCAGCGACAGCTGGGCGTCCGGCGAGACCAGTCCCACGGCGCCGAGCGCGGCGGCGAGCACGCCGAACACGGCCATGGTCCAGCCCGAGGGCGAGCGGGGCAGGGTCACGGTGTCAGCCGACCGTCCACTTCTGGTTCGCGGTGCCCGCGCAGGTCCAGATCTGGAGCCGGGTGCCGTTGGCGGAGTTGTTGCCGGTCACGTCCAGGCACTTGTCGGCCTGCGGGTTGACGATGTCGCGGGCGGCGGTGACCACCCAGCGCTGGGCGGCCGTGCCGTTGCAGTCCCACAGTTGCACGGGCGTGCCGTCGGCCGTCCCGCCCGAGGCCACGTCCAGGCACTTGCCCAGCGCGCGGATCGTGCCGTCGGAGCCGACCGTCCAGCGCTGCGCCGCGGTGCCGTTGCAGTCGTAGAGCTGGACGGGGGTGCCGTTGGCGGTGTTGGCCCCCGCGACGTCCACGCACTTGCCGGCGAGGCCCCGGATCACGCCGCCGATCGAGGTGTCGCCGGTGGTCACCGAGACGTGGTCGACGAGGAGCTGCTGCGGGAAGACGGTGGAGCCGTCCGGGTCGCCGGGCCAGTAGCCGCCGACCGCCAGGTTGAGGATGAGGAAGAACGGCTTGTTGAACACCCACTGCCGGCCGCCCAGGTCGGCGGGCGTACGGGTCTGGTAGACGTTGCCGTCCACGGACCAGGTGATGCGGTCCGGCGCCCAGTCGACGGCGAAGGTGTGGAAGGCGTCCGCGAAGGCCTGGCCGCCGGGCAGCGTGTAGCCGGCGCCGATGCCGCCGGACCCCGAGTAGCCGGGGCCGTGGATGGTGCCGTGCACGGTGGACGGCTCGAAGCCGACGTTCTCCATGATGTCGATCTCGCCCGAGTCCGGCCAGTTGACCGGGGTGCCGAGCATCCAGAACGCGGGCCACATGCCCTGCCCGCGCGGGATCTTCATCCGCGCCTCGACGTGCCCGTACTGCGCGGTGAACTTGCCGGAGGTGTTGAGCCGGGCCGAGGTGTACTGGCAGGTGCCGTACCAGCACTGGTAGTTGGCCGGGTTCTCCTTGCGGGCGGTGATGACCAGGTGGCCCTGGCCGTCGAGCGCCGCGTTGTTGTTCCCGGCGGTGTAGTACTGCCGTTCGTGGTTGTTGACGTTGTCGCCGGTCTCGATCTGCCACTTCGACGAGTCGACGGCCGCGCCGGCGGGCCCGTCGAAGGTGTCCGAGAAGACGACGGCCGCCGCGGAGACGTCGGAGACCCGGGCGGGTTCCGCCTGCGCGGTCGTGCCGGTCACGCCGGAGGCGAGGAGCGCGGCGGACAGGGCGACGGCGGCCGCCCATCTGCGGCGCGTGCGCGGAGAGGACATGGCTCTCCCTTCCGTACGGCGACCCGTGGGAACGGGTGCGCCGACCGTGGTGGGGGGTGAAGGTTCAACCACTTGATTCAAGATGTGAGATAAGGAGACGTCAACCCCCTGGTACGGACCAGGAATTCACATCACTGCCGGGCCGGTCCTCCGAGCGCCCCGGAGGGAGATCAGGCCGTGGTGCCCCAGGAGGTGCGGTGGGCGCACTTCGGGTCGTGCTCGGTCGCGCACGACGTCCACCAGCGCTCGCAGCACGCCGCCTCCACCTCGGCCCGGGCCACCGCGGCGGCCGCCGCGTCCCGCCACGCCGCCCGGCGCCCCTCACGCTCGCGCAGCACGGCGACGGCCCGCCGCTCGTCGGCGATGACGGTCTCGCGGACCATGCCCAGGACGGGCGCGAGGGAGGCGGCGGCCATGGCGAGGGTGGTCCAGGCCGGCACGGCGCCCCAGGTGCGCACGGTGCAGAAGGCGAGCCACAGGGCGACGGCGACGTACATGACGGTGAGAACCCGGCTGCCCCTGCTCATGCGCGTCTCCCCCTCGGCACTTCGGTCCTTCGGTCCGACGGACATCTGATGCCCCGGAAGCGCCGGTCCATGACAGCACGCCGAAATCGGTAGCTACTCCCGTCGAGTGCACGCGAGTTACTACCTACACGCGGTCTCTTGCGCCACACTGCCCACGAGAGACCGGGGCCGTTGGGGAGCGGGTGCCGGGAATCGCCCGCGCCGACGACATCGGCGACGGAGGGGGATGACGGGGCAGGATGACAGGGCAGCAGATCACGGAGCCGGACGGGTGCGCTACATTTTGCTCGCCCTTGACCGCGATCACTCACCCAACGGAGCCTGCGACCCCATGAGCGACATCGTCAACGGACTCGGCCGGGCAGGCGCCTACAGCGCACTCGGCCTGGTCCTGCTGGTCCTCGGCATCTTCCTGGTCGACATGCTGACGCCCGGAAAGCTCGGCCGGCAGATCTGGCAGGAGCGCAACCGCAACGCCGCGCTGGTGCTGAGCTCCGCCCTGCTCGGCATCGGCGGCATCGTCTTCACCTCGATCTGGACGACCTACGAGGACTTCGGCAAGGGCCTGGCCTCCACGGCGGTGTTCGGCGTGCTGGGGCTGGTCATGATGGCCGTGGCGTTCTTCGTGATCGACCTGGTCACCCCCGGCCGGCTGGGCGCGACGCTGGTGGAGGTCGAGCCGCACCCGGCGGTCTGGGTGACGGCGTCCTGCAACATCGCGGTGTCGGCGGTCATTTCGGCGTCCATAGCCTGAGGACGCCTCGTCACCTCCCGACGTCCGCGCGTCACCGCCTGGGCGGCGCGCGGACGGTACGGGTGCTCGGGCGGTACACCGCGGCGCCCTCGCGGCGGACCGCCCACGGCCATGAGGACACGGCTGAGGAGGGCGTGGAGTACCGGGGTCGCCGAAGCCGCTGCCGGCGAAGGTGCCACCGCGTGCACGGCGGGCCGTGACCGTGCCGTCCGAGCCCGCCGTTTCCGGATGCCGGCGAGCACCCGAGAACCGGAGTCCGGCAGCCGACCCAGCCGGACGTCTGCGCCGCCCAGCGCGGTCGGCTGCCGGAGCGCGGGTGCCCAGCCGGGCGATGCCCGCGCGGCCGACCGATGCCGGCGGCCCCGCCACGGACGCAGCCGATGAGCATCCCGTGGTCACGGGACGGACACGGCGTCCGTGAAGTTGGCTCCATCGGAGCGTTACCGGAAAGTACGGAGCCCCTGCCGGCTGCGCCGACGCGCCCAGGCGGCACCCCTCAGCGGGCCTGCGCCTCACCCCCGTACGGCCACCGGGGTGCCGGGGCTGTTGTATGCCGGGTGCGGCCGCGTCGTGGCTGGGTGCGCAGTTCCCCGCGCCCCCTAGGCGCGCTGTGCCTCCAGTTGGTCCAGGAACCACCGGGACGGTGGCAATGCTGTTGCCGCCGACGCGAGCCGCTTGGAGGGCCCTCGACCGGCCGTCAGGCCACCCTCCGCCGCTCCGGGGCGACCGCCGGGCGGGCGGCGGGGGCCGCGGTGACACGGGTGGCCGTACGGACGCGGTACGTGGTGCGGTTGGGGTCGACGACCGGCTCGCCGAGCATGATCCTGCCGCTCGCGTGCAGCGCGTCGCACTCGGCGGTGGGCAGCGCCGCGTAGCAGCCGCCGGCGCCCGTCGCCGGGTCGATCGGACGCCAGTAGCTGTACCGGCGGCGGCCGTTGGCGAACACCGTGACGTAGGTCGGGGTGCGCGGGTCCGCGATGATGCGCAGCACGTCGGCCGTCGTCCCGGGCGTCGCATGGGTCGCGGGCAGGGCGGCCCGGGCCGGGGCGGCGACGGCCGCCCGGGCGCGCCGTCGGCGGACGGACGGCAGGTCGACGAGGGTGGTCGAGCGGTCGACGGTGGCAAGCATCTGAAGGACCTTTCCGGAGCCGGACACGAGACCGTCTACCCAGCACCGCGCCGGAGTTGATCTCCTTTTCCGATCATTGTGCAACCTCACACCGACAACGTGCGACGGTTTTCGGACGTTCCCGGTCGACGTGTCGACATGACGACCGGAACGAACTGCCGTACGGGCGCCGTCAGTTGTCGGCGAGCGGGTCGTGGCCCCAGTTCATCAGCGAGTGCCGCCAGCGCGAGTCGGTGACGTCGCCGGACGGCCGCTGCGCGAGATGGCGGTGGATGTAGCCGACGACCTTGCGCATGTGGGCGTAGTTGTCCTCGGTGAGGTCGGCGCGCTTGGCGCGCAGCAACGCGACGATGCGCCGTCCCGAGGCGTGCCCGGTCGACTCGCCGCCGTCCTTGTGCTGTCCTGCGCTCTGCGACTCGTCCGTCTCGAGCCACTTCTCCAGATCGCCGGGGGCCATGTTGACCAGCTTCCGGAACTCGTTCCAGGTGTCCTCGTCGTCCGCGGCCACGGCGCTCACTTCTTCTTCTTGAGCGCGGACGGCTTGTGCACCGCCGTCTTGCCGGACTTGTCGCTGCGCACTTCGTACTGCGGATCGTCCTCGGAGGCGGCGACGGTGCGGCCGGCCGCCTCGGTCCGCTCGGTGATCTTCTGCTCGACCTCGCCCGTCGTCTCGCTGCCGTGGCTGCTCCAGGCGACGTGGTCGCCCTCGTGCAGGTCCTTCCCGGACTTCTTGCCGTCCTTCGCCATGTCCGGCGCCTCCTTCGTGTCGACCGTCGGGCCGCTTCCCACCCTGGCGGCAGCGGCGGCGACGCGCATCTCGGGCGGACAGCCGTCCGGGCCGGCCCCCGCGGAGGGGACCGGCCCGGACAGGTGGATCAGCGCGCCGGAGGGACCGGCGGAGCGCCGCGGATCAGACGAGGTCGAACCGGTCGAGGTTCATGACCTTGTCCCACGCCTTGACGAAGTCCTGGACGAACTTCTCCTTGGCGTCGTCGCTCGCGTAGACCTCGGCGAGGGCGCGCAGCTCGGAGTTCGAGCCGAACACCAGGTCGGCGCGGGAGCCGGTCCACTTCACCTCGCCGGTGGCGGCGTCGCGGCCCTCGAAGGCGGTCTGGTCCTCGGACGTCGACTTCCAGGTGGTGCCCAGGTCGAGCAGGTTCACGAAGAAGTCGTTGGTGAGGACGCCCGGCGTCCCGGTGAGCACGCCCTGCGCGCCCTGCTGGTAGGTGGCGCCGAGGGCCCGCAGGCCGCCGACGAGCACCGTCATCTCGGGGGCGCTCAGGTCGAGCAGGTTGGCCTTGTCGACCAGCAGGTACTCGGCCTGGAGCCGGTTGCCCTTGCCCAGGTAGTTCCGGAAGCCGTCGGCGGTCGGCTCGAGCGCGGCGAACGACTCGACGTCCGTCTGCTCCTGCGTGGCGTCGACGCGGCCCGGGGTGAAGGGCACCTCGACGTCGAAGCCCGCGTCCTTGGCGGCCTTCTCCACGGCGGCGACACCGCCGAGCACCACCAGGTCGGCGAAGGAGACCCGCTTGCCGCCGGTCTGGGCGGCGTTGAACGCCTCCTGGACGCCCTCCAGGGCGCGGATCACGCCGGCGAGGCGGTCGGGGTCGTTGGCCTCCCAGCCGCGCTGCGGCTCCAGGCGGATACGGCCGCCGTTGGCGCCGCCGCGCTTGTCGCTGACGCGGAAGGAGGAGGCCGCCGCCCACGCCGTCGACACCAGGTCGGACACGGACACGCCGGTGGCGAGGAGGCGCTCCTTGAGGGAGGCGATGTCGGCGGCGTCGATCAGCTCGTGGTCACGCTCCGGCAGCGGGTCCTGCCACAGCAGCGTCTCCTCGGGCACCTCGGGGCCGAGGTAGAGGGACTTCGGGCCCATGTCGCGGTGGGTGAGCTTGTACCAGGCGCGGGCGAAGGCGTCGGCGAACTCGTCCGGGTTCTCGTAGAAGCGGCGCGAGATCTGCTCGTAGACCGGGTCGAAGCGCAGCGCCAGGTCGGTGGTGAGCATCGTCGGCAGGTGCTTCTTCGCCGGGTCGTGCGCGTCGGGGATGATCGGCTCGGCGTTCTTCGCCACCCACTGCTTGGCGCCGGCCGGGGACTCGGTCAGCTCGTACTCGAACTCGAACAGGTTCTTGAAGAACCCGTTGCTCCACCGGGTCGGCGTGGCGGTCCAGGTGACCTCCAGGCCGGAGGTGATGGTGTCGCCGCCCTTGCCGGTGCCGTAGGTGTTCCGCCAGCCCAGGCCCTGCTCCTCCATGGAGGCGGCCTCGGGGTCGTCGCCGACGTGGTCGGCGGGGCCGGCGCCGTGGGTCTTGCCGAAGGTGTGGCCGCCGGCGATCAGCGCGACGGTCTCCTCGTCGTTCATCGCCATGCGGCGGAACGTCTCGCGGATGTCGCGGGCCGCGGCGATCGGGTCGGGGTTGCCGTTGGGGCCCTCGGGGTTGACGTAGATGAGGCCCATCTGGACGGCGCCGAGCGGGTTCTCCAGGTCGCGGTCGCCGGAGTAGCGCTTGTCGTCGAGCCAGGTGGTCTCGGGGCCCCAGTAGACGTCCTCCTCCGGCTCCCAGACGTCCTCGCGGCCGCCGCCGAAGCCGAAGGTCTCGAAGCCCATCGTCTCCAGGGCGACGTTGCCCGCGAGGATCATCAGGTCGGCCCAGGACAGGCTCTGGCCGTACTTCTTCTTCACCGGCCACAGCAGACGGCGGGCCTTGTCGAGGTTGGCGTTGTCCGGCCAGCTGTTGAGCGGGGCGAACCGCTGCTGGCCGGCGCCGGCGCCGCCGCGGCCGTCGCTGATGCGGTAGGTGCCGGCGCTGTGCCAGGCCATGCGGACGATCAGCGGGCCGTAGTTGCCGAAGTCGGCCGGCCACCAGTCCTGCGAGGTGGTGAGGACCTCGGCGATGTCCCGCTTCACCGCCGGGAGGTCGAGGGACTGGAACGCCGCCGCGTAGTCGAAGTCCTCACCGAGCGGGTTGGTGACCGGCGGGTTCTTCGCGAGGATCTTCAGGTTGAGACGGTCGGGCCACCACTGACGGTTGCCGCCGCCCTGGGTGGGGTGCGGCGCGCGATCGTGCGCCACCGGGCAGCCGCCTGCCCCCTCCGCCTTGGGTTCGGTGACGATCGCGTCATGGTTCTCGGTCATGGGAGTCCTTCCGGGCGAAAACGTTCGCGCAGTTCAGGCACTGCGGGAGGTGGAACATCCGGGGCACAGGCCCCAGTAGACGACTTCGGCCTCGTCGACCTCGAAGCCGTGGCCGTCGGACGCGGTCAGGCAGGGCGCCTCGCCGACCGCACAGTCCACGTCGGCCACGGCGCCGCAGGAACGGCACACCAGATGGTGGTGGTTGTCCCCGACGCGACCCTCGTAGAGGGCGGCGCCGCCCGCCGGGGCGATGCGCCGCACCAGGCCGGCGGCGCTCAGCGCGTTCAGCCCCTCGTACACCGCCTGGAGCGACACGTGCCCTATGCGCCGGCGCACCTCGGCGGCGACGGTGTCGACGCCGAGATGGCCGCCCTGGCGGACGGTGTCGAGGAGCGCGACGCGGGCGGCGGTCACGCGGAGCCCCGCACCGCGCAGCTCCTCGGCGGCGGTCGACGGCCGGGATGCGGTCATGGGCCGAACCTACCGCCGAAGACGCGAACAATTCCAGAGAACGAACGGATCCATTCCTGGGACGTGTCCGGTAACGGGGGGTGGCTCCCGGGTTGCGCACGGCACCGGGCGCGGGAGTGCCGGCCACCTGGCCCGATGAAGGGTCCGACCAGGGACTTCGCGCGGGCCCCGGGCTGTCAGTGCAGGACGTTGAGCGCCCCCGGAAGGATTCTCGCCGTGACGGGCAGGGTCGCGTCGACCTCGCCGTCCGTGCCGTACGGGATCGCCCGGTCGGCCTCGACACGGATCTCGCGGCCGCGCAGGACGCGCACCTGGGGGCGGTGCAGGTGGGCGCCGGTGCGCAGTTCGTTCATCAGGGCGAAGAACAGCAGGCGGGGCGCGTGGCCGATCAGGACGACGTCGAGGAGGCCGTCGTCGAGCCGGGCGTCCGGGGCGATGAGACGGCCGGATCCGTACGTGCCGGAGTTGGCGGCGACCACGGTGTAACCCGTGTGGGTGTGTTCCGTGCCGTCGACGGTGACCCGGTAACGGGCCGCGCGCCAGGTGGTGACGGCCCGCAGCCCGCCCGCGTAGTAGGACGCGGATCCGCGCAGCAGGCGGGAGCGGTTGGCGTGCCGGTTGGCGAGGGCGTCCACCCCGGCGTAGACGCTGCCGAGCACGACGACGCGGTCGTGCGTGGCCGAGGTGACCTCGATCGTGTCGACGGGGCGCGGGTCGGTGTGCAGCAGGATCGCCGCCAGGGCCTCCGGGTCCCGGGGCAGGCCGAGCGCCCGGGCGAAGTCGTTGCCCCGGCCGGCCGGGACCAGGCCGAGCGTGGCGCCGGTGCCGCTGAGGGCGCCGCCGACACAGCCGGCCATGCCGTCGCCGCCGACGGC
>MUNG01000392.1 GCA_002154585.1 Streptomyces pseudogriseolus
CGGCGCCGGCGCCGATCAAAGCGAAGCCACCCAGAATTCCGGCGACCGCAGCCACAAACTTCTTCACGATGATCACTTACCCTTATTTCTCATGGTTGGCCCCGCGACGAACGGAGCCGTTCATTCGCCTCGGAGCCGTTACTGCTCTCGAAGCAGGGCAGGCCTGGAGCGGACACGTGGGTCCGACACCCAGACCTGCCCGGTCACCAGGTGATGCTCAGTCCTCGGCGCCCAGCGCGAGCCCGTTGGAGCAGGTCACCGACTCGGTCTGCTTGTCCTCGACGCTGTTGAAGCCGAGGATCGACAGCGCCAGGTTCACGTCGGAGATGTTGATGAGACCCTGGGTGGTGTTCGACTGCGAGCAGGCGTTGGTCTGCTTGTTGTTGAGTTCAGCGCTCGGCTCGTCGTTGGCGTGGCTGACGCCCGCGCCGAGGAAGCTGACGCTGCCGAGCATGGCCATCACAACGGCGGCCTTCTGGTACTTGCGCATTACCTCTCCATTTCTCGTGCTGACGCAGTTCACGAATGAACCGGTCGCTTACAGTCGCCAACATTAGGCAACTTTTTGTGCCAATCGGCGAGAGAAACGCCGTTTCCCACAATTCCGCGAGAAAGGGCTCGTGCGGCGCAATGACATATTTATCGGATCGGCTTAGTAACGGCCGACGTCACGCAGGAGATCTCACCGACCTTGGCGGAACAGGCGGGCTTCGACCCCTTGACGGTGTGGTGAACCGTGCCGTCGCCGTCGATGGTGATCCGCTCCTCGCTCGACTGCACGCAGCTGACTCCGCCCCGCCCGTCGGACACACAGCCGTTCGGGCCCTCGGCCCCGGAGGCCGGGCCGGCGACGGCGCCGAACAGTGCCAGGCCGCCGAGCACGGACGCGAGCACGGACGCGATGTTCCTCGACTTGTTCATGTTCTTTCTCCCCACAGTCGCCTCGGTTCCGGACCGACCCCGGATGTGCCGAGAGATGAAAACGGTCGTGAAGCGGGACAGCCCCGAGGCCCGGACGCGTACGTCCGGGCCTCGGGACCTGTTGGATCAGGCGGAGTTGATCACTTGCCGCCCAGCGCCAGACCGTTGGCGCAGCTCACGCCGACGTTGGTCTCGTCCTCGACGTTGTTGCCGGCGAGGATGGCGGCGATCGGCAGGTTGACGTCAGCGACGTTGATCAGCCCCTGGACCGTGTTCGACTGCGTGCAGGCGTTGCCCTGCTTGTTGTTCAGCTCGAACTCCGGGCCCTCGCCCGCGAAGCTGGCGCCGGCGCCAAGGAAGCTGACGCTGCCGAGCATGGCCATCACGACGGCGGCCTTCTGGTACTTGCGCATTACCTCTCCGTTTCTCGCATGGACACAGTCCGTACCGGACCGGTCACTGACAGTCGCTAACGTAAGCGACCCCCGCGCCTTTTGACAGTCGAAACGCCCGAATGCGTACATTTCTTGTGAAGACGCAGGTCAGAGCCCTGTATGCGATGCATCAGACGGCGGTACGCAGGCGTCGCCGAGGCAGCACGGATCGTCCTTCGGATCACAACACGGACCAAAGAGTGATCCCGGACAATCAGCCGTTACCCGGACCGGTGTCGGTGCGTTGAGCGGGGAGTGCGGCCGTTCTTCATGTGCCGCGTTTACCAGACCAGTAAGGAGAACGTGATGTCTCGCATCGCGAAGGCGGCCACCCTGGCTCTCGGCACGGGCGCCGTTGTGTTCAGCGGCGCCGGCATGGCCTCGGCCCACTCCGGCGCCGAGGGTGCGGCCGTCCACTCGCCCGGCGTCGTGTCGGGCAATGTGATCCAGGCTCCGATCCACATTCCCGTCAACGTGTGCGGGAACACCGTGAACATCGTCGGCGCCCTGAACCCCGCTTTCGGCAACTACTGCGTGAACAAGTAGCAGCACAGCGGGCTGCGGACGTCCGCCGTAGCAGCACCCCAGGAGCCCCGGAGGCCTCGCCCCCGGGGCTCCTTCGCGCCTGCGTCCCGGCCGGCACGGCGCGCACCGGCGCCACGCGCTCCGGGTGGCACGGAAAAGCGTCAGGCCCCCGGCAGAACGCCGGGGGCCTGACGCAGTGGGCGGAGGAGTCAGGCGTGGAGCCCCACGTCGCCGCGCACCGGCTTCGCCTCGTTCACCACGGCCGCCGCTTCCTTCGTGGTGCCGAGCAGCGAGCTCTCGTCGGAGTCGACGAGCGAGTCCGAGTCCTGCAGCGGCATCAGCTCGAAGGGAACCGCGGTGCGCAGGCCCGTGTCGAGGCCGGTGGACGCCAGGTCGGTGGAGTCGGCGTACGCGGGCGCGGCGAAACCGGCGGCGATCAGGGACCCGGCAAGGACGGCGGCAGCCTTCAGGGACTTCATCGTGTTCCTTTCTTCGGCAACGCGAGTCGCCGGAGTGGTTCTGTCGCCGTGTACAACGATCCCCGGCCGGAGCGGAAACCGGGGAATCGAAGATTGCCGAGTCCTCATACGACATACGAATTCTATGAACCGATGGACCGTCTGACGCCGCGTCGCGTTTCAGGAATTCGGCAGAATGAGTGACGTGAGCGCGGGCAGCAGTCCGGCCGGCTCCGCGGGATCCGCGGGCTCGTCCGGGTCCGCGGGGTCCGCGGGGTCGGCCGGGTCCGCGGGGTCCGCCGGGTCCGCGGGGTCGGCCGGGTCCGCCGGTGCGGGCAGCGTCGTCGCCGTCTGCGGGTCGGTCGCGGTCAGCGCGTCGAGGAGCTCGTCCACCCGGGCGAGAAGCTCGTCGACGGAGGTGAGGGCCGCGTCGGCCGCCGCGTCCGCCGCCGTCCCGGCCGCGTCGGCGGCGTCCGTCGCATCCGTGGTGCCCGACGTGTCCGAAGCGTCCGCCGTCGACTCCGTGCTGTCCGTGATCTCCGTCGTGCCGGTCGACGTGTTCTCGGTCGTCGTGGTCGTCGTACTGCTGCTGGGCGCGACCTGCCCGGACGCGGGGAGCAGCAGGTCCAGGAGGTTGTCGAGGGCCTCGCGTACGGCGCCCAGCCCGCTGTTCGGGGTGCCGTCGTCCTCCTCGGCCGTGGGCAGCAGCACGCCCGTCACCGGCGCCGGCAGGCCCGGCAGGAACGGAGTGGCGGCCGTGGGGGTGGTGGTCACGGTCGCGGTGACGGTCCCCGGGTCGTCGGCGGCCGCGCGGACCACCGCCGTCCGGGCCGCGTCGGCCAGCTTCCGGGCCTGGGCCGGGGGGAGTTGCCCGTCGGGAGCGGCGAGGACGGCCCTGATCAGGTCGGCGACCGGAGCGAGGTCGCCCCGGGGGGCCTCGCCGTGCGGGACCCGCGCGAGAAGGGCGGCGGACGACGCCGCCGGATCCTGTCCCGGAAGCGAGTCCACCGCGAAGGCGGTCGGGCCGGTGGTGGTGGTCAGGAGGGCGGCGCACAGGGCGCCGAGTGCGATGCGCCGGGCCGGCAGAGCGCGCATGGAGAGTCCTTTCGCGGGGCTTCGGATCTTGGACCCACCGTCGAAGTGCCCGCGACGCCCCGCAACCGGGCGTACGCCTTTCGGATCGGACCGCCGTCACTCCTCTGCGCGTCACGGCTGATGAGTCGGTGTGCGGAGCCGCCGCTCACGCAAACCCGGCTTCACGATTCCAACACACTTGTCCCTCTTGGTCGAATTTCGGGGACTTTGTCCGTTTAGTGACTAGAGTTGCGTTGCTCCGACGCACCTTCACTGGGCGGACGCACCGCACTCGTCCTCATCTGCCGTGCCGCCGCCACCCTTTTCCGAAAGGCTCCGAACGGTCATGCGCCAAACCCTGGGTCAGCTGCTCCGCCATGCGACGGTGGGCGTCCTCGCCCTGGCCGCGCTGTGGACGCCCTGCGGCTCCACCGCCGTCGCCGCGACCGCCGCGCCCGCCGCGCCGGCTCCGGAGGCGGACGGGCTCCCCTTCGGCGAGCGGTACCGGGTCCTTCAGCGCGGCAACATCGTGCGCGCGGCCAACTCCTCGCACACCTGCCGCGCTTCCGCGTCGTCCTGCCGCTCGGTGCAGAACGGCACGCGGCCGGGGGTGAACGGCGACTTCGACATGCACTACATCGACGTCGACGACGACCCCAACACGTACAACTCCTCCCGTGGCGAGGTGCGGTTGCCCAAGGGGTCGCGGGTGACGTACGCGCGGCTGTACTGGGGCGGCAACCTGCTCGTCGGCGAGCAGAAGCCGGCCGAGGACAACGGGCGCGTGCTGATCGCCGAACCCGGCGGCAACTACAAGGAGCTGCTCGCGGACACCGTCGTCGGACACCGCGTGGCGGGCGGCATGGACGCCTTCCAGGCCTCCGCGGACGTGACGCGGCTGGTGCGCGACAGCGGCTCGGGCCTCTACACGGTCGCGCAGATCAACGTGGCCGGCGGCCGGTCGGCGGCCGGCGCCTGGGGCGGCTGGACGCTGGTGGTGGCGTACGAGGACCCGGCGGAGCCGCTGCGGCACCTGTCCGTGTGGGACGGCTTCGCCCCGCTGGGCGGCGACTCCGCCGCCCACGTCACGCTGCGCGACCTGCCGTTCCCGGCGGCGGCCGGGGGCCGGGTGGGCATGGTCGCCTACAACGGCGACCGCGGCACCGCCGGCGACTCCCTGGTCCTGACCGCGGGCGACACGACAACCGCGCTCGGCGACGGCGCCAACCCGGCCGAGGACGTGCTGAACTCCACCATCTCCGGCCCCGCGAACGCGTCCTCGGCGCGCGTGCCCGCGTACGCCAACACCCTCGGCTACGACTCCGACGTGTTCGGCCTCGACGGGCTGCTGACCCGCGCCGGTGACCAGGCGGCCTTCCGCCTCACCTCGCAGCGCGACGCCGCATGGGCCGGCGTGCTGTTCGCCGCCGTCGACGCCCGTCCGTGAACGCGCCGTCCCGCGTACCCGACACCTGCGTGAGTGAGGAAGCCGTGCCCACGGACCTGACCCCCCACGGCCGCCGGCCGCGGGTCCTGCACCTCACCCAGCCCGTGGACGGAGGCGTCGCACGGGTGGTGACCGACCTGGTGCGGGCGCAGCTGGCCGACGGCCTCGACGTCGCCGCCGTCTGCCCGGACAGCCCGCTCACCACCCGGCTGCGTTCCCTCGGCGCCCACCTGCGCACCTGGGAGGCGACCCGCTCGCCGGGGCCGTCCCTGGTCCGGGAGGTACGGCAGCTGAAGGAACTCGTCGACGAGTTGCGGCCCGACCTGATCCACGCGCACAGCGCGAAGGCCGGGCTCGCCGGGCGGCTGGCCGTGCGCGGGCGCATCCCCACGGTGTTCCAGCCGCACGCCTGGTCGTTCGAGGCGGTGGGCGGGACCACGGCCGCGCTCGCCCTGCGCTGGGAGCGGTGGGCGGCGCGCTGGGCCTCCCGGGTGATCTGCGTGAGCGAGGCGGAGCGGGACACCGGGGTGGGCGCCGGGATCCGCGGGCGGTGGACCGTCGTGCCCAACGGCATCGACCCCGAGCGTTTCCGGCCCGCGGAGGACACGCGCCCGGTCAGGGCCCAGCTCGCCGCCCGGCACGGCGTGGACGCGGACGCGCCCCTCGTCGTGTGCGCCGGACGGCTGTGCCGGCAGAAGGGGCAGGACGTCCTGCTGCGCGCCTGGGACGCCGTACTTCGGCAGGTGCCCGGGGCGCGGCTGGCGCTGGTCGGTGACGGCCCGGACCACGACCGGCTGCGCGCCGGCGCGCCCGGCTCCGTGCTGTTCACGGGGGCCGTCGCGGACGCGGCGCCCTGGTACCAGGCCGCCGACCTCGTCGTCCTGCCGTCCCGCTGGGAGGGCATGGCGCTGGCCCCGCTGGAAGCGATGGCCTGCGCACGGCCCGTGGTGGTCACGGACGTCGACGGGGCACGCGAGAGCCTGCCGCCGTCGCTGGCCGGCCGCTGCCTGGTGCCGCCGGAGGACCCGCGGGCGCTCGCCCGGACCGTGGCCGCGCTGCTGCTCGATCCGCCGCTGCGGGCCTCGCTCGGCGACCGGGCCCGCCGCCATGTGCTGTCCCTCCACGACGTGCGGCACACCGCGCGGGCGGTCGCCGACGTCTACCGCGATCTGCTCGGCGCCCGGCCGGCCGCGACCGGGGCACGCCCGCTCCTGACGGCCGGGGGCGCCGAGGCCGACCGGACGACACAGCGCGTCGAGCACTCAGAGCACAGGGAGTCCATCCACTCGTGACCGCCGAACGTACCGTGCCCTCCCCCGGTGTCCCGCCCCGGGAGCACGGATTCCCGCCCGTGTCCGTCATGCCGCCGCGCGCCGGCGACACCGGTCCCCGGCTGCCCGCCTCGCGGCCCCCGGAC
>MUNG01000393.1 GCA_002154585.1 Streptomyces pseudogriseolus
CCCGTGCGCTGCGCCCCGGCCGGCGCTTCGACCTGCGCTCCACCGCCATGTTCTTCGGCCTGCTCGCCGCGGCACTGGTCACCGGGGGCCTGGCGGTGCGCGCGCCGGCCGGGGCGCAGCGCACGGGTACGACGCTCGGGCATGGTCACCGTGGTGACTCCTCTCTGTGGACGGCCGGACCAGGCGTCCCGGCCGACCGGGCACGCCGAAGATCACGTACGCCGTCTGCCCGCGATCGGCGCACTCACCGGACCTGGGTGTGCACCGCTTCCCGGGGTGGGCGGCCTGTTTCCGTGCGGGGCGGGAAAAAGGCGATCCGTGAGGGGATGTCACGATGGCCGGGGGCCCGGCCGGACGGAGGAGACGGACGTGGACTGGCGGGTGTTCGCCCAGCGGATGGCGTCGATGGCCCGGGATCTGCTCGCGGAGCACACGCTCGACGCGACGCTGGAGCAGATCTCGCGCTCGGCGGTGGAGCTCGTGGACGGCTGCGACGCCTCGGGCATTCTCGTGCTGAGCGAGGGACGGGTACGGTCGCTGGCGCCGACCGATCCGTTCGTCACCGAGAGCGACACGCTGCAGGGGGAGCTGCGCGAGGGGCCGTGCTTCGACGCGGCGCGGCCCGACCGCCCGGAGCGGCTCTTCCGCATACCCGACCTGACGGCGCCCCCGGAGCGCTGGCCGCACTTCGTGCCCCGGTGCCGGGAGCTCGGCGTGGGCAGCATGATGGGCTTCCTGCTGTACACGCGGGAGGAGGAGCTGGGCGCCCTCAACATGTACTCCCGCAAGCCGGGGACGTTCACCGAGGACAGCGAGACGGCTGGCTGGCTGCTGGCGTCGCACGCCGCGGTCGCCTTCGCCGCCGCCCGCACCGACGAGCAGATGCAGGAGGCCATCGCCACGCGTCATCTGATCGGCGAGGCGATGGGCATCCTGATGGGCCGGTACCACGTCACGGAGGACCAGGCGTTCGACCTGCTGCGCACCCGGTCGCAGCGCACCAACACCAAGCTGCGGGACGTGGCGCGGGAGATCTGCGGGCCGGGCGGCGCGGCCCGCTGACCGCCCGGCCCGCCGCACGGCGCGCGCTCAGCGGGCGGCCCCGGACCAGGTGTGGGCGACGTCGATCACGAGACGCCCGTCGAGCTGCTGCACGCGGAACGGCAGCCGTCCGCGCACCCCGAGGCCGAGCTGTGTGTCGCCCTCGAAGCTGCCGGCGAACCGCGCGTCGCGGAACGTGCGGTACCCGGTGAGCTCGACGCCCGGCAGGGGTCGTCCGACGCGCGCGGGGTAGGTGGCCGCGCCCGTCCCGGGGTCGTACGCGGGCGCGGTGACGCGCACCTCGAGGACCGCGCCGCCGGAGACGGGGATGTGCCGTCCCGAGCCGTCCTGGTGGAGCCGGTCGACGTAGCGGACGGAGTAGCCGAGGTCGCCGCGCGCGGCGCCGGGCACATCGACGACCATCCGGTCGTAGCAGTCGTGCCGGCCGGTGCGGACGTTGCGCACGGACTCGGCGGTGGCGGCGCCGGCCGCCTTGTCGCCGCTGCCCCAGCCGGTGGGGCAGGCCGTGGCCGCGGCGGGCGCGGCGGGCGGGGCGGCCACGGCCGGAGCCGCCGCCGTCGCCAGCGTGGCGCCGAGCAGCACCACGGTCGCGCAGATTGTTCTTGATTGAATCATTTTCGGCCCCCTGGGACGCCAACGTATCGGTATCGGGTGAGACGACCGGGATGACCCGATGGTTGCGGTGCGTTCGGCCGGTCGCCGTACCGGCGCGCATGGCACATGCTGGTGGGGAGCGGACGAACGTCCCGTTCCATGTGCACCGGGAGGGCGCTCCATGGGTGGTGCAGCCGCCGCACCGCGCGGGAAGCGGCCGGCGGGCGTGCCCGCGCCCGACGCGGAGGCGAGCCGGTCCCGGCGCGGCGAGAACCGAGTCGAGGACGCGCTCGCGGACGCCGTGGTGACGGCCATGCAGGACACCGGCGGGTACGGCGGGGCGGTCTACCTCCGGTCGCGGGACCGCAGGTCACTGGTGCTGTGCGTGATGTCCGGCGTGCCCCGCTCGCTGCTCAAGCCGTGGTGGCGGATCCCGGTGAGCGGTGCGCTGCCGATGTGCGAGGCGTTCCGCAGCGGCGAGACCCTCTACCTGCCCGACGACCGGGCGACGATGCTGCGCTTCCCCCAGTTCACGGCGGCCCTGCCGTACTCGTTCGCGCACGCCTACCACCCGGTGCGGGTCGGCGGGGAGACGGTGGGCGTCCTCGCGGTGCTGCACTCCTCCGCCCGGGAGCCGGCCGGCGAGCGGGAGGTGCGCGAGGCGCTGCGCCTGGCCGGGCTGGGCATGGAGGAGCGTCTCGCCGAGTTCGCCCGGGGGCTGCCGGGCCGCACGGACGCGGACGCGCTGTCGTACGGCATCGAGTACGACGACCAGCCGGTCAGTGTGCGGCTGCCGACGCCGCCCGCGCAGGCGGTCGCGGTCGGGATGGTCGAGTGGGACCTGGGCAGCGACCGCTGGTCCGGGGACGACGACGCGCTGGAACTGCTGGGCGTGTCCCGCGAGGAGTTCGGCGGCACCATGGCCGCGGTCGAGGAGCGGGTGACGCCGGACGACCTGTACGAACTGCGGGCGGCGCGGCGGGAGGCCGAGGACACCGGGCAGATCCGCGGCCGGCACTTCCGGGTGCTGGAGGAGTCGCAGGACGACAGCGAGGCGGTCCACTACCGGCCGGTTGAGCTGTGGGGGCACGTGGTGCGGGCGGGCGACACCGAACGGCTGCTGGTGGGCGCCCTGGTGGACGTGGCGGGCGGGGTCACCGCGGCGGAGGCGGCCGAGCGGCTGCCGGACGGGCTGTTCTCCCTGGACCAGGACGGCAGGGTCATCTACGCCAACCGCCGCTGCCAGGACCTGCTCGGCTGCCCTCTGGAGCGGCTGCTGGGCCACCACCCCTGGCGGGTGCTCACCTGGCTGCGCGACCCGGCGTACGAGGACCGCTACCGGGCGGCCATGCTGACGCAGCAGCCGGTGTCGTACCTCGTGCACGACCCGGACGGCGTCTGGCTGGGCTTCGTGCTCTACCCGGGCGTGCACGGGCTGACCGGCCGGGTGTTCCGCACGGCCGCGCCCGCCGGGGCGGAGCCGGGACGGCCGCTGACGCCGGCCGCGGAGCAGCCGGCGGTGCCGCCGACCGGGCTCGTCACCACGGCCCGCGCGGGGGCGCTGTACCACGTGGTGCAGATGGCCAGCGTGCTCACCGAGTCCGTCACCGTCCAGGACGTGTGCCGGGCCGTGTCCGAGCAGCTCCTGCCGGCGTTCGGGGCGCAGGAGGTCGCGCTGTACGCGGTGCGCGACGGGCGGATGTACCTGCTGTGGGAGGACGGCTATCCGCAGCACTTCCTCGACCCGTTCGAGGGGGTGCCGCTGGACGCGGACCTGCCCGGGGTGCACGCGCTGACCGCGCGCCTGCCGCTGTTCTTCGAGTCGCCCGAGGAACTCGTCGGCGCGTACCCGAGCCTGGTGCTGGACCCCATGGCCTCCTGGGCGTTCCTTCCGCTGATCGCCTCCGGGCATCCGATCGGCTCCCTCATCCTCGGCTGGAAGACCTCGCACCGCTTCACCGCCGAGGAGCGCAGCGCGCTGACCGCGCTGGCCGGGCTGGGCGCGCAGGCGATGGAGCGGGCGCGGCTCTACGACGCCGAGTCGGCCGTGGCGCGCGGGCTCCAGGAGGGGCTGCTCCCGCACCGGCTGCCCGCCATCGACCGGCTGCGCATCACCGCCCGCTATCTGCCGGGCACCAAGGGCATGGACATCGGCGGCGACTGGTACGACGTCATCCGGACGGGGCGCGGGGTGGCGCTGGTCATCGGGGACGTGGAGGGGCACAGCGTGGGCGCCGCGGCCGTCATGGGGCAGCTGCGCAGCGCGGTGCACGCCTTCGCCGCGAGCGGACGGCTGCCGCAGGAGGTCGTCACGCACACCAACCAGCTGCTCGTCGAGCTGGAGACGGACGTCTTCGCCACCTGCTGCTACATCGAGCTGGACCCGGCGACCGGGCACGCCCGGGCCGTGCGCGCGGGCCATCCGCCGCCGCTGCTGCGGCGCCCCGACGGAAGCACGGAGAGCCTGGAGCTGGCCGGCGGCGTGCTTCTGGGGGTGCAGCCAAACGCCGACTACCCGGTCACCGAGTTCACTTTGGAGCCCGGCAGCGTCCTGGCGCTCTACACCGACGGGCTGGTCGAGGTGCCCGGCAGCGACATCGCGACCGGCATCGAGACGGTCCGCATGTGTCTGGGCGTCAGCCGGACCGGCTCCATGGAGGAGCTGGCGGACCGGATGCTCGGCGCGGCCCGCCGCGCGGAGGACCGGCCGGACGACGTGGCGCTGCTGCTCACGGCGTACGACCTGGCGGACCCGCGCTGACCCGCGGCGCGACCGGGGCGGGCGGGCGCGCTCAGGCGCAGTACCGCACCAGCCACTCGTCGGGGTCGTAGGCGAAGCGGGCCGGGTCCGGCGCCACGGCGGGGCGCTCCTCGATCAGGTCCTCCACCCGGACGGGCTCCGGCAGGCTCCCGAAACGGGCGCGGCGGGCCCGGGCGGCCATGTCGTCGTCCTCGTATGCGTGTACGGCGTCCCGGCTCACGGCGCTTCCCCTCTCCGGCGGCCGGCGCTCCCCCCTCGGACAGCGCCGCGGCCTCGTGCGGTCAAGTGTCACACACGGACGGCGCAATGGAACGGGGCGTGCGCGGTCCGGGGTCCGGGGTCCGGACGCACCGGCCCGCCGGGCAGGTGAGCCCGTTCCCCCGGGCCGCCGCGCGGGGATGCCGGGGCGACCGCCCCGCCCTCTAATGGGCAGCAGGCGCCGGGATCCGCCCGGCCGGCCGGAGGAGAGCACGTCGATGCCGTCGACACGCGGTGAGGCGGGCGCCGGACCCCGGGCGGGTGTGCTGCGCCGGCTGGGCGAGTGGTGCGCTCGCCACTTCGTGGTGGTGATCGTCGCCTGGCTGGTCGCCCTCGTGGCGCTCCAGGTGGTGAGCCGGGCCGTCGGCGGCGACTACTCGGACAACTTCACCCTCTCCGACTCGCAGTCGCAGAAGGGCATCGAGGTCCTCCAGCGGCACGACCCGCAGGCCGGCGGCTACAGCAGCCAGATCGTCCTCCACGACGACCAGCGGGAACTGACCGCCCTCGGCTCGCAGATGTCCTCGACGGTCACCGCTCTTGAACAACTCCCGCACGTCCTGTCGGCGCAGAACCCGCTGACCGCCGCGGGCTCGTCCTCCGGCTCGTCGCAGCCCGGCGTGGGACCGCTGTCGTCCGACGGCAGGACCGCGTACATCACGGTGCGTTTCGACGTGCAGCCCTCGACGCTCGGCGACGGCTATCTGAGCGGGGTGGACGACGCCGTGCGCCCGCTGCGGGAGGCGGGCGCGCAGGTCGAGTACGGGGGGCCGCTGGGCGAGCTGGCCCGGCCCTCGCCCGACGACCGGACCAGCGAGCTGATCGGCTTCGGGGTCGCCGTCATCGTGCTGCTGATCGGGTTCGGCAGTGTGCTCGCCGCCGTCATGCCGCTGCTGACCGCGCTGATCGCGGTGGTCGCCGGGCTGGCCGTGCTCGGGCTGCTGGCCGCGGCCACCACCTTCGCCACCGTCTCCCCGACCCTCGCCACGATGATCGGTCTGGGCGTCGGCATCGACTACGCGCTGTTCCTGATCACCCGTCACCGGCAGGACGTGATGAACGGCCTGGACCCGGTGCGGGCGGCCGGACACGCCACCTCCACCAGCGGCCGGGCGGTGCTGGTCTCCGGCTGCACGGTGATCGTCGCCCTGGCCGGACTGTCCGCGTCGGGCGTGTCGTTCATCGCCAAGCTGGGACTGGCCGCCGCCGTCACGGTGGTTTCCGCCGTCCTCGGCGCGCTCACCCTGGTGCCGGCGCTGCTGGGGCTGGCCGGCGGCCGGATCGACCGCTGGCGGGTGCGCGCGACCGTGGCGGAGACCGACGCCGGGCCCGGTGCCGAACCGCACGGCACCTGGCATCGGTACGCGCAGCGGGTGGCGCGCAGACCGTGGACGTTCCTGACGGCGGGCGTCGCCGTGATCGCCGTGCTGGCGATCCCGGTGTTCTCCATCCAGCTCGGCCACATCGGCGACGGCGCGGACCCCACGTCGTTCACCGACCGGCGCGCCTACGACCTGATGACCGACGCGTTCGGGCCGGGCTCCAACGGCCCGCTCACCGTGGTCGTCGACCAGTCCTCCGTGCCCCAGTCGCAGCGCTCCTCCCTCGCCTCGCAGGCCCAGCAGACGCTGGACGGCGTGGAGGGGGCGGCCGTGGTCACGCCGCTGACGCCCACGCAGGACGGCGACGTGCTGGTGGGCACGGTGTACCCGACGGCGAGCCCGCAGAGCGCCACCACCACCGACCTGGCCAACCGCCTGGTGGACGACACACTGCCCGAGGCGGTGCGCGGCACGGACGCCTCGACGTACGTCACCGGGACGACGGCCGCGCAGGTCGACTTCCGCGACCTGGTCGCCGAGCGGCTGCCGTGGATCATCGCCGTGGTCGTCGCCCTGGCGTTCCTGATCATCCTCGCGGTGTTCCGCGGCCTGCTCGTCGCGGTGAAGGCGGCCGTGCTCAACGTCCTGTCCATCACGGCCTCGTACGGCGTGGTCGTCGCGGTGTTCCAGTGGGGCTGGGGCGGTCCGGCGCTGGGGGTGTCGGGCACGGTGCCGATCGAGAGCTACGTGCCGATGATGATGTTCGCGATCGTCTTCGGCCTCAGCATGGACTACGAGATCTTCCTGCTGTCCCGCGTCCACGAGGCGTGGCGGCGGACCGGGGACGCCCGGGCATCGGTCGCGCACGCCCTGGAGATCACCGCCCGGGTCATCACCTGCGCCGCGCTGATCATGGTGAGCGTGTTCGCGGCGTTCGTGGTCAGCGACAACGTGGTGGTGAAGATGCTGGGCCTGGGCCTGGCGGTCAGCGTCCTCATCGACGCGACGGTGGTGCGGCTGCTGCTGGTGCCGGCGGTGATGACGCTGCTGGGCGCGCACGCCTGGTGGACCCCGCGCCGCCTGGACCGCCTGCTGCCGCACATCGACGCCGAGGGCGAGGGCGGGAGCCGGGGCGCGGGCGCGGCGGCGGACCGCTGAGCGCGCGCCCGGCGTCCGGCCCGGCACGCACAAGGGCGGCAGGGCCCCGAAGGGTCCTGCCGCCCGGTGTGTCAGAGGTTGACCGTCAGGCGTTGCGCCGCACGCTGCGGAGCACGAAGAAGCCGAAGATCACCAGCACTCCGCCGATGGCGGCCGGCCACAGCTGGGCTCCGGTCTCGGCGAGGCTGCCGCTGCCGCCCTGGGCCTGGGCGCTGTTCTCGAGCTCGGGCAGACTGCCGGGCACCTGGGAGGCCTGCGCCGCCTGGCCGCCGTCGTCGCCGTCGCCCTTGTCCTGGCCGCCGCCCTGGTCGCCGTTGTCCTGACCACCGGCGTCGGCCGGCTCGGAGACCTTCACGTCCGGCTGGGCCGTGGCCTGGTCCTCGGCGGGCTGCTCGGTCGCCGAGGGCTGCTCCTGGCCGTCGTCCTGACCGCCGCCCTGGTTGCCGCCCTGGTCGCCGTCGTTCTGACCGCCGCCCTGGTTGCCGCCCTGGTCGCCGTCGTTCTGACCGCCGCCCTGGTTGTCACCGCCCTGGTCGCCGTCGTCCTGGCCGCCGTTGCCGCCCTGGCCCGGGTCGTCGGGCGTGGCGGAGGGCTGCTCGGCGCCGTTGTCGCCGCCGGCGTTGTCACCGCCGTTGTCGCCGTTGCCGTTGTCGCCGTTGCCGTTGTCGCCACCGGCGTTGCCGTCGTCACCACCGTTGTCACCGCCGCCGTTGTCGCCGCCGGCGGCGCCGGCGCCGCACTCACGGCCCTCGTTGATGCACGCGACCATCTCGTTCATCAGGTCTTCCTCGAAGACGTTGATGAAGTCGCCGTGGTCCGTGATCGGCTTGTGCAGCTGCTCGGGGAAGGAGTCCACCGCGAACAGCGGGACCGTCTTGCCGCCGTCCTCCAGGCTCGGCGCGTCGACGTCGTACACGATGCGCTGGACGAGCTGCGGGATCGGCTGGAAGCCGGCCGGGCAGTTGCCCTCGGCGTCCGTGAACGCCATGTGCGTACGGTGGTTGGCGCTGTCGATGTTGCGGCCGTCCCAGCAGCTCTGGAAGGCGAACGAGCGGACCACGTCACTGCCCTCCGGGCAGAGCGGGTACTTGTCCTTCAGCTGCCGGTCCTCGAAACCGGTGCAGCTCCAGGAGGCGTTGGCGTTGGCCGGGCCGTTGACGAAGGACTTGGCGTCACCGGTGATGATGCGCAGCAGCCGGGGCATGGCCGTGACCTTGCCCTTCGGGTTGCCGACGAAGGTCAGCGTGACGTCCTTCGGGGTGACGATCTCACCGGCGTTGCCCTCGATGCCGCCGCCCGGGGACTGGGCGTCGCGCTCCTCGGTGCCGTTCTGGAGGCGCAGCACCGGCCAGTAGTAGGAGGACTTGTCGCGCTGGTCCTCGCAGCTGGTCTGCGCCTTCGTCAGCTCGTCGTCGCTGACGAAGGCGTTGGTGGCCTGATTGCCGATGTAGTCGTGGAAGTGGTGGGCGCCGTTGCTCACGCCGGGCGCGGCGATGACGTTGTCCGAGTTGAACACGCCGTTCGCGTTGACGCCGCACTCGCTGACGAAGGTGCCGGTGGAGGCGTTCCCCGACGGCTGCGGCTTGTTGACGTTGGGCTGGACGCTCTCGATGGAGACGTAGTCGCCGGCCACCGGGCCGTTGCCCGCCTGGCCGCCGTTGCCGCCCTGCTCCTGGCCGTCGTCCTGGCCGCCCTGGTCCTGGCCGCCCTGCTGGCCGTCGCCGTCCTGCTGGCCGCCGTCCTGCTGGCCGTCGCCGTTCTGCTGGCCGTCGCCGTTCTGCTGGTCCTGGCCGTCTCCGGCCTGCTCGCCGCCGTCGCCGCCCTCCTCGGGGGCGGGGGCGTTGCCGGAGTCGCGCACCGCGCAGGCGGCGAGGTCGTCGAAGCCCTGCGGCAGTTCGCCGCCGGCCTTCTCGACGGCGGCTCCGATACGGGCCAGCACGGCGGCCCGCTTGTCCTTCAGCGGTCCGGCGATGGCGTTCTCGGCGAAGCCGGGGTCCTGGCGGATCGCGTCCGCGGACTCGCCGATCCGCTTGTACGCCTCGGCGATCTGGGCGTCCAGGTTGGCGAGTTCCTTGTCCACCTCCGCGCGGGCCTGGTCGGGCACCGCGGTCAGCTGGGTGGCCACGTCGGGGCAGTCGACGGTGGCGGCGCCCGACAGGACCTGCGCGTCCGTCGTCCCGCCGTCCGTGGCGGAAGCGTAGACGTTGGCCGCCATCATGCCGCCGCCGCCGAGGATCAAGGCGAAAGCGGCGAGTGTCGCGCGCTGTTTGGGGCGTCTGCGTGTGTTGCGTGCCAAGGCAGTACTCCTACGCTTCTGTCGCGGGGGACGGGCATTCGATTCCCACGCGTCATACGCAGGCGGACCGCATCGTGTTCAACCGGCTCACGACTTCTTCCGGAAATCTCAGCGACCGCGGGCCACTTGAGGCACACGGCCCCCGTCGGACGGAGTGCGTCCGACGGGGGCGCGGAGGGCGGTCGCGTGGCGTCTTCGCTGCTCGGGGCGGGTCTGCCTTGGCTGCCTCGGCCGGTCCCGCTCAGCCGAAGTCCACGTCGCTGCACAGGAAGTACGTCTGGTCCGAGTGCGAGGCCTGCCAGATCGTGTAGACGACGTGGTGGCCGCTCAGGCCGGAGGTGCTCACCGGGATCGCGTAGTTGCCGGCCGGGGCGTAGGAGCCGGTGCGGGTCAGCAGCTGGAGGTCGTCCCAGCGCAGCCGCTGCGTGGTGGGGTCGAAGCCTTGCTTGGTGACATAGACGAGGAAGTAGTCGGCGCCGTGGCGGGCCTGGTCGTACAGGTTGACGGTGAAGCCGCTGCCCACACGCGTCTTCTTCCAGGCGCCCGGTGTGTCCATGGAGCGGTAGCGGCCGTTCTCGGTGTTGCCGCCGCTGCACAGCGTGCCGTCGGGGACGACCGCGCGGAAGTTGCCGGCCGAGCCGTCCCGGTAGAGGCCGTTCCAGTTCCACATGGCGTTGGGGTTGTCCTGCCATGCCTGCCAGCACATCGGGTCCTGCTGGGCCATCGCCGGGTTCTGGAAGTCGCTCCCCCACCGCTGCCAGCAGCCGTAGTTGCGGGACGCGGGGTCCACCACGGAGCCGTGGGCGTGTGCCGTGCCGCTCCAGGGGACCATGCAGAGCAGCGCGGCGACGACGGTGCTCAGGACGAGCGCGAGCCGGAACCGGCCCCGCAGCAGATCACGCCGTAACAGATCATGTGCATGCCAACTCATGGGTTCCTTCTTTCCGCCGTGGGGGTCGGGAGTGCGGGCGCGCGCACCCGCCGCGCGCGCCCGATGGGAGCGCTCCCAGGGGCAATCTGCCGCCGGACGGCGGAAGGGGCAACCCTTCGTTCCCGCCACTTCCGCCACCCGGTGGCGTGTTCGACACGTTCGACGGCGGAGAGCCGGACGGACCGTGTCAGAGACGGTCGAGCTCCCCCGTCGTGCGCCCGAGGCAGACGACCGAGGCGTCCATCGGCACGCCCTCGACCTCCTCGAAGCCCAGCCGGTCGTAGAAGGCGCGGGCGGGCTTGTTGGCGACCGCCATCACCAGGTGCACGGCCGGGACCGCGCGCCCCGCCAGCGCCGCGAGCAGGGTGCGCATCAGCCGCCGCCCGTGGCCGCGCCCCTGCCACTCGGGCAGCAGGTCGATGTGCAGATGGGCGGGCCAGGGGGCGAGTTCCGGCACGACCATCCGCTCGGGGTGGTGCAGCAGCCAGGCGATCGTCTCGTCCGGGGTGGCCGGCGGGCCGGACGGGGCAGGGTGGCGCTCGGCGACCAGCGGGAGCCACTCGGTGCGGAACCGCTCGGCGAACCGGGCGGTGTCGGCGGCGCCGACGACGTAGCCCACCGCGTTCCCCCGCCCGTCGTCCAGCACGAAGGCCAGCTCGGGCTCCAGATACGCGTACGGGGCGGCGAAGGCGGCGGTGAAGACGGAGGGGTCGGCGTAGTGGGGGCGGCTGTCCTGGCCGTTGTGGGCGGTGCGGACGCAGATGTCGTCGAGGGCCTCGCGGTCCTCGGGGCGGTACGGACGGACGGCGGGAGACTCGGTCATGCCCGACATCCTGCACGCGTGGGAGCGCTCCCAC
>MUNG01000394.1 GCA_002154585.1 Streptomyces pseudogriseolus
TCCCCGCCCACACCCCGCCCACCGGCCCCCGGTATCGTCCCGGTGCACACTCGTCCACCGCGCACGAACCGTGGGAGCCCGCATGTCCGCCCGACCCGCCGCGACCCGCCGGACCGTCCTGCGAGGCGCGGCCCTCACCCCCGTCGCAGGGCTGGGCGTCACCGCCTGCCGGCCCGTCGGCGACGACAGGTCGGCCCCGCCGGCCGGGCCCGTCGAGCTGGGCCCGGAGAGCGAGGTCCCCGCAGGCGGCGCCAAGCTGTACCGGGAACACAACGTGGTCGTCGGCCGGGGCGAGGACGGTTCCCTCACCGGGTACAGCACCGTGTGCACGCACGCGGGGTGTCCCATCAACAAGCTGGACGGGACCAGGCTGGTCTGCCCGTGTCACGGCAGCGAGTTCGACGCCACCACCGGGAAGGTGCTGCGGGAGCCGGCCGTGGCGCCGCTGAAGCCGCTGGTCGTCGAGGTGAAGAACGGCACGCTGGTCGCACGCCGCGACTGACCCGCAGCCGCGTCACCCGCGTCACCCGCCTCATCCGGACGGGCCGGGATCACTGCCAGTCCCAGGCGATCCCCACGTAGCCGGCCCGCAGGCGCGGTTCCACCAGGTGCACCGAGCGGTGCCGCGCGCTGAGGGGCAGTTCCTGGCGTCCGCCACGCGGGGCCGCGGCCGAGTGCTGGGTGAAGCGGTGGCACCGCACCGGGAGCGCGGCGGAGTCGAAGCAGACCTGGAGGGCGTACTGGCCGCCGGGGGAGTCGGCGCCCCCGACGTACTCGCGGCAGACGCCGGCCGTGCCGTCCTCCACGGCGTACCGGAAGAGGAACGTGTCCCCGGCGCGCAGCCGGATGTCGAAGAGCAGCTCGGCCGCGAGGACCCCGGTGTCGTGGTGCCGGCGTATGCGGCCGATGCGGCAGTTCTCCAGGGCGCGGACCCGCATGCGGTCCGGGTCGGCGCCCGGGTCGCCGTGGTGGACGGCGACGTAGCGGTCGACGCCGTCGCGGTGGGCGCGCACGATGTGGTGCGACTCGCGTTCGGCCAGTTCCCGGCGGGCGCCGATGCCGACCCGTTCGTGGTGGCCCAGGGTGTGCAGTCCGCCGTCGCGCGGGGCGCCGAATTCGGCCAGCAGCTTGTCCAGGACGCCAGAGGCCTCGACGAGGGAGCGGTAGCTGCGGCCGGCGGAGCGGCGGTCCCCGGTCCGGTCGTCCGTCTCGGCGAGCAGCCGGATCAGTGACTCCTCCGGCAGCTGAAGGATCTCCTCCAGCGCCCGTACGGCGCGCAGCGACTCCGGGCGCTGCGGGCGGCGGGCGCCCTGCTGCCAGTAGCTCAGACTGGTGACGCCCACCTTCACGCCATGGCGCGACAGATGGTGCTGCACCCGCTGCAACGGCAGGCCCCGTGCGGCGATCGCGGCGCGCAGGGCGACGTGGAACGGGCCGCCGCGCAGGGCCGAGTCCAGTTCTGCGGTGACGACGTCCGCTTGCTGTGTGGCGTGCGGCATGCAGGGGCCTTTCTGTGAAGGTCACAACGGCTGGTCAGACCGTTCGCGCGGGGCGCCCGGGGCCCGCCCCGTCGGCACGGCGCGGTCTTCACATGCGTACGCCGTCGTTCAGCGCCCCTGGTTCCCCCGCATTGAAGCGTGTTGACCAAGTCCCGACAACCGTTCGGCCGCAAGAGCGGCCGCAGCGGCGCATGCGATGGGGCCGTACCGGCCGGTGCGGCTGGTACGGCCCCTGTGGTCAACGGCCCCCGTGGTTCGTCGTCCGGGGCGGGTCCGAGGGTCAGGCCCCCTCGGTACCGTTCCGGTCCCGGAGCCGGGAGCTCGCGGCGGCCAGGCGCTTCGCGCGCACGATGTCGGGGTCGCGCGGGTCGAGGGACTCGGGGAAGGCAGGCGTCTCGTCCGTGTACCGGCGGTACCGGGCAGGCCGTCGTGTTTTCTCGATCCGCACCTGTCGCATACGACCTCCCGACTCGCGGGCACTCGCGTGACCGCTGTCATGACCGCCTCGGACCACCGGCCGGAGAGCCGGTGCGGACCGCCGGGCGGACCGCCACCGCGGTCCGTCCGCCGGCCCCGGTGATCGCCCGAGGCACGGACCCCCCACATTCCCGCTTACCGGCCTCCGTAACCCATCCGCCCGCATCGGACCCCGCGCACCCGTCCTCCGGGCTCGACATGACCTCCTTCGCCCCCGATCCATGCCCCGGCCATGACCCCCCTCCGTCTCTGATC
>MUNG01000395.1 GCA_002154585.1 Streptomyces pseudogriseolus
CCGGCGCAGGGCGTCGACGCGGTCGCCGTCCCCCGCCGAACGCGTCGACGCCCTGCGCCGGTTCGCCGCCGCCGTGCGCCGTGGGCGGGGGCTGCACGGGGCGTCGTGCGCCGTGCTGCTGGCCGTGGCGATGACCGCCGGGGCCGTCGCCGTGGGCGGTGACGGGCGGGACGCGGCGCGGGCGGCGCCCGGGGTGTCCCGGGCGGTGGGCGCCGATGTGCTGGTCCGGGGAGACGTGAATCTGGACACGGCGATCCGGTCGTTGCAGGCCCATGTGCAGGCGCAGCCATGGGACTTCGGGGCCTGGGCCGCCCTCGGGCTCGCACAGGTCGAGCGGGCGCGCACGGACGGGGACCCCTCCCGCTACGCCCGTGCCGAACGCGCCCTCGCGCGGTCCCTCGCCCTGCGGCCCGGCAACGACCAGGCGCTCGCCGGGCAGGCCGCCCTCGCCGCGGCGCGCCACGACTTCGCCGCCGCCCTCGACCACGCCGACCGCGCCCTGGAGCGGAACCCGTACAGCGAACGCGCCCTGTGTTCCCGGATCGACGCCCTGGTGGAGCTCGGCCGGTACGAGGAGGCCGGGAGGGCGGCCACGGTCGCCGACCGCAGGCGTCCGGGCGTCCCCGTGTTCACGCGGTACGCGTACGTACGCGAGCTGCGCGGCGACGTGCCCGCCGCCCGCCGGGTGCTGCACCGCGCCCTGGACAGCGCGGCCGGGCCCGCCGACGTGGCGTACGTGGCGACCGCGCTGGGCAACCTGGAACGCGGCCAGGGCCGGTACGGCACCGCCCTGCGCCACTACGCCCGCGCGCTCGCCGCGGACGACGCCTACCTCCCCGCCCTGGAGGGACGCGCCCGCGCCCAGGCGGCGGACGGCGACCGCGCGGGCGCGATCACGACACTGGAGCAGGTCGTCGCCCGCTCCCCGCTGCCCGGCCCGCTGGTCGCCCTCGGCGAGCTGTACGAGGACCGGAACGCGCCCGACGACCGCGCGAAGGCCCGCGAGCAGTACGCCCTCGTCGACGCCTGGACGGCGCTCGCCCGGGCCGGCGGCGTCGACGTGGACCTCGACACCGCGCTCGCCGCGGCCGACCACGGGGACACCGCCGAGGCGCTCCGCGCGGCCCGCGCCGAGTGGAACCGCCGGCGGACCGTGCACACCGCGGACGCCCTCGCCTGGGCCCTGCACCGGGCGGGCCGGTCCGCCGAGGCCCTGCCGTACGCCCGCCGGGCCACGGCCACCGGCTACCGCGACGCCGCCTTCCTCCACCACCGGGGCATGATCGAGAAGGCCACCGGGCACGACCGCGCCGCCCGTGCCTCGCTCACCGCCGCCCTGGAGCTGAACCCGGGCTTCTCCCCGCTCGGCGCCCGCGCGGCGCGGGCCGCCCTGAAGGAACTGGAGGCGGCGCGTTGAACCCGCTGCGTCCCGTCGCGGCCGGCGCCGCGCTCCTCACCGCCGCCACCGCGCTCGCCCTGGTCCCGGCCACGGAGGCGAGCGCGCACCCGCTCGGCAACTTCACCGTCAACCGCTACGACGGCCTGGTGGCCGCGCCCGGCGAACTGCGTGTGCGTCATGTCGAGGACCTCGCCGAGATCCCCGCCACCCAGGCCGCACCGGACCTCGCCGAACTGGGCCACGGTGCCTGGGCCCGCCGCCGGTGCGCGTCGGCCGCCCGGGACAGCGCGGTCCGCGCCGACGGGCGCCCGGCGCCGCTCACCGTGCGGGCCGCCCGGGTCCAGGTGCGGCCCGGCCAGGCGGGTCTCGACACCCTGCGCGTGGAGTGCCGGCTGACCGCGCCCCTCCCCCAGGGCCGTACGGTCGCCGTCGGCTTCCGCGCGGCGGGCGGCGACTCGGGCCCCGGCTGGCGGGAGATCACCGCGCGGGGGGACCGTACGACGCTCGCCGCCTCGGACGTGCCGGCGGCGTCCCCCTCCGCCGGACTGACCCGCTACCCGGAAGAGCGGCTCGCGTCCCCGCCCGACACCCGGACCGCGTCCCTGCGCGTCCGCCCCGGCGGCCCGGCGCTGGCGGCGGACGGGACGGAGGAGGCGGACACGCCGGCCTCCGCGATCCTCCCCCGGGGCGCCGACCGCTGGACCCGGGCGCTCGACGACCTCGTCGCCCGACGCGACCTGACCGTCGGCCTCGCCGCGCTCGCCCTGCTGCTCGCGGTGGTCCTCGGCGCGATGCACGCGGTCGCGCCGGGCCACGGCAAGACCCTGATGGCGGCGACCGCGGCGGCCCGCGGCGGCCGGGCGCGGATGCGGGACGTGCTGCCGATGGCCGCCTCCGTCACGGTCACCCACACCCTCGGCGTGGTCGCCCTGGGCCTGCTGGTCACGGCGGGCTCCGCCACCGCGCCCGCCGTCGTCGCCTGGCTGGGCATCGCCGGCGGCGTCCTGGTCACCCTGGCCGGCGCCCAGCTCGTACGCCGCGCCCTGCGCCAGCGGGGGCACCACACGCACCCGCACCCGCACCCGCACGCCGGGCACGGGCACACCGACGGGCACGACCACGGGCACGCGCATGACCAGGGGCACGCACACGACCACCCCCACACCTCGCTGACCCACACCCACGGCGGCCGTACCCACACCCACCCCGCCGCGCCCACGCTCCGCGGCACGATCCTGCTCGGGTTCGCGGGCGGGCTGGTGCCGAGTCCGTCCGCCGTCGTGGTGCTGGTCGGCGCCGCCGCCCTGGGCCACGCCTGGTTCGGGCTGCTGCTCGTCGTCGCGTACGGCGTGGGTCTCGCGCTGACCCTCACGGCCGCCGGGTACGCGGTGGTGCGGGCGGGCGGGGGTGTGTCCCGGCTGCTGGCCCGGCGCGCACGCTGGACGCGCGCGCCGTGGGCGGCGCTGGTGCGCCGGAGCGCGCCCCTCGGTTCGGCGTGCGTGGTGCTGGTCCTGGGGGCCGGAATGGTGTTCAGGGGGGCGGCATCCGCGCTCGGCTGAGCTACTTTCATGAGGTAAGGGCGAATTCGCCCGGACGCGAATGGGGGCGCCGTGTCCGAAGAACCGGGCGGTGAGCGGATGATCGCGGGACGCTACCGGCTGCTGTCGCCGCTGGGCGAGGGCGGCATGGGCACCGTGTGGCGGGCCCGGGACGAGGTGCTGCACCGCGAGGTCGCGGTGAAGGAGGTCCGCGCTCCCGCCGGGCTGCCGGCGTCCGACGTGGAGCGGATGTACGCCCGCCTCGAGCGGGAGGCGTGGGCGGCGGCCCGCATCGCCGACCGCAACGTGGTCACGGTGTACGACGTGGCCCTGGAGGACGGGCGTCCGTGGATCGTGATGGAGCTGGTGCGCGGCCTGTCGCTGGCGGAGGTGCTGGACGCGGAGGGCCCGCTGTCGCCGCGCCGGGCCGCGGGAATCGGCGCGGAGGTGCTGGCCGCGCTGCGCGCCGCCCACGCGGCGGGGGTGCTGCACCGGGACGTGAAGCCCGCCAACGTGCTGATCGCGAACGACGGCCGGGTGGTGCTCACCGACTTCGGGATCGCCACGGTCGAGGGCAGTTCGGCCCTGACGATGACCGGGGAGGTCGTCGGCTCTCCCGAATTCCTTGCGCCGGAGCGGGCGTTGGGCCGTACCCCGGGGCCGGAGTCGGACCTGTGGTCGCTGGGCGTCCTGCTGTACGCGGCGGTCGAGGGCCACTCCCCGTTCCGGCAGGACACCCCGCTGTCCACGCTGCGGGCGATCGTGGACGAGGAGCTGCCGCCGCCCCGCCGGGCGGGTCCGCTCGCGCCGGTCGTCGAGGGGCTGCTGCGCAAGGATCCGGCCGCACGCCTGTCGGCCGAGCGGGCGTCGGAGGATCTGCGGGCCGTCGCCGCCGGGGGCGCGCCGGACGCGGACCCGGCGCGTACGGCCTCCGCGTACGCGCCCACGGTGGCCGCGCTCCCCGTGCCGCCGACCGACCCGTACCAGCCGCCCGTCACCACCGGCCAGGCGGCGGGCGGAGTGCCGACGGCCGCCACGGCGACCGCGCCGCCCCCGCGCGGCCGACGCGGCGCCGCGCTGCTGGTCGCGGGGCTCGTGCTGCTGGCGCTCGCGCTGGCCGGGCTGACGTACGCGCTGCTGGACCGGGACGACGGCGGTCCGGAGGCCGGGAACGGAGGGACGACGTCGTCGGCCGGCGGCAAGGGCGCCGGAGGGATGGCGGAGACGGAGGACGACCCGCCGCCCACCTCCTCCGCGACGGACGACGGAAGCGAGAACGGGGACGAGGGCGACGACGGGCACTCGGAGGCTTCCACTCCCCCGGCGCTCACGGTGTCGGTCGCGGTGGAGGGGACGCACACGGAGTACTCCGGCGTCTGCCCGCCCCCGCACGACGACGCGCCCGCGTTCACGGCGACGTTCACGGTGAACCGGCTGCCGGCGGAGGTGCGCTACCGCTGGGCGGCCGAGGACGGCTCGGTGGTGGACCCGGGCTGGCGCACGCTGTCGTTCCCCGCGGACGGCGGGCGGACCCGGCAGGAGACGGTGGTGGTGACGACGTACGCGAAGAGCGGGGAGCTGCACGGCCGGATCGGCGTGGAGGTGCGGGAGCCGGTGCGCACGACGTCCGAGGCCGTGCCGTTCTCGGTGGTGTGCGCGACGGAGACCCCGTCGGACGGGGCCTCCGCTTCGGCGTCCGGTGCGGACGGGGACGACGGCTACTGAGCCACGGGGGTCAGGCCGCCGCGTCGAGCACCGGGA
The DNA here is from genome assembly GCA_002154585.1 of Streptomyces pseudogriseolus. Taxonomy (GTDB): domain Bacteria; phylum Actinomycetota; class Actinomycetes; order Streptomycetales; family Streptomycetaceae; genus Streptomyces; species Streptomyces pseudogriseolus. The sequence goes on from MUNG01000395.1 coordinate 4,699, forward strand.
GGTAGCCGCCCGACTGTCCGGCGGCCTTCGGGTGGTACGAGTTGCCGATGTTCAGCCAGTCCACGCTGTGCAGCCAGGAGTCGCTGGAGCAGATCTCGTGGCCGGTGAACGTGGTGCGGACGTCGCCGAACGTGAAGCCGTACGCGCGGGCGCGTGCGGCGATGGCGGTGTTGAGGTGGTCGGAGGCGTCGTTGATGGCCTTCCGCTTGGTCTCGGAGAGGCCGATGCAGCTGGTGCCGAGCCGGTAGAAGCGGGGGTAACCGAGCACCACGACATGGGCGTTGGGCGCCCGGTCCCGGATCGCCGTGTAGACGCCGTCGAGCCTGCCGGGCAGCGTCGAGTCGACGAAGGCCCGGGCGGTGGCGATGCGGGAGAGGCAGGAGCTGTCGGACTGGAGCACACAGGTCGTCATGACATCCGCGAATCCCGCGTCGTTGCCGCCGATGCTGATCGAGACGAGGGCGGTGCTCGCGGAGAGCGGGCCGAGCTGCCCGGAGAGAACATCACCCGTTCGGGCGCCCGAGCAGGCCGTGAAGGAGAAGGACGAGGGGGAGTTGGCGGCCGCCCAGAGGTACGGGTGGGCCTTCGTGCTGCGCTTGCAGTCGCCGCTGGAGGAGATGTAGCTGCCGGCGCCGACTCCGGAGGCGTAGGAGTCGCCCAGGGCCACGTACGGGCCGGGGGCCGCCTGTGTGGAGGCCTGCGCAGCGGTCGCCCCGGTGAGGGCGGCGGTGACGGCGAGGACGAGGGCGGTGAGGAAGAGGACAAGTCGGGAACGTCTCATGGAACCTCCCTTTAGCAGGATCTCTGCCTCAACCGTGGTACCAACTACGCGTGTTGAGCGGAAGTGTTCATGTCAAAGTTATTACCGTTGAGTACCGGACAAACACCTGGACGGTACGACTTTCTGACACTTCGACGGCAGCTCGACGGCAGACACCGGGACACGGGAGCGACGCGACGCGCGCGGGCGCACCCGGCAAATCGGGTGCACGGGGCGCTCGTGTGACCGATCATGGCGGCATGTCCGCGCAACCGCACGACGCCCTGCCTATCCGGCTCAACGTCGACGACAACGACTCCCCGTCCGACGTCCTCGACGCGCTGTTCCTCGGCCGCTTCGCGACGGGCGAGCAGCCCTACTCGCACGCCGTCAACATCGAACGCGTCCGGTCCGACGCGACGCTCCTGCCTGCGGACGCGCGGGTGCTGCGGCTCGCCAAGGACGACGACCGCAGCGCCACCCTGGCCGAGGGGGACGGCTGGACCCTGCTGGTCTCCCGCTGGAACCGGGGCGCCGACGTCACGGTGACCGCGACCAGCGCCGACCTGGCACAGCGGATCATGGAGGAGGCCACCGACGGCGCGGCCGACGAGCCCGAACCGCAGCCGGAGAACGTCACCATGGGGTTCTGGTACGTCTCCCCGCGGCGCGGCCCGCACCGCACCACCCGGCAGATCGCGGCCGGCACCTGGGAGGAGATCCGGCCCAACTACACCGCCCCCGTCGCGGACGCGATGGACCGTCTGATGAAGACCACCCCCGAGGACATCTCGGGCCGGCTGCTCCTGCTGCACGGCCCGCCGGGCACCGGCAAGAC
>MUNG01000396.1 GCA_002154585.1 Streptomyces pseudogriseolus
GTTGGACTTCACCGAGCCCAGATACAGCGGCTGCTCGGCGGGACGGCCCTGACCGTAGGTGGCCAGCAAAGCCTGCGCCTCGATCGGGTCACCCAGCCGCGTCCCCGTCCCGTGCGCCTCCACCGCGTCCACGTCGGCCGCGGTGAGCCCCGCGTCCGCCAGCGCGGCACGGATCACCCGCTGCTGCGACGGACCGTTCGGCGCACTCAAACCGTTCGACGCACCGTCCTGGTTGACCGCACTGCCCTTCACCACCGCGAGCACCGGATGCCCGTTCGCCCGCGCGTCCGACAGCCGCTCCACCAGCAGCAGACCGCCGCCCTCGGAGAACCCGGTACCGTCCGCCGCGTCCGCGAACGCCTTGCAGCGCCCGTCCGCAGCCAGCCCCTGCTGACGGCTGAAGTCCACGAACAGACCGGGCGTCGACATCACGGTGACACCGCCGGCGAGGGCCAGGTCGCACTCCCCCGCCTGCAGCGACCGCACGGCCAGGTGCAGGGCGACCAGGGAGGACGAGCAGGCGGTGTCGACGGTGACGGCCGGGCCCTCGAGACCGAAGGTGTAGGACAGCCGGCCCGACATGACGGCGGCGGAGGTGCCGTTGCTCAGGTGGGCCCCGACCTCGTCGCCCGGTGCGATGGGACGGGAGGTGTAGTCCTGGTAGTTGGTGCCGGCGAAGACGCCGGTGCGGCTGCCGCGCAGGCTGCGCGGATCGATCCCGGCCCGCTCGAAGGTCTCCCACGCCATCTCCAGCAGCAGCCGCTGCTGCGGGTCCATCGCGAGGGCCTCACGCGGCGAGATGGCGAACACGCTCGGGTCGAAGTCGGCGAAGCCGGCGAGGAAGCCGCCGGTGAGGGTGGAGGTGTGGCCGGCCCGTCCGGGTTCGGGGTCGTGGAGCGTCTCCAGGTCCCAGTCCCGGTCATCGGGGAAGGGGCCCATCACGTCGGCGCCGTCGGCGAGGAGCCGCCAGAACCCCTCGGGGGTGTCGGCGTCGCCGGGGAAGCGGCAGGCCATGCCGACGATCACGACGGGGTCCTCCGCGGTGTCCGCGCGGGACACCGTGGTGGCCGCGGGGGCGGAGGCGGACGGGCGCTGCCTCGGGGCGAGTTGTTCGTCGAGGTGCTCGGCGAGCGCGGCCGGGGTCGGGTAGTCGTAGACGAGGGTGGCGGGCAGCCGCATGCCGGTCGCCTCGCCGAGGGCGTTGCGCAGTTCGACGGAGGTGAGCGAGTCGAAGCCGAGTTCGCGGAAGGCGCGGGCCGGTTCGACGTCGTCGGGGCTCGGGTGGTTGAGGACGTAGGCGATGTGGGCGCGGACGAGGTGCAGCAGCGCGTGCCTGCGGTCGGCGTCGGAGAGGGCGGCCAGCTGGGCGAGGAGTCCTTCGCCGGTCTCCCCCGGCTCGGCGCCGTCGCCGGCGCCGCCGGGCGCGGGCCGGTTGGCGCGCAGCCGCTCGAGGTCGGGCACGGCGGCGTACAGGCGGCGGGGGCGGCCCTTGTCGAGTTCGGCGCCGAAGACCTCCCAGTCGATGTCGCTGACCACGAGCGCCGTGTCGTCGTGGTCCAGGGCGTCCTGGAGGGCGGTGACGGCGACGGCGGGGTCCATCAGGCGTACGCCGTGCCGCTCGAGGCGTTCGCCGACGTTGCCGGAAGCCATGCCGCCGTCGGCCCAGCCGCTCCAGGCCACGGCGGTGGCGGGCAGTCCGCGGGCGCGCCGGTCCTCGGCGAGGGCGTCGAGGAAGGCGTTGCCGGGGGCGTAGTTGCCGTGTCCCGGGCTGCCGAAGACGCCGGACGAGGAGGAGAACAGGACGAACGCGGACAGGTCGAGGCCGGCGGTGGCGGCGTCGAGGTTGAGGGCGCCGCCCACCTTGACCCGCAGGACGTGGGCGAGCCGGTCCGGGGTGAGGGAGCCGATGACGCCGTCGTCGAGGACGGCCGCGGTGTGGAAGACGGCGGTCAGGGGCCGGTCGGCGGGGATGCCGGCCAGGAGCGAGTCGAGGGCGTCCCGGTCGGCGATGTCGCAGGCGGCCAGTTCGGCGTGGGCGCCGAGGGAGGCGAGCTCCTCCCGCAGGGCGGCGGCGCCTTCCGCGTCGGGTCCGGAGCGGCTGACCAGCAGCAGGTGGGCGGCGCCGGAGCGGGCGAGCCAGCGGGCGACGTGCCGGCCGAGGGCGCCGGTGCCGCCGGTGACGAGGACGGTGCCGTCCGGCTTCCAGGTGCGGCGGCCGGGCAGTCCGCCGGTGGCTGCGCGTTCCAGGCGGCGGCCGAGGACGCCGGTGGGGCGGACAGCGATCTGGTCCTCGTGGTCGGCGCCGGCGAGAACCGCGATCAGGCGGTCGGCCGCGCGGTCGTCGAGGTCGGCGGGCAGGTCGGCGAGCCCGCCCCAGCAGTCGGCCTGTTCCAGCGCGACGACCCGGCCGAAGCCCCAGACCAGGGCCTGCGACGGGCGGTCGGGGGCTGTTCCGGGCGCGGTGGCGACGGCGCCGCGGGTCAGGAACCACACCGGCAGCCGGGTGTCGAGGTGGTCCATGGCCTGGACGAGGGCGACGGTGGCCGCGAACCCGTTCGGCAGCAGCGGGTGGCCGGGGTGCGGGGTGTCGTCGAGGGCGAGGAGGGACAGGACGGCCTGTGCTCCGTCGGCCGCGCCGGACAGGGCGGCGGTCAGGGCGTCCCGGTC
>MUNG01000397.1 GCA_002154585.1 Streptomyces pseudogriseolus
AGGCGACGACGTCGTCGATGTGCTCGGCGGACGTCCACCACACCAGGTCGTAGTCCGCCATGAAGCGGTGCACGTACTCGACGGCCAGCTGGGTCTTCCCTACTCCCCCGAGCCCCCACAGGGCCTGCGGCTGCGGCGGCCCGCCGGTTCCGCCGAGCTGGTTGCGCACCCGCTCCAGGATCGTGTTGCGTCCGGTGAAGGTGGCGCTGCGCTGCGGCGCGTTCCAGATGGCCGGTGTGTTGCCGGGGAAGCGGGGTGCGGAGGACGCCGACTCCACCGGCTGGAGGGGCAGGTCGAGGGCGCGCAGCAGGGCGGTCACGCACTCCCCCTCGTCGAGGCGGAGCAGGTCGACGAAGCTCTCCGGCAGGTGCTGCACCTCGTCCACGCGCACCGCGACGACCGGGGAGCGGCCGGTGTCGTCCGCCCAGCCGGTGAGGGCGTGCCGTACGGAGGCGGCGTGCCGGGAGTTCTCGAACACCTTGGACAGCAGCACCACGGTGCGGACGGACGGGTCGGACGGCGTCAGGGGACCGGTCGAGATGTCGTGCAGGGTGACGTCGCAGCCCGCCCTGCGCAGCAGATGGCGGACCCAGTCGGCCCAGGTGCGGTTCTCCGCGGCGTAGGCGACGAGGAAGCCGGCGGCCGCCGTCTCAGGTAGGCGTCGCGGCAGCGCAGGCGCACGGACTCGGGAAGGGGCGGCAGGGAGGTGACCTCGCGGTCGGTGATGACGGCGGTCAGCCGCTCGAAGGCGGACAGCAGGGAGTTGGCGATGCCGCTCTCGTCCCCGACCGTGGCGAGGGTCTCCTCGTAGGCGTAGTACGGGCGGTAGGGGATCTCGACGTTCCCCCAGTAGGCGCTCAGCTCCTGGGGACCGAGCTCCCGCCCGTCGTGTCCCTTCGGCAGCCCCTCGAACCGGG
>MUNG01000398.1 GCA_002154585.1 Streptomyces pseudogriseolus
GGGCGGGGACCTCGTGCACGGGCGCGGGACCGGGCTCCTGGACCGGCTCGGGCTCAGGCTCAGGGGCCGGCATCGGCTTCGGTTCCGGCATCGGCATCGGCTTCGGCGGCGCGGGGGCCTGCGCGGCCCGTACCTCCGCCCGCCTCCGCGCCCGTACGGCCCGCCATCGGGCCACCGTGCCCAGGACGAACACGGTGAGGACCACCACGATCATCAGCTGGCCGATGAGCAGGCCCCAGAAGAGGCCGTAGCCGGAGAGGTCGGCGGGCGGGGCGTCGGGCCAGGCGCCTGGAAGGTCGTGCGGGTTCGCGATCAGGTGGCGCACCGCGAGCGGCGTGTGGGTGAAGGAGAGGCCGGACGGCCAGTGGCCGTGGGCGAAGAGGCCCGCCAGGCCGGTGGCCGTCCACACCATTGCCGTCATGCCGAGAAGGAAGGCGAGCACCCCGACGAGCAGTCCGTCCGGGATGCCGCCGCTCTGGCCGCCGCTCTGCCCGCGCCGCTCGTCCGGTCTCATGCGTCCCCCTCATGCCGCTCTTACGCCACCGTGGACTCGGAGTCCCCGACGTGCTGTTCCATGAAGGCCGCCGCCCGCTCCTCCGCCTCCAGTTCGGCGGCGCGCAGGGCGTCGTCGGCGAGGTCGGAGGACGACTCGGTCATCGCGCGGTCGGTGAAGACCAGGGGGCGTTCCGTCTCGGTGACCAGGTGTTTGACGACCTGGACGTTGCCGTTGACGTCCCAGACGGCGATGCCGGGGGTGAGCGTGGGGATGATCTCCACGGCCCACCGGGGCAGGCCGAGCACCCGGCCCGTGGCCCGCGCCTCGTCCGCCTTCTGGGCGTAGATGGTGCGGGTCGAGGCCATCTTCAGGATGGCCGCGGCCTCCTTGGCCGCCGCTCCGTCCACCACGTCGGACAGGTGGTGGACGACCGCGACGAAGGACAGGCCGAGGCGCCGGCCGAACTTGAGCAGCCGCTGGAACAGCTGCGCCACGAACGGGCTGTTGATGATGTGCCAGGCCTCCTCGACCAGGAAGATGCGCTTCTTCCGGTCGGGGCGGATCCAGGTGTGCTCCAGCCACACGCCCACGATCGCCATGAGGATCGGCATGGCGATGGAGTTGCGGTCGATGTGGGACAGGTCGAAGACGATGAGCGGGGCGTCGAGGTCGATGCCGACGGTCGTCGGGCCGTCGAACATGCCGCGCAGGTCACCGTCGACCAGGCGGTCGAGGACCAGCGCGACGTCCAGGCCCCACGCCCGGACGTCGTCTATGGCGACGTTCATCGCCTCGGCCGACTCCGGTTCGGGGTGGCGGAGCTGGTCGACGATGTCGGAGAGCACCGGCTGGCGTTCGACGACGGTCTCGTTGACGTAGGCGTGCGCGACCTTCAGGGCGAAGCCGGAGCGCTCGTCGAGGCCGTGCCCCATGGCGACCTCGATGATGGTGCGCAGCAGCGCCAGCTGGCCCGTCGTGGTGATGGACGGGTCGAGCGGGTTGAGCCGGATGCCGTGGTCCAGGGCGGCCATCGGGTCCAGCCGGATGGGGGTGATGCCGAGCTCCTGCGCGACGAGGTTCCACTCGCCGACGCCGTCCTCGCCCTGGGCGTCCAGGACGACGACCTGGCGGTCGCGGAAACGCAGCTGGCGCAGGACGTACGTCTTCTCCAGCGCGGACTTGCCGTTGCCGGACTCGCCGAGGACCAGCCAGTGGGGGGCGGGGAGCTGCTGGCCGTAGAGCTGGAAGGGGTCGTAGATGTAGCCCTTCCCGGAGTAGACCTCGCGGCCGATGATGACGCCGGAGTCGCCGAGGCCGGGCGCGGCGGTCGGCAGGTACACCGCCTGCGCCTGGCCCGTGGACGTGCGTACCGGCAGCCGGGTCGTCTCGACCTTCCCGAACAGGAAGGACGTGAAGGCGTCGGTGACGACGGACAGCGGATCCCGCATCTTCAGCTCAGCCCCTACCTACGAATGCCGGTGGCGAACGGGAGAGTGTTCACGAACGCGCGGTGGTGCTCGCGGTCGCACCACTCCAGCTTCAGGTACGACTTTCCGGCCGAGGCCCGTATCGTCCGCTTGTCGCGGGCCAGGGCCTCGGGTGTGCGGGAGGAGACGGTGATGTAGCCGACCAGGTTGACGCCCGCGGCGCCGCTGGCGAGGTCCTCGCCGCGCTGGTCGAGACGGCTGTGCGCGGCGACGTCGCGGGGGTCGACGGTCCGGTTCATCTTGGCGGCGCGGGATGCCTCCGCCTCGTCGTTGGTCTTCTCGGTCAGCATGCGTTCGATGGCGACCTCGGTGGGTTCGAGGTCCATCGTGACGGCGACCGTGCGGATCACGTCCGGGGTGTGGACGAGCAGCGGCGCGAGGAAGTTCACGCCGACCGGGGTCATCGGCCACTCCTTCACCCAGGCCGTGGCGTGGCACCAGGGGGCGCGGGTGGCGGACTCGCGGGTCTTGGCCTGGAGATACGTGGGTTCCGTGGCGTCCAGCTCGGCCGGCCAGGCGTTGCGCTGGGACATGGCCTGGATGTGGTCGATCGGGTGGTCCGGGTCGTACATGGAGTGGATCAGCGAGGACAGCCTGCTCTGGCCGAGCGGCTGGCGTACGCGGATGTCGGCCTCCTGGAGCCGGGAGCAGATGTCGGTCAGCTCGCGGGCCATGACGACGGCGAGGCCCGCGTCCCGGTCGACCCGGCCGCCGCCCTGGCTGCGCATGGCGCGGGCCATGGTGTTGGCCTCGGCGGCCAGTTCGCGGTTGTAGTGCATGCAGGCGACGAGGTAGGCGCGGTGCTGCTCGCTGCTGGTCGACACCATCGACTGGAGCTGGTCGTACGACTGCTGGAGCCAGGCGGGCGCCTTGTCGTCGCCGCGTACGGCGACGTCCTTGGCGTGCGCGTCGGGGTCGGCGGGCAGGGTGCGGGCGAGCATCTGGAGGCGGGTGACGAAGCCGTCGCCGTTCGCCACGTGCTTGAGCAGCGTGCCGAAGCGGTCGACGAGGGCCTCCTGGTCCTCGGAGTCGCGCAGGCCGACGCCGGGGCCCTCGATCTCGATGGCGGCGGTGACGGTCTTGCGGTCGGCGTGCAGCAGCACGGCGATCTCGTCGGGCCCGAACGGTGCGGAGAGCCAGGTGATCCTGCCGATGCCGGGCGGCGGTCCGACCTCCACCTCGCGGCCGTCGAGCCGGGTGCCGGCCTCGACGACCCCGGAGCGGTAGGTGGCGCCGTTGCGCAGGGTGCGCTTGTAACTGCGGTTGATCTCGAACCACTTGTAGAACGTGCGGTGCTTGTACGGCACGTACACGGCGGCGAGCGCGAGCATCGGCAGACCCGCCAGCAGCACGATCCGTACGGACAGGACGGGGACGAGGAGCCCGCACATCATGCCGAGGAACGCGCCGATGACGATGAGCGCGATCTCACCGGTCTCGCGATTGCGGCCGACGATCGCGTTCGGCCGGGCGCGGCCGATCAGATACGTACGGCGGGGCGTGACCGCGGGGGACAGATGGGACTCGGTCGTCAACGCCCTTCACCTCCGTTGCGGTTGGTGCTGCTGTTGCGGGTGCCGGCGTGCGGGGTGTTCACCGGGCTCGCCGACCGGGGCGCGGGCGCGGCGGAGGACCCGGATCCGCCGCCGCCCGAGGGGCGGGAGCTGTGCGCGGCGACTCCCCCGGAGGCGGGGTTGGCCGGGCGGGGCGCGGAGGACTGGCCGCCGCCGTGGTTGTCGGCGCGGGTGCTGTGGGTCTTGATGCCCTGGGCGACCAGGGTGGCCGGCGAGCTGATGACGGCGGCCGCCTTGCCCTCGGCGCCCTGCATGATGCGGTTGTTGCGGGAGCCGGCGATCTCGTCGCCGAAGCCGGGGACGAAGCGGTAGATCATCGCCGAGGCGAAGATGGCGAGCAGGATGATCGCCAGTCCGGAGACCACGGCGGAGAAGGCGTCCGGGCCGTCGTCGGCGGAGAGCGCGCCGGCCAGGCCGAGCACGATCACGATGACCGGCTTCACCATGATCACGGCGATCATGATGCCCGCCCAGCGGCGGACGTGGCCCCACAGGTTCTTGTCGACCAGGCCCGCGTACACGACGGTGCCGAGGAGGGCGCCGACGTAGAGCAGGGCGGCGCGGATCACCAGCTCCAGCCAGAGGACGCCGGCCGCGAGGATCGAGACGAGGGAGACGACGATCAGCATGATCGGGCCGCCGCCGATGTCGTTCCCCTTCTCCAGGGCGGCGGAGAACGTCCCGAAGAACGTGTCCGTCTGGTCGCCCGTCGCCTTCGCCAGCACGTCGGTGACGCCGTCGGTCGCGGAGACGACGGTGTAGAGGATCAGCGGGGTGAAGGCGGAGGCGAGCACGGTCAGCCAGAGGAAGCCGATCGCCTCGGACAGGGCGGTGGTCAGCGGCACACCGCGGACGGCCCGCTTGGCGACCGCGAGCAGCCACAGCAGCAGGGTGAGGATCGTCGACGCGGCGAAGACGACGGCGTACTGCTGGAGGAACGTGTCGTTGGTGAAGTCCACCTTCGCGGTGTCCTCGACGGCGGCGCTGAGCTGCTTGACCGTCCAGGACGCGGCGTCGGCGCAGCCGCGGGCGAGGGAGGCGAGGGGGTCCAGGGCGGAGGTGGGGTCGTTGAAGGTGGAGCGCTCTCCACCACCTCCTCCGGAGCCGCCCTCGTCCCGCTCGCAGTACTGCTTCGCAGGGCCGATGAGAAGGTCGCAGGGATCGTCGCTCGGTGCCGGAGTGGGCGCCGCGACGGCGCGCCCGGCCAGTCCGACGGCGGCCGCCGGTACAGCGGCGACCACCGCGGCGAGCTTGAGTACGTGACGCGGGCTACCGGGCATATGTGAACCCTCCGTACTCCTCGACAGCCTTGCTGATCTCTTCAGAGCTGGCGGCCCTGTCATCTCCGGGGACCGGAGCAGGGCCGTCCTTCTGGGTGTCGGCGGAGATCTTCCAGTCTCCGTCGATCCACTGAAGTTCGAAGGTCCAGGTCTTCCAGGTGGTGGTCACCGGGTCGATCGACTTCTCGCCGGACATGCCGATCAGGCCCATGTACCAGACCGCAACGCGGGCGTTGGTGTCGTCGTACTGCTCGACCCTCGTGCCGACCGGGATGGTGCGCGAGACGAAGGTGCTGCCCTGCGGAGGGTTGCCGTTCGCATCGAGACCCAGCTTGCTCAGGAAGTCCGCGGAGTAGGCCTGATCCATTGCGGGGCGGAGCTTCTCCGCGGCATCGGGGGTGTAGATGGTCCCGAGGATGGAGTGCCGGCTGTCCTTCTTGAACATGCCGTCGGAACCCAGCACTACGGAGTAGTTGGCCGCCGCGCTCTCCGCCCCCTGCCGGTCGTGGGCGAAGCCCGCCGGGATACCGGCCGCACCCGCGGAGACGGGCTTCTCGCCCGACGGGGCCGTCGCCGCCGCCTTGGGGGAGTCCGCCCCCTCCTCCCCGTCGGAATCCCCGCCTCCACGGTTCGCGAAGGCGATGGCCGCGATGAGGAGGACCACCACGCCGACGACGGTGACCAGGCTGCGCGACGACGACCGCCCGTTTCTGCGCGCGCCGCCGTACGGGTCGCCGCTCCCCTCCGGCAGGCGGGTGCGGGTCCGGCCCGTGTCGTCTCCGAGACTCATGCCGCGTACGCCCCCTCAGCGTCGTGCGGAAACACCTCGTACTCCGTGTACTCCACGTACGACGGTAGCCGTACCGGCCGCCGCTCGGGCGTGGTGTGGTGACTGGACATCAGGGAAACGCAACCTCAGCCGGTGGGCACGACGGGCGGGTGGGATGGAGGGGGTGCCGGGCGTGCCCGGTCGGAAGCGGTGATGCGGCGTCAGACGGCCATGCCGTACACGATGGTGAACAGGGTGCCGAGCGACCCGATGATGAAAACGCCCGTGAGTCCCGCGATGATGAGGCCCTTGCCCTGTTCGGCGGAGAAGGTGTCCCGCAGCGCGGTGGCGCCGATGCGCTGTTTGGCCGCCCCCCAGATGGCGATGCCGAGGCAGATGAGGATGGCGACGGCCATGACCACTTCGATCATCACCTTGGCCTCGTTGCCCAGGCTGCCGAAGGGGCCCCAGTCCGGAGCGATCCCGCCGATGATGGTGTTGATGTCTCCCTCGTCGGCCGCAAAGAGCATGTAAGTCACCGCCCCTGTATGGGTAGTTCCGCATCCTCTGCGGGGGTGCAGAGGTCAGGCCTCATTGTCGCCGACGATGACGCCGTCGTATGTCGACTTGGCGTCATCTGTTGGCGGGTTTCGTAGGAATAGCTTGCCACCGGCGCGCGCCGGACTCCGGGAGGGGCGCGCTCCGACGGGTGAAGAGTCGTATCGTCACTCTGTGTATCACGCTGGGTGATGCTTCACAACGAACCGTGACGACTTTCGTTCCGGCATCGGAGCGCGCCGACGGCTACACCGTGAAGTGGTCGAACTCGCCCGCGCGTACGCCCTGGACGAAGGCGTCCCAGCGGCGGCGGTCGGTGGTGACGGCGGGCGCACCGAGGGCTCCGGAAGTGTGGAGGCGGACGGTGTCGCCGTCGCCGGCGGTGGTCACTTCGAGGACGGGCGCCTCAGGGGTCCGGTGGGGTTCTCCCTTGAGGGAGTGGAGTAGGACGCGGAAGGCGTCGGGGGTGGTGGTGAGGATCGTTCCGCGGGGATCGGCGGACTCGGTTATGTGGATCCCGGCGGGGCCGGCGGCTATGTGCACGCAGGAGTCTCCCGAGCCGCACAGAGATGACTTCTGCCAGTTGAGTCCGGACATCGCGTTTCCTCTCACAGGTCTCGGACGAGGTGGTGGATGACGTCGCGTGACTTGTCCGGGGCGAGCGCCCTCGAGTCCAAACGGTCGAGCAGGACGCGGTACATGTCCAGTTGAGCCTCGGCATCGAGGAACACGGGTCCGTGGGACTGGTCAAGATGGACGGTGTCGAGCTGAGGGATGGGGCCGTGCGAGTAGAAGATCGACTGCCCCGACCCCGGGAAGCCTCCGGCCGTGAACGGCAGCACTCTGATGGTGATGTGCTCACGCTCGCTCATGTCCAGCAGGTGTTGCAGTTGCGCGCGGGCGGTCACCGGGCCGCCGAACTGCATGCGTAGCGCCGCCTCGTGGATCACGGCGTGGTACGGGACGGCGGAGTCTCGGTACAGCACGGCCTGGCGCTTGATGCGGAAGGACACCCGGTGCTCGATGTCCGGCGGTGGGAACTCAGGCACGACCTGCCGGAACAGTTCGCGTGCGTGTTCGGTGGTCTGAAGCAGGCCGGGGATGTGGACGGTCACGGCGCTGCGTAGGCGAGTCGCGTGGTGCTCGACTTCGGCCAGGTTCAACAACGCGGCGGGGAGGATTTCGCGGTACTCCTCCCACCAGCCGCGCTTGCGGTCTGCGGCCATGTCGCTGAGGGCTTGGACGAGCGCCGGGTCGCCGCATTTGTAGTGGTGCGCCAGCGTGCGTACCCGTTCCGGGCTCACACCGATGCGACCGGCTTCCGTATTGCTGATCTGGTTCTGCTTCACGCCGAGCAGTTGACCGGCCTCTGTGGCGGTGAGTCCCGCGCGCTCGCGCAGTTTCCGCAGCTCGGAGCCAAGTCGGAGCTGACGGCCTGTCGGGCTGGTTCTCACGTTTCCTGACGTCCCCTCGGCGCTACGGTCACCCACTCGGGTGGAGGCTAATGTAGATCTAGAGATCTGGCTAATGCGTTAGCTGAACGCGGCTAGCTTGGTTACCAGGCGCCCCGCCCAGAAGCGCACCGATCGACGGGTCGGCATGCCTGGGCTCCCGTTCGCACGCATCCAACACACCTCGCTGATCGGAGACTTCCATGTCCACCGTAGCCCCGCCCTGGTCCTACACCCTTCACCTCTCGCGCGATCCACGCTCACCGGGGATCGCCCGCTCGACCCTGCGGTCCGTACTGGCCGCCTACAAGCTCGGCGGGCTCGCCCCCACCGCCGAACTGCTCGCCTCGGAGCTGCTGACCAACGCCCATCTGCACACCGGCGGTCCGTACGCGCTGCACATCAGCCCCCTGGCGTCCGGGCAGCTGCGGCTGGGGGTGTGGGACAAGGACCCGGCCGTCCCCTCCGGGCTGGGCGCCGGCTTCGCGCACGGCGTCATGCCGGACGAGGGCTCGGAGAGCGGACGGGGACTGGCCCTTGTCCGGGCGTACGCCGACGCCTGGGGCGCCTCGCGGCTGGGGGAACCGGGAGGACCGTCCGGCGGGAAGGTGCTGTGGGCGGAGTGCGGCTGGAGGGGACCGTCGCAGCAACCGCGCCAATGTCGTCCGTGATCATCCCGAAGAGGGGGTGCCGCCTCTACACTGACGGTCGGCGGTGGACTGCCGGACGGCGAAAGGCGGTTGACGGTGCGTAAGGCATGGATCGCGGCAGGGGTCGCCGTCAGCTCCGCGCTCGCCTTCGTGATGCTGCTCGCCGTCGGGGTCTACGTCATCGCGGGGAACCTCGCCAACGGGGTGGGCGGCGGTGCGGGCAAGGCGCTCGCCAAGGGGAGCGTGCCGGCCGCGTATCAGGCACTCGTGCAGAAGTGGGGCAACTACTGCCCTGCCATCAATCCGGCCCTGCTCGCCGCCCAGCTCTACCAGGAGAGCGGGTTCAACCCCAAGGCGCAGAGCCATGCGGCGGCGCAGGGCATCGCGCAGTTCATCCCCGGCACCTGGGCCACGCACGGCATCGACGGGGACGGGGACGGGGACCGTGACGTGTGGGACCCGAAGGACGCGATCCCGTCGGCGGCGGCATACGACTGCGCGCTCGCGTCCTATGTGAAGGACGTGGGCGGGAATCTGACCGAAAACATGCTCGCCTCGTACAACGCGGGGGCGTACGCGGTCATCAAGTACGGGGGTGTGCCGCCCTACCAGGAGACGCAGAACTATGTGCAGCGCATCCGGGAGCTGGAGAAGAGCTTCGCCGCGCCCGTGGGGCGGGTGGATCCCTCGCGGCAGGCCGCCGGGGCGATCGCGTTCGCACAGAAGAAGCTCGGCACGCCCTATCTCTGGGGCGGCAACGGCACCGCTGACCAGGGAGGACGCTTCGACTGCTCGGGTCTGACGAAGGCCGCGTACGAGACGGTGGGAATCGAGCTGCCCCGGGTGGCGAACGACCAGTACAACGCGGGTCCGCATCCGGCCCGGGACGAGCTGCTGCCGGGTGATCTGGTGTTCTTCTCGGACGACCTGACCAATTCGCGGGCCATCCGGCATGTGGGCATTTATGTCGGCGGCGGGTACATGATCGACGCGCCGCGTCCCGGCGCGGTGATCCGATTCGACCCGATCGACACTCCTGACTACTTTGGTGCCACCCGGGTCACGGAAGATGGCGCGAAAGCGCTCCCCACGACGGTGTGAGCGGAGCGACAAACGCCCGTCTGAGCTGCGAAGACGCATCTCTCTTCGATAACGTCTGCGTGATCTTTCGGTGGAGTGTGGAACGTATCGACGGGGACCGTGCGTTCCTGTTCTCGTAGCCGAGCGGACGAGCGGATCTACAGACCACGGGGGTGGCAGACACGGCGCGCGTCCGCGCGCCGGACGACATGACGAAGGGGCCGCAGCACCATGGCTGGACTCGCCGATTCCGGGTCGAACCCCGACGTCGACCTGCTCTACGACATCAACGGCCTGGCCAAGGCCGCCCCGCCGTGGTTCGACCACGTCATGGAGTTCGTCGGTGAGTACGGGGTGCTGTTCGGCCTCGTCGCGATGGTGCTGTGGTGCTGGTGGGGCGTGCGTCAGCGCGGCGGGCCTGACGCCGCGTCATCGGTGGCGGCCCTGGTGTGGGCGCCGCTCGCGGCGGGCGTCGCGGTCCTGGTGAACGTGCCGATCCGCGGATTCGTCGAGCGGCCACGGCCGTTCAACGACCATGAGGGGCTCGAGGTGCTCGTCGACGGCAAGGACGACTTCTCCTTCGTGAGCGACCACGCGACGCTCTGCATGGCGCTGGCGGTGGGTCTGTTCCTGGCCAACCGGCGTTTCGGCCTGGTCGCCCTGGTGCTGGGCCTGATCGGCGGTTTCATCCGCGTCTACATGGGCGTGCACTACCCGACGGACGTGGTGGGCGGACTGGCGCTGGGCACGGCGGTCGCGCTGCTGCTGTCGCCGCTCGCCATGGCGCTGCTGACGCCGCTGATGCGGGCGGTGGAGCGGTCGCCGAAGGCCGGCTGGCTGATCGCGGCGCGGCCGCAGGGGCAGCGACGGCGGGTGGCCGAGCGGAGCAGGGGCCGGGCCGCGGGCTCCGAGCCCGAGGAGCGGGACCTGGCGGCCTGACGACGACACGACCGCACGGCGAGGGCCCGTGATCTCCGTCNNTCACGGGCCCTCGGTCTGTCCCGAGAGGCGCAGAGGCTCACGAGAGCTGCGGGGCTCAGAGGGTCTGCGGGGTCGTGAAGACGCGGTCCGGGTCGTAGCGCCGCTTCAGCCGGGACAGGCGCGGGGCGGCCTCGCCGTAGTAGGCGCGGCGCCAGTCGGTGAGGCCGGGGTCGGTGTAGTTCTGGTACGCGGTGCCGGACGCGTGTGGGCGCAGGGCCTGGTGAGTGTCCGTCAGCCAGGCCCGGATCGTCGAGCCGTCGCCGCTGCCGGGGTTCCAGGACGCGAGGTACTGGGCGAGCACGCGGGAGCGGCGGTGCACGAACGCCGTCGCCGTGGGCGCGACCCGGTT
>MUNG01000399.1 GCA_002154585.1 Streptomyces pseudogriseolus
CGCCGGTGAGACGGATGCCGGGTACTGGTACCGGAACCTGCGTCAGACCGTTCTGCTGGAGCCGGTCGTGCGTCGGCTGGCGCAGTCCGGACACGGCGCGTTCCTGGAGATGAGTCCGCACCCCGTACTGACCGTGCCGGTGGCCGAGACGGTGGAAGCCGCCGGTGCCGACGCCGTGGTCGTAGGGTCGCTGCGCCGGGGCGAGGGCGGCCTGGATCGCCTGTACACGTCTCTGGGCGAGGCATGGGCGCGTGGTGTCGCCGTCGACTGGACGCCCGCCTTCGCGGGGCTGTCCCCGCGCCGCGTCGACCTGCCCACGTACGCCTTCCAGCGTCGCCACTACTGGCTCGAAACTGCCGGCCGCCGGGCCGCCGACCCCACCGTCCCCGAGGGCGCGGACCTGCTCGACGACGCGTTCTGGAACAGCGTCGAGAACCAGGACGTCGACGCGCTCGCCGAGGACCTCGGGATCGCCGACGTCCGCTCGCTGGCCGAGGTCGTGCCGGCCCTGTCGTCCTGGCGGCGAGACCGGATCGCCCGCTCGACCCTCGACCGCTGGCGCTACCGGGTGACCTGGCGGCCCTGCGCCGAACCGCCCGCCCGCGCCGACGTGCTCCGGGACACCTGGCTGATCGTCGTACCTGCCGGACACGAGGACGACCCCCTCGTACGGGGCGTGGTCGAGGCCGTCGGCGCGCACGGGGCCGAGGCACGCGTCCTGGTCGCCGGGGAGGCCGAGGCCGAGCGCGACCGCATGGCCGACCTCCTGCGGCAGCACAGTGAGGACACCGTCGTCGGCGGGGTGCTCTCGCTGCTCGCGCTGGACGAGTCGCCGTGGTCCCCGGAGGGCGTGCTGCCCACCGGCATGGTGCTGATGACCGCCCTGCTCCAGGCGCTCGGCGACGCGCAGGTGGAGGCGCCCATGTGGTGCGCCACGCGCGGCGCCGTCACCGTCCGCCGCGGCGACCCGCTGCTCAGCCCGCTCCAGGCGATGAGCTGGGGTCTGGGGCGCATCGCGGCCCTGGAGTACCCGCAGCGCTGGGGCGGGCTTCTCGACCTGCCCGAGCAGTTCGACGCCCGTGCCGCGCGACGCCTGGCCGCCGCCCTGTCCGGCACGCTGGAGGAGGACCACCTCGCCGTGCGCCCGTCGGGGATCTTCGCCCGCAGGCTGGTCCGCGCGGGCGAGGGACCCCGCCCCGGGGGCGTGTGGAAGCCGTCCGGCACCGTGCTCGTCACCGGCGGCACCGGTGGGATCGGCGGGCACATCGCCCGCTGGCTGGCCCGCGGCGGCGCCGAGCACCTGGTGCTCGTCTCGCGGCGCGGTCCCGAAGCCCCCGGCGCCGACGACCTCGTGGCCGAGCTCGCGGAACTCGGCACCCCGGCGAGCGTCATCGCCTGCGACGTGTCCGACGCGCAGGCCGTTCGGCGGCTCGTCGACGACCTGCCCGGCGGCGGCACCCTGACCGCCGTGTTCCACACCGCGGGCATCATCGACGACGGCCTCATCGACGCCCTCACCCCGCAGCGGGCGCACGACGTGCTGCGGCCCAAGGCCGACGCGGCGCTCGCCCTCGACGCCGCCACCCGCCACCTCGACCTCAACGCGTTCGTCCTGTTCTCCTCCATGGCCGGCACCCTCGGCGGACCCGGCCAGGGCAGCTACGCCGCCGCCAACGCCCACCTCGACGCCCTCGCCGCCCGCCGGCGCGCCGAAGGACTGCCCGCCACCTCGGTCGGCTGGGGCACCTGGGCCGGCGGCGGCATGGTCGGCGAGGAGGTCGCCGAGCGGCTGCGCCGCGACGGCGTGCCGCCGATGGACCCCGAACTCGCCGTCGCCTCCCTGCAGAAGGCGCTCGACGAGGACGAGGAGTTCGTCGTCGTCGCCGACGTCGACTGGAAACTGATCACGGTCCGCGCCTTCGCCGCGCTGCGCGAACTCCCCGAACCCCGGACCGCCGTCACCGCCGTCACCGACCGGACGGAGCAGAAGGAGACCGACGCCGTCGACGGGCCGCCGCTCGTCAAGCGGCTGGCCGCCCTGCCGCCCGCCGAGCGCCGCGCCGCCCTGCTCATGGAGGTCCGCGACGAGGCGGCCGCCGTGCTCGGCCACGCCGACGCCGACGCCGTCCCGGAGGGCCGCGCCTTCCGCGACCTCGGGTTCGACTCGCTGACCGCGGTCGAACTGCGCAACCGGTTCGCCGAGGCCACCGGTCTGCGGCTGCCGGTCACCCTCGCCTTCGACCACCCGACCGCGTCCGCCCTCGCCGCCCACCTGGACGCCGAGCTGTTCGGCGGACAGGCCGGCGACACCCTCCCCGCCCCGGCCGCCGCGGCCGCGCTGCCCACGGCGTCCGTGGACGACGACCCCGTCGTCATCGTCGGCATGGCCTGCCGCTTCCCCGGCGGCGTCACCTCGCCCGAGGAACTGTGGCGGCTCGTCGCCGACGGCGTCGACGCCATCACCCCGTTCCCCGGCGACCGCGGCTGGGACATCGAGACCCTGTACGACCCCGACCCTGACCGCATCGGCCACACCTACGCCCGGCACGGCGGATTCCTGCACGACGCCGCCGAGTTCGACCCGGCGTTCTTCGGCATCTCACCGCGTGAGGCGGTCGCCGTCGACCCGCAGCACCGGCTGCTGCTGGAAACCTCCTGGGAGGCGTTCGAACGCGCCGGCATCGATCCGCAGGGGATGCGCGGCGCCCGGGCCGGCGTGTTCGTGGGCTCCAACTACCACGACTACGCAGGCAGGGCCCGCCGAGCCCCCGAGGAGCTGGAGGGGTACCTGGCCACCGGCAGCGCGAGCAGCGTCGCCTCCGGCCGTATCGCCTACACCTTCGGCCTCGAGGGCCCGGCCGTCACCGTCGACACCGCCTGCTCCTCCTCGCTCGTGGCCCTGCACCTGGCGGCGCAGGCCCTGCGGTCGGGGGAGTGCGACGTGGCCCTGGCCGGCGGCGTCACCGTGATGTCCACGCCCGACACCTTCGTCGAGTTCAGCCGGCAGCGCGCGCTGTCGCCCGACGGCCGCTGCAAGCCGTTCTCCGCCGAGGCCGACGGTGCCGGCTGGTCCGAGGGCGTGGGCCTGCTCCTGCTGGAGCGGCTCTCCGACGCCCGCCGCAACGGCCACACGGTGCTCGCCGTCGTCGCCGGCACCGCCGTCAACCAGGACGGCGCCTCCAACGGACTGACCGCGCCCAGCGGCCCCGCCCAGCAGCGCGTCATCCGCCAGGCGCTCGCCTCCGCCGGGCTCTCCCCGGCCGACGTCGACGCCGTCGAGGCGCACGGCACCGGCACCACCCTCGGCGACCCCATCGAGGCCCAGGCCCTCCTCGCCACGTACGGGCAGGACCGGCCCGACGACCGCCCGCTGTGGCTGGGGGCGCTGAAGTCCAACATCGGGCACACCCAGGCGGCCTCCGGCGTCGCCGGCGTCATCAAAATGGTGATGGCGATGCGGCACGGCACCCTGCCGCGCACCCTGCATGCCGACCGTCCCTCCCCGCACGTCGACTGGTCCTCAGGCGCCGTGCGCCTGCTCCAGGAGGAGCAGGCCTGGGAGCCGGGCGGCACCCCGCGCCGCGCCGGCGTCTCCTCCTTCGGCGTCAGCGGCACCAACGCCCACGTCATCCTCCAGGAGCCGGACGCCCCCGCGCAGTCGGAGCCGCAGCAGGAGCCGCAGCCGGAGCCGCAGTCGCGGCAGGAGGCGCCGTCCCGGCCCGCCCCGGCCCTGCCGTGGCTGCTGTCCGCCCGCGGCGCCGCCGCCCTGCGCGACCAGGCACGCCGCCTGCTCGACCACCTCGCCGCACACCCGGGGACCGAACCGGCCGACCTCGCGCTGTCCCTGGCCACCACCCGCGCCCACCTGGAGGACCGGGCGGCCGTCGTGGCCGGCGCCGACGACACCGACGCGCTGACCCAGGCGCTCACCGCCCTCGCCGAGGGGCGCGAACACCCCGGCCTGACCACCGGACGCGCCCGCGGCGGCAGGACCGCGTTCCTCTTCTCCGGCCAGGGCGCCCAGCGCCCCGAGACCGGCCGCACCCTGTACGAGACGTACGACGTGTTCGCCGACGCCTTCGACGCCGTCTGCGCCCACCTCGACGCCCACCTCGACACGCCGCTGCGCGACGTCCTGTTCGCCGCGCCCGGCAGCCCGGAGGCGGCCCTCCTGGACCGCACCGACCACACCCAGGCCGCGCTGTTCGCCGTGCAGGTCGCCCTGTACCGGCTGCTGGAGAGCCTGGACGTACGGCCCGACGTGCTGCTCGGCCACTCCGTCGGCGAGATCGCCGCCGCGCACGCCGCCGGCGTCCTCACCCTGGAGGACGCCTGCCGTCTGGTCGCCGTGCGCGGCCGGCTCATGGCGGACCTCCCCGAGGGCGGCGCCATGATCTCCGTACGGGCCTCCGTGGAGGAGGTGACACCGCTGCTCGCCGCGTACGAGGGCCGGGTGGCCGTCGCCGCCGACAACGGCCCCCTCGCCACCGTGATCTCCGGCGACGAGGACGCCGTCACCGCGCTCGCCGCCGAACTTGCCGCGCAGGGCCGCAGGACCCGCCGGCTCAACGTCAGCCACGCCTTCCACTCGC